>JAPPMC010000095.1 GCA_028819235.1 Bryobacterales bacterium
GCTCACCCAAGGGAGCGTTACCCTGTCTCTGACCAAGCGCTTGGTGAACTCCAGTCAGCCGCCCGCTGAAGTCAACAGCCGAGCGCTGGGACCGAAACTACCCGGCGCTGCACCGGATGAACGGGACTCTCAGCGTCTCTGAGCGTTGCCCGGCCCAGCACCGGAGCCGGGGCACCGCGCAACGGACGCAGACATACCGTGAGCAGCAAGACGGTCGCAGGGGCCGTGCATCTGGCACTGGCTGGGCAGACGCCTTGGCAGCAGTTCGAATTGGGTGGGCATGTACATCAGAGGACGATCTGGAATTCGGGATGGTCGAGCAGCCTAACGTCTAGGTCCCGTGAGAGGGATCGCGTACGCGGCGTAACGAAGGGGTACGGGACCGACATGCACTGCCGCCCGAGCCCTCGCAATTGGAGTCGAACGGCTGGGACTCCCTCGGCGGCAGCGGCTTCGTGCTGTCTTGTGACGACGAACTGGCCCCGATCAACGTGACGGTCCAGTACGAAACGACGAACTTCCCCAACGGGACCCCACTGCCGGAGGCAATACGGGCGAACCGGAAGCGTCCGGACATGCTGAGCGTCCAGCTCGAGCACGCGTCTAGAGACACGATGATCCGCGATGCGCAACCGCCTTGCAGGTGTCGATGGCTGCTGACTCTCGTACCCATCAGGAGACCACGACCACATTCGGGCGGCACGTGGCCCGTCGGTGCGTTTGACAGCCCCCAGGCCTCGAGCGGGTGAAGTATGGTATCGAGTCGCTGCTTGACACGTGCCCGACCGCATAGCACTTAGATTCTCAAAAGCTTGCATAGAGGCGATCCGGTCGAAGTGCCGGTAAGGTACACGAGGCTTAGTCCGAGGAAGGATAGGAATGTTGGGAATGTACTGTAGCGAGTAGAGCGGATGAAGGGTGTGGTCTGCGTGCTCGTGCTGTTCGCGGGGACGCTCGCGCGACAAGCCAAGAGCCAGTTCGACAACCCAACACTGACGAGACCGTTGGTCAAGGAGGTGCCGCGGGGTGCTCTGGCCGAGAGTGGTAGGAACGGCTGAAGCGGCATCCCTACCTACCGTTCGGGAGCGGACGAGGCTAGTGATGCTTCAACAGGGGTGCGCGTCGGAGGAGGCGCCTTCGGCTCTCCTGCACGGAGCGCTTGTGGCATTGGTCCGTGTCCATGCGGGCGTACCATTCACGGGACCGCCCGTCCAGCAGACTTCCCATCAGGACCCAAGGCGCCTCCACCTTGACTGCAACGGCGCTCTCTGTGGCCGGTTTCGTGTGTCACCCCTGCAACACGCAAGATCGGCACTGGACCGCGCCCGTGCAGGATCGTCACTTCACCCCGTTGCGCCTAGGTTGTCAAGTACTAGTCTTGGCGCCCAAGCGAATATAATGGCCGCCAAATGCCCGGCGAAAACGGAAAGCTGCGCTCAGAGGACTGGTTTGGACGGAACGACAAACTCGGGTTCCTGCACCGCTCGTGGATGCGGGCGGAGGGGTTTCCGGGGAGTGTCTTCTCCGGCAAGCCGGTCATCGGCATCTGCAATTCCTGGTCCGAGCTGACCAACTGCAACGCCCACCTGCGCCAAGTCGCCGAAGCCGTCAAGCGCGGTGTGTGGTCGGCGGGCGGTTTCCCGCTCGAGTTTCCGACCATCTCGCTCGGCGAACCCTTCATGCGTCCGTCCTCGATGATGTTCCGCAATCTGATGGCAATGGACGTAGAGGAGTCGATCCGGGCCAATCCCTTGGATGGGGTCGTGCTGCTGTGCGGTTGCGACAAGACTACGCCTGCCCAGCTGATGGGTGCTGCCAGTGCCGACCTCCCGTCGATATTCGTCACCGGTGGGCCGATGCTGAAGGGCAGGTGGAAGGATCGCCAACTCGGTTCGGGCACGGATCTTTGGCACTACTGGGATGAGCTGCGCGCCGGTCGCATCACCCACGAGGAGATGTGCGAGATCGAATGTGGCATGTCCCGCTCGGCCGGGCACTGCATGGTGATGGGCACCGCCTCGACCATGACCAGCATTGCCGAGGCCCTAGGCATGACGCTGACTGGCTGCGCGAACATTCCGGCTGCCGATTCGCGCCGTTACGAGATCGCCCACCGCAGCGGCGAGCGCATCGTCGAGATGGTGCGCGAAGATCTGCGGCCCTCAAAGATCCTCACGCGCGAGGCGATAGAGAATGCCGTACGCGTCGACATGGCCATCGGCGGATCGACCAACGCCATCATCCATCTAAAGGCGCTGGCCGGCCGGCTGGGCGTAGACCTACCTTTGGAGCGCTTCGACGAGATCTCCCGGGAGACGGCTGTGGTCGCCAACATCCAGCCTTCGGGAGAGCATCTCATGGAGGACATGTTCTACGCCGGGGGGATCCCGGTCGTGATGAACGACCTTCTTGACCAACTCAACGGCGAATGCATCACTGTCACGGGCAGAACCATTTCCGAGAACGTGCGCGGCTCCGAGTGCCATGACCGCGATGTTCTCCGTTCGCGCCACCGGGCGCTGCAGCCGGAGGGAGGCACAGTGATCCTGCGGGGAAACCTCTGCCCGCGCGGGGCTGTGCTGAAGACCAGCGCCGCGTCAAGGGATCTTCTGCAGCACACGGGCCGGGCCGTTGTCTTCGAAGACCACGAGGATCTGATGCGGCGTATCGACTTGGCGGACCTCGAAGTGGACGGGGAGTCCGTGTTGGTGCTCAAGAACGGCGGTCCGGTCGGGGCTCCGGGCATGCCGGAGTACGGCAACCTGCCAATCCCTGCCAAGCTGCTCAAGCGAGGGGTCCGCGATATGCTGCGCATCTCGGACGCCCGGATGAGCGGAACTGGATATGGCACAGTCGTGCTGCACGTCAGCCCCGAATCGGCGGTCGGAGGCCCGCTGGCGCTGGCTCGAACGGGTGACTTAGTGAGGCTCGACACCGCCGGGCGCCGACTCGACCTGCTGGTCGACGACGGTGAACTCCGGCGCAGGAAGCAGGCTTGGGACCCGCGACCGGCCCACTATGACCGAGGTTTCGGAAAACTCTTCTTGGAATCGGTGATGCAGGCCGACGAGGGTTGCGATTTCAGGTTCCTGCGTTCGACGGGCACGGCGGAGCCCTTCCTGCCGCTGGCCTTCTAACGATTGGCCGCCATCGTCGCCCGCTGGCAAAAGCGCTGCTAACATTGGGCCCGGTCCGTCGGCTCATGGCACAAGGGGAGAAGGAGGCGAACGAGTCCGGCCTCAGTCGCGGGGCCGGCATGGAGGCTTGGCTCGGCCCTTGGCGCGCCTATGTGGCGAGCCGCTGCGCGGATGGTTCGGACGCTGTGGAGGTGGCGGAGGAACGGCTGCGGGGCACGACGGGGGAGCTACAGAGCCGCGGCCTTGAGCCCGACGAGGCCTTCTTGGTCGCGGTCCGCCGGGTAGCAGTGGACCATGCCCCCACGGCGGAGTACGCGCGGCAGAACCTGGCTAGATTCTGGGAACGACAACCCGACGCCGAGAGCGATGCAGACTCTGCCAACCGAAGTCGCCTCCCTGAGATCGTCGTTGTGTTGGCGCTGGCCGTGGGTGCCGCCGTCTCAGTCAAGCTCGCGGGCTTAGCCGAGGCAGCCTCTGGAGAGAGGGCCGATGCCTTCTTCGTGCGGAACGCCGCCTTCTTCACCCTGCCGTGGCTGGCCGCGTACTTCTTGTGGAAGCGCTTTCCCGGAAGGAGGCTAGCCATCCTCACGGGGATCGGCTTCTCAGTCGCCATAGTGCTGGTAAACGCTTATCCGTTCGACATGGAAGGGATGACCGTCGTGCTGTCCGGCCTGCACATGCCGATCGCCCTCTGGCTGCTTGTCGGCATTGCCTACACCGGCGGCGAGTGGTCGCGAATGGGCCGTCGCATGGACTTCGTGCGTTTCTCGGGAGACCTCGTGATCTGCTTTGTGCTGATCGCATTGGGCGGTGGGGCTCTCACTGCCCTCTCCGTCGCTCTGTTCAGTTCGATCGGCCTCGATCTTGAGTCGTTCGCGGAGAACTGGATCCTTCCATGCGGAGCGTGCGGTGCCGTCACGGTCAGCGCATGGCTGGCAGAAGTGCGCCGCGGCATGATCGGCGGAATGGCGTCGCTTCTGGCTCGGGTCTTCACGCCGCTCCTTTCGATCGTCCTAGTGGTGTTCCTTTCGACGATGGTGTGGACTCGGCAGGGCATCGAAGTCGAGCGTCATGTGCTGGTTGCTTTCGACGTGATCCTGATTCTGGTTGTCTGCCTGCTCTTGTACTCGCTGTCGTCCCGGGAGCGGTCCGATCGACCGAACTGGTCTCACCGGCTGCAGCTTGTGCTCGTGGTCTGCGCCGTACTGGTGGACCTAGTCGCTTTGGCCGCCGTGCTGCAAAGAATCTCCGAATACGGGGCCAGTGCGAACAAGCTGGCGGCCTTGGCCGAGAACCTCATCTTGCTCGTCAACCTTGCATGGACAGCTTGGCTCTACGTCCGAGTCCTGCGCGGCAAGGCCGCTGTCTTCGCTATAGAGCGTTGGCAGACGGCCTACTTGCCGGTCTACGCTGCGTGGGCCGCGGTCGTGGTCGTACTCTTCCCGCCGCTGTTCCGCTTCGCATGAGGCTGCGGCACGCTCAGCGGCCCTTTTCCTGCTTGCGGCTTGCCTCGTATTCCTGCATTGTGCTTTCGTCAGGCGGATACACGCCGTAGATCGAGCGGCCTTCAAACAGTAGGCCACGCTGGAAGCTCTCGAAGTCTTGCTTGGCCAGCGCTGCGTCCACCACTTCCTCGGCAAGCGCAGCTGGGATCACCAGTATCCCGTGCCGTTCCCCTAGCAAGATGTCGCCGGGCCGCACGGTCACGCCGCCGATGCGCACCGGAACTTGGTAGTCGACGCTCATCAGGTGAGGCCGTACTGCAGCGGCTTGGCCCCGACGCTGGTAAACCTGGATTGGCAGCGCGGCGATTTCCGGAACGTCGCGCAGGGCTCCGTCGACCACTAGTCCCGCCCCTCCGCGTGCCACGAAGCGGATTGTGGTGACCTCGCCGGACACCGCCGACCTCGTGTCCCCGCCGGCATCGAAGACGATGACGTCCCCCGGTTCTGCCTCCTCGGCCGTCACGTAGTTGAGCTGCCTGCGCACCGCGTAGATCTCTTCGCGCAAGTCCGGACGGGTGGGCAGGTACCGTGCGGTCCGCGCCCTGCCCACTAGGCGTCTATCAGGATGCAATGCGTCAAGTTCGTTGATGAAGCAGTGGCCGTAGCCCTTTGCCGTAAGGTGGGACCACACGGCCTCCAGCGGAGCACGAGCAAGCTTGTCGAAGAGGACCCGGTCGGATTCGCCAAGCCGCTCCAGGACGTAAGGGCTGAGCTCCCGCTGGAAGTCGGGAACTTCAAGTCGCGACTGGCCCCAGGCCGCGGTAGCGCACACGCTAGCTGCGACTAGGAAAGCGCGCACGCCGACTGCGCGAGCCAGACGCCGGAAGAATAGCAGACTTTGCATGGGATTCGCCTCAGTTCGTCTCTGACGGCCACAATGGCGCCCCGGACGGATAGCGCGGATTATAGACGACACCCAAAGCCGGGGCGGCACGCCGGTCACTGGTCGCCGTCCGCGTCGCGAGTGGAGGACGGCCCAGCCCGGACGGGCCCGCGGCAGCTCCGACACTTCACGAAGGCATGCCCTGACACGGCGCTCGGTTCGCTAGGGGATGGTGTCGTACGGAAAGACGGCCCGATGGATCTCCCGAACCTCGACCATGGTTCTGATGCCGAGTTCCAGCGCAAGCGACTCGACGTCTTCCAAGGCGCGCTCGCGAGGCGCGGACCTACATGGCGAGCACTTGGCCAGCGGATGCACCGGTGACACCGAGATGAGGCGAGTCGAAGAGTACCTCGACCCGAACACCCGGTGCGGTTAACACAGGAATCCAGCTGACGTGATCGTTCAGCCAGTCGTCTGGCAGTTCTTGCTCCGCCGCCACCTTACTTGCGGCATCCAACACCAAGCGCCGGTAGTGAGTCTATAGCGCGTCCGCGTCCATCGTCTTCCGACTGCTTCGGTGCGCCAACACGAGCGCCGCGCTGCCGAAGATGTACACGTGTGCCCGATCACCTCGCTCTTCGAGATGCCTATCAGGGAGTTCGAAGGCCCGTGCGATGGAGCGGCGGTTGAGCGGCCGACCGGCCTCAGGGGGTCCAGGCAGCTCTTCGCCGCCCCATGTGTCAAGGTCGCTGGGATGAGGGAAAACGCTGTGCTGGATGAACGCTTCGGGGGTGTTGAGGATGGAATCTGCCGCGATGATCGGATTGGCGGGATTCACTCACGGGACTTAGAGGAAACGCGTCGGCTCGTTGCCCCAGTCTGGCACTGAATGGCCGTGCAAGCGCGCGATGTGCTCCACCGCTACGGCCAGCAGTGCATCCCAGCGGGTACCCGTCAGCGGTGGCGGATCCCCCAGCGCCTACGCTTGATCCGCCTTGGTCAAACTGTGGGATCGCCGAGAAAGCTGGTGCATCAGCGCGCAGTAGCGGTCCATCTCGTCATAGTCCCCCTCTGTCGTCCGGCTGAAGGACGATAGGCTGAACTCCGCGCGCACGTCATCAATGTGGTCCGGCAACGCGCGGCAGTGAGTCCGCTGACGCAACCGACCGGTCTCCATCATGGCGGTTTGGTTTGCCGACGCTGCCGCTTTCTGGCGGCGGAGCATGACTGCAGGGTTCTGCCCTCCACTTGTGAGTGGGGCGCTGTCCGTCTCCGTCCGGGATTCGCTTGTATTGCCCACAAACGCCCCGCCAGCCCGATCGGGGATGGTTCCGCCAGACGAAGGGGGGCAACGACCGCGGAATCGCCGGGCGGCAGGCAACGGCACCCATCTCCTCACCGAGGGCGGTTGGGAACTCTCGTTTCTCCGGGCATTTCGGGCCCGAATATCAGGCATCGGCCAGCGGCAACGCAACCAAGTGTCCGCGTCGGCCCCGTTCCCGAGCGTGAGTTTGGCGTCACATCTCCTCGCGCGTCGATAGCGGCATCGGCGAACACTGAGGGTTGCGCAGAATCCCGTCAGAATCGCACCGTGGCACCCACCGGCACTCAACGCATACTGTCCGGGCCGCTCAGCAACGTACCGTCGAATCTGAACGGGCGGGAGGCCAACGCAGTAGCGAGGAGCGTGTCGGCAGAGGTGAGGTCGATTACTGCGAAGAGCGGCCCAAACCGGACGCCCTCGCCGAACCTGAGTGAACGCAGCAGGCGGATGTCCCACGCACAGGATTCGCCCTCCGGTCTCAGTGTGACGCATCACAGGAAGGTTCGATCGACGCAGAGGCGATCTGTGGCTTGGGAGCCTTTGCGATGCCGCAGCAGGTGCCGTTTGCCGCACCGAGACTGCTCAGGAAATGGCTGCGGCCGACAACCCCATGTAACGCGTCGTCGGCCAACTGCTGTCGAACAGCAAGAACGGACCTTGTCGGGCCTGCCCTGCACCCCTTAGCGAGAGTCAAGCGGCATCTGTCTCAACTCTCTCACTACGATGTCGTACGCTCGATGCTGTAGGGGCGGTTGACTTATTTGAGTCGCTCGCCTGTTCTAGGTCCTCGATGGATAGCGTGCGCACGAGCCTAGATATTCCGCGCGACTTGCACCGTAGGCTTCACGAGGCGGCGAGGCTGCTCGGTCCGCCAGATGATCCTCGAGTGCATTGAGAGGGCAGTCTTGGAGGTGTCGCCACAGAGACCAAGACGTCGTCTATCGCTTGATCGAGCGCCGGTGTCATCGCGCGGTAAAGTATTCGACCTCTCGCCGGAACAGATACATGAACTCATTGAGTTTCCCTGACATAAACGTCTGGCTGGCTCTGCTCATCGAAGACCACGTCCACAGGCCAGCGGCCCTCGCATGGTGGCGCGCAGGGTGGTCTGATCAGATTACATTCTCACGCCTAACCCAGATTGGAGTGCTGCGCCTGCTGACCACATCCGCTGCGATGAACGGCCAGCCCCTCTCAATGGCAGAGGCTTGGTCCGCCCACGACTATCTGTATCTGGATGATCGGGTTGTCTTCTTGCCCGAACCGCCGATGCTGGAGCGAGGGTTTCGTAACGCGGCCTCTGGCGATCAAGCCTCGCCGAAGCTCTGGGCGAACGCCTACATCGCGGCGTTTGCCGAGGCGGCAGGGGCCCAAGTGGTAACCTTCGATCGGGCTCTGGCGCGTCGCTGCGACGGGAGCCACTTGCTAGTCGGATAACGCGGCGGCTTCAGGGCTCTGCTGTGGGGGCTCTTGCCTGAACACTTGGAGTGCGGCGCCAGATCCCCTCGTTCCAGCGTTCGTTGAAGCCAAGCAGCGCCATCGCTGCCAGTGGTGCGTGGAGGCCGCCCTCCGCACGATTACGGACCGATCGAGATGTGTGTGGCAGACCTGGAGCTGGGCGTAGGCACCGATTGGGGAGCAGGTGGCATAGATGGCGCTGTGGGCCTCGCGTTGCGGCACCAGCTCAGGTGGCAGGGCACCGGAGTGTGGCCTGGGAGCTGCTGGAGTCGCTGCGCTTGGCGGAGTTCCGACCCACTGCGCAGGCCCCAACGCATGGGAATTTGCGGCCGACTTAATGTCTAACCAAGTTTCCGCATGGTTGCGTTCGGCTAGTTGAACTGAGTTGGCCCATCGTCCCAGGTCGCAGCAAGTCACTATTTCCCGCCGTTTCGGAGGTGACGGCGATACGGGAATCGACCGCACGGACTGATTTCGCATCAACCGGTGAACTCCACGATGCGTGGTGCGATCCGAGAGCCGATCGGCCCGTCGGAAGTGATTGCAGGCTGGGCCGTCGGAACACGGACGCTGGAAACTCCGACAGGTATCGGCGATCGGTTGAGCCATCATCCGAGCGAGCGATGCGTGCGGAAATGTGCCCTGCAGTTCTCGAACCGTGTGGCGCCGGCCTCGGTAAGCGATTGAACGCTACCGTCAGAATGTCAGGCCGAAGCGTACTCCCGCCCTCAGCCAGCCGTTGTCGACGGCAACGAGTGCGACGTAGGGTCGCACCAACACCCTGCCGAACTCCACCGTGACTCCGCCTTGCACCACGGTGGCCATTCCTCTGCTGCGTATCTGGATGTCTCCTTCGATGAGGCGCTCTACTTCGTGACCTTCGGCTGTGACGATCAGCGAGGGAATCATGGCAAGAGCCGAATTCGGTGCGCTAAAGCGACGACCCAGCGCCAGTCCGCCTCCGAAGATTGGTTTGGAAGAGTAGGGTAGGGAGCGAGAGTCTCTCGACGAGACGCCCTCTGACCCGATGGTCAGGACCGGGCACAGCGAGAGCGACGACGTGATGGCTTCGTAGCCGACCGTCGCCCGGAAGTTCTGGAAGCCGAACGTCTGACCGAACTCGTCAGTGCCCGAAAACTTCAGGTAGCTGGCTACCGCACCCACTCGGCCGATTCTGAGGCCACCGCTCCCTCCGAAGCCCGTCATCGTGTAAGACCACTCTCGTCTAGTGGCTCCCGCCGCACCTATGAAGCCGTCGCCGCTGAAGCCAAGGCAGCTCTGTGCTTCGAGCGACGACGCGGTCAGCGGCCCGAATATCGTGCAGGCCAGCAACAGGCGCACCGGCAGCAGCGCAGCGGGTCGCTGGTTCGTTGCCGCCACGGTCACCCTGTCGCTTGGCGCCGCCTAGTGCATCTCGCCCGTCGCTCCAAAGGGCTTCGCATGGCCAGCACGTCTTGAGTGTACAAGCGCCTCTTGAGTGTGTAGGGAATCCAGTTACCGGCGAACGGCAACGGGCTGTTCAACGGGCGTCGAGACCCACGGCGGTCAAGCCAGCACGTGGAGCGGTGCTCAAGTGGCTACATCCCAGGGTCCGAAGCAACTGGTTGGATGCATTCCTGTTCGATCACCAGCCCTGTTCGAACGCCCCTGTTGATACCAGCAACCCACGCTTTCGGCATCGCCTGCCGAGCCCGACGCCTCAGTCGCCGTGCGGACACCGATTGCCCAGCGCTCTCTGCTCAGATTCCGCACAAGCGCGCTAGCGCTTACAGGTCGGGCCTCAGGGGTTTGAGCCGAACGGCCTGTCCGGCCATGGATGCCGGATGCGGACCCGGGGGCCACCGCGGCTTCGTTGTCGTGTCCTGCTTCCTCCCAGCGAAGCAATCCCGCAGCGAACGCCGACGTAGCGCGCTCATCCACAGCCGCCTTACCTGTTGAATGAACGCGTGCAGCCATCGGCTGTCCCCGGGTACTGCATACTCCCATACATGATCGGCTGTGCCCTCCCTGCCACGCGGGAGGCCAGTGGCTGGTAGAGGTCTCGCCGGTCAGCACCCATCAAGCCTAGCTCGGAACGTTTCAGCCTTCTTGGAGAGGACTCTCGTGCGCGGGAGGCTGCGAATCTTGCGGTTTGCGATCCGTTCGTAGTGCTCTCCTACCGCCACCGCCGGTGTTATCTCTCGGAAGTTGATTCGGGCAGTCGATGATTGCCAGCCCTTGTGCTTTTCAGCGGCTTGCCTCCGCAACTCGGCTGTCGCCCATGGCCGGGCAGTGCTTGTTCATTGACGAGCCCGAGTCAGTTGCGTCGTGTCGCGAGCAGCCAAACCTTCCGGCCCAGCACCGGGACCCCAACCAGCAGAAAGTACGGCAGCAGTGCCCAGACCACCACACCGATTGGGCCGAGCAAGCCGCCCATCAGGCTGCCCACTACGGCTAGAGGTGTTGCCACCCCTGCTGCCAGAAGCATCGCCCTTCGCCACGTCGGGCTTGCGCCTCGCAACAGAGCGCGAACCCAGAGGTACGCCAGTGCCCCTGCCGCAAAGAACAGCGCGAGCCCGAACAGTATGCTTCCCATCGGGCCACCCTCCGGAAGCCTTCCGAATCGCAGCAGGGCCACTGCCACTTGCAGCGCACAGAACGCAAGCCCAGCGACCGCGGGCGCCTTCCAACCGACCCAGAAGCCCCCCGTCCGAGTAGCCTCCGGTCGCTGGTTGTCAGCCAATGTCGGCACGCTAAAGCATCCTCCGCTAGAGCCGCAGCAGCGCCTTGGCGATTGTCTGCAGCTGCATGTTTGACGTGCCCTCGTAGATCGTGCCGATCTTGGCGTCCCTGTAGAACTTGGCGACTGGGTAGTCGTTCGTGAAGCCGACACCTCCGAATAGGTCTACGCATTCAGCGGTGATTCGAACGGCCATCTCGGAGGCATGGTACTTCGCAATGGCGGCCGACGGGACGAAGTGCTCGCCACGGTCCTTCAGCCGCGCAGCGTTCCACACCAGAAGCCGTGCCGCCTCGATCTCAGTGGCCATCTTCGCCACCTGGAATTGGACGCCCTGAAAATCCGCGATGCGTTGACCGAACTGCTTGCGCTCCTGAATGTACTGCAGCGCGTGCCCGAAGGCACCTTCGGCGATCCCGACCATTTGGGCGCCGATCGCTATGCGACCTTCATTGAGCGTCTCGATCGCGACCGTGTAGCCTCTGCCGGGTTCGTGCAAGACGTTTTCGCTCGGCACGAAGCAGTCATCGAAGAGCACTTCGCAGGTGGATGATGCGCGGATGCCTAGCTTGTCCTCCTTCTTGCCCACGGTCAGCCCTGGAGATTCGCGCTCTACCACAAACGCTGTGACTCCCCGGTAGCCCGCGGCCGGGTCGGCGTTGGCGAAGACCAGAAAGAGCCCGGCCTCCGACGCGTTGGTGATCCACAGCTTGCGCCCGTTCAGCACCCAACCGCCGTCCGCTGGGTTGGCGCGCGCCTGCATCGCAAAGGCGTCGCTCCCCGAGCCGGCCTCTGACAGGGCGTAGCTCGCCACCGTGTCGCGGCTGAGCCGGGGCAAGAAGCGCCTCCGCTGGTCATCGCTACCCCAGCGCAGTAGCGCGTTCGCCACGAGCGTGTTCTGCACGTCGACGACTACGGAGACCGACGCATCCACGCGTGAGAGCGCTTGAATCGCTAGGACCGCATCGAAAAACGTTCCCCCTTGGCCGCCTAGATCCTCTGGAATCTCGATCCCCATCAGCCCGAAGTCGAAGAGCTTGCGGATCACGTCGGTGCGCAACTGGCCCGCCTCGTCCATTGCCCGGACGTGCGGAGCAATCTCGTCGCCGGCGAACTCCAAGACCGCGTCGAAGAACAGGGCCTCCTCTTCGCCCAGCACGGAAAGTGCCGGGGCGCAGTCGTCCTTCAATTGGCTGGCTCTCCCTCGGGCTCGTCTTCGGGAACGTACACGATAAGCCCGCAGCTCTCGCAGCAGAGGACACCCTCCGTCTGCAGCCGCAGGTCCTGCAGGAGCTTGGGCCTGAGCCGGACGTGGCAGGAGGAGCAGTTCTCCCCGGCCACATGGGCCACCGCAACGCCCCGCGACTGGCGGATCCGTTCGTAGGTTCGAAGCACGGGCGCCTTCAGGCGTCCGGCTAGGCTCGACCTCTGCGAAACCCGCTGTACCCTCTCGCGCTTGTCTTGCTCGATTCGAGCCCGCGCCGCTTGCACGTCGGCCGACACCGTTGCGCTCTCGGCCTTCAGGCTCGCCTGTGCGGCGGCCACTTGTTGCTCGAGCACTTCCGCGTCTTCCATCTTTTCGAGGATCTCTTCCTCCTCGGTATCGATCGCGTCCCGGCAGTATTGGATCTCGTGCTGAAATGCACGGAACTGCTCGTTCGTGCGCGCACTATTCATCTGATCCTGAAGGCGGGAGATCTTGAGGCGCAGGTCCTCAACCTTCCGCTCCAGGAGGCGGCGCTGCTTGCCGTTATCGGCAAGCCGCGCCTCCTGCTGCGTAAGCGCCTCCTTGTGGGATGCGAGCCTACCCTCAACGAGCGCGATACTCTTCGGCAGGCCGTCAATCTCGCGCGTCAGCCCGGCGATGCGCAAGTCCAGCTGTTGGAGTTCCAGCACCTGGGACAGATCGCGGTGCAACGTCAGCTAGCCCTCACTCGCCGAATGGTAGCACGCAGGCAGCAACTGATCTTGGACGCCTTATGGGCCTCCAGAGTGGCTGACATTTGGTCGATCCGTAGCGGCTATGTCGAGGCCGGCCATCTTCACCGCTCCCGGCAGGACTTCGGCCTCTAGGGGTAAAGTGCCGATCGCTTCCCCGTCAACCTCGATGGCCACCTTCGTCTGCGAGGTTGCGGCGACCCGTCGCGCTCGGAAGTGATGGCATTTCGGGTGTGTGTAGACCGTTCCCGCGTACAGGAGCCGCAAGGACATGAGGAACGTGAGCAGGCCGACCTCCTCTACGACCGTGATCTCCATTCGCCCCGAGTCCAGCCTTGCCTTGGGGCAGATTGCCATACCTCCGCCTTGGTAGGTTCCGTTCCCGAGCGCAACCTGCATGATCCGGACCGCTTGCTCGGGACGCTCGCCAACCTTCAGTTGCACTTGCTTAGCCCGGTATCGGAGGAATGACAGGCCCGTCGCCCAGAGGAAGGCCCCCTTGCCGCTCACCGAGCTCAGGAAGCTGCGCTTAGCGGCAGTCGCCACTTCGCCCCCCATTCCGAAGCTGGCAGTGTTGATGCAGAATCGCTCCACGGTCGAGCCGCTGTGGCCGCGCAACCGCAGCCTACAGGCGTCAACGAGCCGCGTCTGTCTCGATGCCATTGCCCCGATGGCTTCCCGTGGACGGCGTGGAATGCCTGCGGACCTCCGGAAGTCTCCTCCCGTCCCGAATGGGCATAGGCCTAGCGCCGCAGCGGCAGCGCTGTCCGGCCCGGCCGACAAGTAGCCGTTGACGACTTCGCTGAGCGTGCCGTCGCCCCCGCAGGCTACGATCAGGTCTGCCCCGCCTCGCAGGGCATCGCGAGACAGGTCAATGGCGTGGCCCGGCGCTTCCGTGAACAGCGCCTCGGTCGCCCCTAGGGATTCTTCAAAGAGAGGTCGCAACAGCGGCCAGCGTCGCAGCGCGCGACCACTGGCCGCTTTTGGATTCAGGATTACGCAGGGTTTGCGGAAGCGCCGCCCGGCCATGCCTGAGTCAGGACTCCTTGGTCCACCCCGGCCGGCCCCCGCAACGCAAGCAGCGGATCTCCGAAAAGATCTCGTCCCAGTCCCCGTCTCGGGCAACGTAGTCCAAGATGCAGCGCAACGCCTTGTCCCGACTGGTAAGGCCGTATCGGCTGGCGGCCTCGCCCAGCATCGCGACCAGATCGCTCTGCACCTCGAAGGTCACCGAGTTCTTGACTCCAGCCATGGTGTTTCCCCAATCTCTCCCGCTACGCCGCTCCGGACGAGCGCAGGTATTCAATCGTGTCTGTGAGCGTCGTCTCCGCAGGGCGCGTCGCCAGACCCAAGGACTGCCTAGCCTTGCGAGCGTCGCAGTACCAGAATAGCGTGGACATGAGAATGCTCGCGTCGTCGAGCTCGAACCGCTTTCCGAACACCGGATATATGGCGCGCAGGGCTGCGGCTCCCAGCCGCGCCACTGGCAGCGGGTACTGGAATAGCGGACGCGACACACCGGCGATGCGGGCCGTCCGGGCTATCCACTCCTTGAACGTCAGGTTCTCGCCGCCGAGCAGGTACCGTTCGCCAGGCTCGCCGAGCCGCATCGCCCCAGCCACCGCCGCCGCAGCATCGCGCACGTCGATCAGGTTGAGCCCCCCGCTGGGGACCGCCTTGATCTGCCCCTTCAGGAACAGCCGCACGTCGTTTGTGGAGGACAGGCGGTCGTCGCCTGGCCCGAGCAGCAGGCTTGGGTTGACCACGACGACCGGCAGTTTCCGGTGCTCGAAGTACCAGAAGGCCTGCTTCTCCTGGTAGATCTTGCTCAAGTAGTAGGGCCAAGCGTGCACGACCCCCTGCTTGTAGCCTGAATCCTCGTCGTGGACGACGGGCTCCCGGCTGACGGCGACCGTCCCCGAAGAGGAGACAATCACGCATCGTCGCGCGCCTTGTGTGCAGATGGCATTCAGCAAGTTCCGCGTCCCGGCAACGTGCGTGCGGTACGGTGCCCACGGGTCTTCGGGCGTGCGGTCGACCGTGCCGGCGAGGTGATAAATCTCGTCCGACCCGCCGACTGCACTTGCCACGCCGGCGGGATCGGTAATGTCCCCGCGCACACTCTCGACCCGCCCGTCGCCCTCGTCTGGGAAGATGCCCCGGCTGAACGCCCTTACACGGATCGCGGGATCGGCCTCAACCAGATGCCTGACAAGATGCCGGCCGAGAAAGCCACTGGCTCCCGTTACGAGTACGGTGTGCATGTTCCCCCGCAGGGCTTGTGCCGGCCGAGCCCCGACCGGACCTCACTCCCGGCGCCAAGGCGGCGGCTGTCAGGCGTTGCGCGAGCGCCGGACGGGATTCTTGAGGATGCCGATGCCGCTGACCTCCACTTCGCAGATGTCGCCGTGCTTCATCGCCGAAGTGGATCCGGGCGTTCCTGTGAAGATCACATCGCCGGGCTGCAGCGTGACGTACGTACTGATGAAGCTAACGATCTTCTCCGGTTTGAACAGCAGGTCGCTGATTTTCTGCTGCTGTTTCACCTCGCCGTTGAGGCGCAGAGTGATCTCTGAATCCATGTAGTCGAGACCGACCGCGATCGACGGGCCCATCGGTCCGAACGTATCGCAGCCCTTGCCGCGCCACCATTGCAGGTCGCCACCCTGCCAGTCCCGCTCCGAGACGTCGTTCCCGCAGGTGTAGCCGAGGATGTAGTCGGCCGCGTCACTCTCGGAGACGCCTTTCGCTCGCTTGCCCACTACGATGACGAACTCGGCTTCGAAGTGGGTGTTCTTGGAGCCGGGCGGGATGATGATCGGCGCGCCGGGATGCTGCAGGGACGTCGTCGGCTTGAAGAAGATCTCCGGATTCTTGGGCTCCTCCCTACCTGCTAGGTGGCTCTTGTAGTTGAGGCCCACGGCGAAGACCTTAGGCGCGGTAATGGGGAATAGCAGGTTTACGTCCGACAGGGCCACTTTCGCCCCTGTTCGCGTCCGGGTCTGCAGCGGCGAGCCTTCAAGCGGGTAGATCGTGTCACCCTCCAGTTCGCCAAAGGCCCGGTTCCTGCCCTGGCGATAGCGGACGTAGTGCTTGACGCCCGACTCTGCCCGCAGGCCGGGGATACCGGCCGAGGCCAGCGCCGCGCCCGCTAGCAGGTGTCGTCTTGTGATGGCCATCTCATGCCCTCCTTCCCGGAAATGGTAGCACCGCGGCGGTCGGCCGACCGGCGTGTGGACCCCGCTGTTCCAAGATTTGCCGATAACATGGTCTTGAATGCTGGCCCGCGCCCCGGCCGTGACATGGCTCTTGGCCGTGGCCTCATTGGGGGTGTCGACCGCGGCCCCAGGGCTGGTGCTGTCCAGTTCCGGTACGCAGATGGTCCGGCCCCATCCGCGCGTATTCTTGGCCCCCGGCGAAGGGTTCACGCCCCGGTCGGCCGTCTCGGATGGAACGTTCAGGGGATTGCTCGCCGTCGAGCGGGCCGGTCAATACACGTTCCATGTCTCCGCGGGAAGGCTCTTGTTGGACGGCCAGAACGTCCCTGCAGGACCGCTCACCCTTACGGCCGGAGCCCGCTTGTTCGAATTCTTCGTTCCGCGAGGCACCGGGCAGCTGCGTGTCGGCATCGACTGGGAGGGGCCCGGGTTCGAGCGCGAGCCGATCCCCCAGCAGTACTTCTCGCACGAGGCGGGACCGCGCGGCCCTCAGGACGGCAGACGGCTCTTCGAGGATCTCGGGTGCGGTAACTGCCACGACGACGAGTCTGACTCATTGACGGCGAGGCAGGGACCGCACTTGGGCGGCATCGGCGGTCGGCTAAAGGCCGCTTGGATCCGGCGCTGGCTGGACGCACCGGACCGCTTCCGGCCGTGGGCAACGATGCCGCAGATGCTTCGCCCGCAGGAACGCGTGCACGTGGCCGCCTTCCTCGCATCGCTCTCGGCGGAGCCGATAGAAGAGCGAGAGCCACGAAAGAGCGATTCCGAGCGCGGCAGGACCTCATTCCAGTCCTTGGGTTGCGCGGCGTGTCATGGTGCCGCGCTCCCGCTGTCCGGCCTTGGTTCAAAGATGACTCCGGCCCGGCTCCAGCGCTACCTGCTCGACCCATTTCGTCACGCGCCAGACGGGCGGATGCCGGACTTCCACCTCTCGGAGTCGGAAGCGTTCGATCTGGCTGCCTACCTCGCGATGTCCCGCAACGAGGCATTCGAGGCGGCGCGTGCGGATGTCGGCGACGTTCGGGAGGGACGGCGGCTGGTGGCCGAGTCTGGCTGCTTGGCCTGCCATGAGCTGGACGGATTGCGATCGCAGGCGAGTGCCCCGGATTTGGCAGGACTCGACCACACCCGGGGCTGTCTGGCCGACGCCGTCGCCGTCGGACTGCCGCGGTACGGCCTCGCGGACGGGGCCCGGCTTCAGCTCAGGGCGTTTGTCCGAGACATTCAGGAGACCCCGGACTCGGTGCCGTCGCCTGTCCACGACCTTCCCCGCCGTCTGTCGCAACTGGGCTGCCACGCGTGCCACGAGCTGGATGGAGCTCCGCCTACCGGATACTTGGCCGAGGTGGCACCGCCGCTCAGTGGCGTTGGGGCCAAGCTGCGTTCGGCCGCGATCGAGCGAATTCTGCAGTCCCGGTCGCACAACCTTGACTGGCAGGAGTTGCGAATGCCCGGCTACGGGCCTGAGCGGGCTGCCGCGCTGGCCGGCGCGCTGGCCAAGGCTGCCGGCGTCGATCCCGGCGAGTCACCGGTGCCAGCTACGACAGGGCGTGCCTCCCGAGGCCTAGACATGCTAGGTGTCGATGGCGAGATCGGGGGGATGGGATGCATCGGCTGCCATGGTTGGGGAGCTTTCCCGGCCCTCGGGGAGGACGGCCCCAATCTGTTCGACGCTGGAGCGCGTTTGCGCTGGCCCTGGTTCGATCGCTGGATGCGCGCTCCGGCACGGATCCTGGCCGGGACATCGATGCCAAGCTACTTCCGGGCACCCGCTGATCACCGGGCCCTCGCCGCGATAGCAGATCTGTGGGCGGCGTTCCGGGCCGCTGCCGAACTGCCCGCACCCGTTGGATTTCGGAGCTCCGACACCGAGGCGCTCCCGGGTAGTGAAGCGAGGCCGATCCCCCGTGACAAGGCTGTCGTAATCCGATGGGACATGCCAGAAGCCACGCCCTCCGCATTCGCCGTTGGCCTGCCGGGAGGCGTTTCGTACTGCTTTGACGCGGCGGAGACGCGCCTGCGCTACGCCTGGCGCGGCGGGTTTGTCGACATGTCGCGAACCCTTCTGAGCAAGAAGAACCGGGAAACGAACCTGACCGAGACGGCTGAGATCGTGGGTGAAATCTTCTTCCGGGAAGGCCCGGCCCCGATCCGCGTTGGGGACAGGGAACGCTTGCCGCAGCGGAGGTTCTTGGGCTACCGCCTCGTCGGTTCCGTGCCGGAGTTCCGTTACACGCTCGACGGGATGGTCATCCACGAGCGGATCTCTCCTGCCGACGGCGGCCTGCTGCGGAGTTTTCGCATCCAGGATGTGGACCGACCGGCTTGGTTCGTCGCCACAGAATCCGACAGTGCCGACATTCGCTCGACGCTGGAGGGCGGAGGTCGCATCCCCCTCGGCAGCGAGGTGCGCTTCGAGGTGAGGGTCCTTGCGCGCCCCTAGCTGGATCGCGGCCGGCCTGCTTGTGCTGGGCGGCCCGCCTCCGGGCGCACCGCAAGTGCCCGGTACTGCGTACCGTGTCGAGACTCTGCGGGGCCCGCGGGATGCCAAGGCCGAAATCTCTGCGGTCGAGTTTGGGCATGACGGGAGACTGTACGCCACTTTTCGCCGGGGCTACGTCTACTCGTTCGACACGCGGACACGCCGTTGGCGGCGATTCGCGGAAGGGCTGAACACGCCGCTCGGTATCGCGCGGGGGCGGAAGCCCGGCAGTTTTCTGGTTGCGCAGGTGCCGGAGCTGACAAGGGTCGAGGACACTGACGGCGATGGCCAAGCAGACCTGTACGAGACCGTCTCCGATGCGTGGGGCCTGTCGGGAAATTACCACGAGTTCATCGCCGGACCGGTCCGTGACGCGGAGGGGAATCTCTACGTGTCGCTCGGGCTGGCATCGGGCAATGCCGACCCTCGACCGCCGGTGCGGGGCGAGATGACCCGCCGGCCGCGAGTGGCGGCTACTCCGGTCGAGGGGCTGGTCAACAAGATCGGCCACTACTCCCCAGTGCCGTACAGGGGCTGCGCCCTGCAGATCCGCCCGGATGGCACGGCGCGGCCGTTCGCCTGCGGGTTCCGGCAGCCCAACGGGATCATTGCCACGCCCGACGGCGAGATCCTAGTGGCTGACAACCAGGGCGACTGGGTCGGCACCTCGCCGCTGCACCACGTCACGGATGGAGCGTTTCACGGGCATCCGGCATCGCTCCACTGGCACCCGGAATTCCTCGGCACCAATCCGGTCGAGGCGGCCGTTGACGAACTGGACCGGCGTCGGAAGCGGCCCGCGATTCTCTTCCCTCAGGGCGACATGGGCGGATCAACCGCCGGCATGGCGTTCGACCTTAGCGGTGGGGCATTCGGGCCCTACCATGGCCAGCTGTTCGTTGCCGAATGGACGTACCCGCGCGTGCTGAGGGTGGACCTGCAATGGGTTGGCGACACCCTCCAAGGGGCGGCCTTTCCGTTCGTGGAGGGTAACGGCCTGCGGATGGCCAACAATCGGCTGGCGTTTTCTCCAGACGGCCGCAGCCTCTACGTCGCACAGACCTCACGCATATGGGGCTCCACGGAGGGGCTTCAGAGAGTCGTGTGGCAGGGCCGCACGGCGTTCGATATTCTCGCGATGAGACTCGTGCGGGAGGGCTTTGAGCTGCGATTCACCAAAGCCGTCGATCTGGACACGGCCAGCGATCCCGGAAACTACTCCATGACACGGTACCGCTACCTGTACCACGCCGCGTACGGATCGCCGAAGGTCGGCGTCACTCCCGTCGCAGTGACCCGCGCCCGCGTGTCCGACGACAAGATGGCTGTGGAGCTGTCTGTGCCGGACCTCGTGGAGGGCTGGCTCTACGATCTGCGCCCGGTGTCGGTGCGAAGCTCTGGTGGCGAGAGACTCGTCACGACGATGGTCGCCTACACCCTCAATCGCAGGGTCGAGTAGCCGCTTGGGCGGCCCACCTCAGGCCTTGAGCCACTTGAAGTAATAGAAGACCAGGTCTTGCGATCCGGTGTTCTTGATGCCGTGGAGCTCGTTCGCGTTGGTGTACATCATTGCGCCGGCCTGCACGTGGGTGGTCTTGCCCTCGACGTAGATCTCGCCGATCCCTTCCGCGAGGAGAAGGATCTCCTCTTCCGGATGCTTGTGGGGCGGGTGCGGCTCCATTCCCGGGCGGAGGCGCAAGCTGCCGCCCTCGAATACCCGTAGGTCGTTTGTAGCGCCTTGGTAGTAGATGTGCTGGACTCCGAAGGCGTGCGATAGCTCTTGGGCCTTCTCCGGCGTCCGGACGTCGGCCTTGATTCCAGCGCGCGCGGCGCTCGAGCCGCCGGCTAGGATTGCCGAGCCCATCGTGGCGGTCGCCATTGAGAGAAACAGTCGGCGATCTTCCATAGAAACCCTCCCTTCGCCGACCTCAAGGGCCAGCGGGAGCCCCAATGTACAGCGCGGCCCGGCCCACAGTCAACCAAGGGTCGAGCCCGCTAGCGCAAGGCCCATTGCCTTCACGCTGGTCTCCCGCGATGCTACGACAGATGACGAGTTCCGCACGGCGCTCGACCTACCCCGTGAGACCGCGCGGCGCATCCGTGGCAGTCTTGGCAGGGGAGTGGTTTTGCAGTGGCCTCAGGGGGAGGGCGCGCTCGTCGGGGGCAGTCCGTGCCGTGCCCGCCAGCGCGGATAGTCCTCGTCGAGGAGTTCCGCGGCCCACGTGCCGTGATAGGCGTACCCGCTCCGCCGCTCCTCCCCGATCTGCGAGAAGTCGTAGCGGTAGACCGAGTCGCGATCCAAGTACAGCGGTCGGTTGGTGTCGAGTTCGTAGAACCGGGCCCAGAGAGGAGGCGCGTCCGGGTCTTCGACCAAGCTTCGCGCGACGCGCCCGTCTGACGTGGGAACCCGATTGATCCGTACCCCAGACATGGCGGCCGAACGCAGCCACGCGACCGCCCCCTCAATCGACGCTGCGATTTCCGGCGTGGGATCCTCGACCGACATCAGGAATCGCACGATGCCGACGGATTCGCCTCCGGAAAGGGATGGCGGCTCATAGGAGCGGGCCCACGCGGGTTCAAGCGTCTGCTCGTCGTGCTGGGCGCACCAAGCGGTGAGCTGGCCGGCCTGCCTGACCTGGGAGCGAAGTATCAGCTCAATGCCCCTAGCGACTGCCGCAGAAGCGCTCTCGCGACGCGGCTGGTCCACGAAGCCATACGGTGGATGGCCGGCACTTACGTTGCGGAGGAGAGTGAGGACATTGACCATGGCGTTGTCGTTGAATGTGATCCGCGAATAGTAGCCCTCTCGCAACGGGAAGTACTGCGGCCAGCCTCCGTTTGGGTACTGGGCTGCGAGGAGGTAATCCACTCCGTGCTCGAATGCCTTCCGATACTTAGGCCCTGCCGAGCCGTCGAACGCGAGCGCCAGGAATCGCATCGGTGTCGTAGTGGCGCCGTTGTCGATGGTGGGTTGCTCGGCATACTCCGGAACAGATGGCGGCTCGAGCAGGTTGGTGTTCTTAGGCCAGCCGCCGTGCGTGGTCTGGTGCAGAATCACCGCGTCCGCGGCCGCACGGGCCTCGCCGGACGCATACCACTCTGGTGGGAGGCGAAGCATTTCCCCGCCCCATACAGGTACTGTGGAGTCGGATGGACCGCCGCAGGCCGAAGTAAAGATCGCAAGGACTGCCGTCGGCCCGGCCAGCTTTAGCCATGCCCCGTCTCCGGGTCCGGTTGGGATTCGCGGCATCGGCAAGAGGCTGCCCATGGCTCAATTGTGGACCATCAAACGCCGAGGCTGCGCCGTTCCTGCCAGTGTCCAAGAACCTGGCAATTCAGCGACGCCGGCTGATCTCGGTCCGGATCTCCAAGACGCATAGGAATCTGAAGGCCCGCTGAGCGGCTCTCGCGAGTCCTGCAAGGCATAGGTAGCCCCGAATTCAGAATTGCCTCGGGTGGCTGCGGACACATCGCATCACGATAAGGTCGAAACATTCGGCATGGCGCTCTGCGGCGGTCCTTCCGCGCGGCGATGCCAGCAGGCCGGACGCAGGGAATGCCCTGCGCATCAAGGGCATCCTCGAGGCGCTTCGCGAGGATGACCTGCTGGGCGGTGACCTAAGGGTGCCAACCCTCCGGCTGCGTCTGGTGAAGGGGACCGTAAGGGCCAATCGTCAGTGCGTGTGGTCCGAGCTTGGCCGATCGTATTCCGTGTTGAGAGTGCCAACGTCCTTGACGCTGACCTGACGAACTACCACTTGGAGGGACCCATGAGCGAGAGCAACGAGAGCCTGCCCTACGATTCGTGGCTGCGGCGCGATCCGTCGCATTCCGGCAGGTTCGTGAGCGACTGGATGGAAGACGTGGACGGCAAGCTCATGCCGGCGGCCGAGGCGGCTCGCAAGCTCGGAGTGTCCATCCCAGAGCTGGATCGCGTGCTTAACGGTCGGGGGCGCATCTCGGTGGCGCTGGCGCCGAAACTGGAGGCAGAAGGCTGGGGCAAGGCGGATGCGTGGATACGGAAGCAAGTCGCTTATGACTTGGCGCGACAGCTAAACCGCATTGGCCAGTGGCCCGACGAGACCGCGGTCAAGGCCGAGGCGGCATGATGTTTCCGATGGCAGCCCATTGCTTCACGGCAGGGGCTGGTTCCTTCTGGATTCGCCCCCATCTGCGCGGCCACCCGGACGGGCGCGATGAACTGCAACCTAGCGTTGCCGGCCCGTCGCCGCTAGTAGTTGATTCCGGCACCGGAACTGCGTGTAGTCTCACAGCTCCCGACTTGGGCTAACGTGCCCGGTCCCAGCTTCTTGGCCGACAAGCCAGCTTCGGTGATGGCGGGATCGACTGGCGGGTTTCCAAGTGGGATTCTCCGTCTCCCGATGCAAGGTCTCGGTGCAGAATCGCAGTAGATGGCCGAGGTGCTGTCGGCGCGCCGGCTATATCGGGCCGGGGAACTGCCCAACAGAGCGGTGGCCGAACAGGCCAGGTTAGGCCGCGGGTCTCGGAAGGCGTCCTGCTGAGTCTTGGTGGGCGCAGGTCAAGGACCACATGCGGATCTCTGCCGATGAGCCAGCCCATGCGGACCGGCGACGGGCAGGGTGACCTGTGACAACCTTCAGGACATCCTGGTAACGGAACACGGTCCCCATGCACTTCAGGACTTGACGATTGACGCCAAGGCCTTCGGGATCAGAGACATCAGGAACTGTCGATCCCGCAGGATCCACTCTCGCTCGGAGGTGTGCGCTACGACTGGTCTGGGCAGATTCTCGATACTGCCAGAGTCAGCCCCTCGCTGCTGATTCAGTGACGGGTGCATGCCGCGAGGCACATCCGACCTTGCGTCGGGACTCTACCCAGTCGATCATCCTTGGCTAAGACCGGAGCAGCCGAGGATCCTGCCGTTGGTGGGCTCACGTCGCAAATGCCCAACGTCGCCAACTCCAAAGCCAACTACGGCTAGCAGTCAGGACTGTCGCACGCGCGCAAGCAAGGCGTCGCCGCTGTCGCAGATCAGCAGCCACTCCCCGATCTCCTCCAAGAGATCCGTGTCCGTGATTCCCTCCAAAAGGTTGGCGAGGCGGCCGACCGCGGCACTGCCGAAGCGGATCCTCGCCAATCTCAGCAACAGTCTGCGCTCCCTCTCCAGACCCGCCTCGTATTCTTCCTCGCGGCCTTCCTCACGGCCTTCCTCGCGGCCTTGGAGTCGGCCTTCCTGACGACCCTCGTCTCGCATCCTGTCGGCCCATGTCGTCGGCTCCGTCTGCAGCATGTCCAGCACCTCCATGAGATTGTCGCTCACCGGCGCGTCGGTGATCCCCAAATCGTGGAGCGCAACCTGCGTTATCCAGGACGCGAACGCACTCGCCAGATCCGCACGCCCCGGCTCACTCGCCCACCCGCCCAGCGGTTCCGCTGCCTCGCAGAGGGCCTCCGGAGTGGCACACCGCTGCAGCCTCGCCAGCAGCACTGCCATGTTCCCCTCCCCGCCGGGGTCCGGCCAGTTTCGGAAGTCCAGCGTCGGGCACTCCATCCGCGGCGCATCCGCTCCCAGACCACCCTCCTCGGCTTCGATCATCTCCGAGACCTCGGCAGCGGCCTCCCATTGCCTGCGCCCGCTGTACAGGGTCAGGTGGCGGACGCGCGGCACGCGAGTCGCCGTGTAGCCGTACTCGACAGGCGGGTCACGGCTCAGGTCGAAGCACATCGTCGCCACAGCCTGGAGCATACGGAATGGCATTGTCGGGTCCGGCTCGGCTTGGCACTCCACCAGCAGCCAGACCAGGCTGCCGTCTCGCAGGACCAGTCGCCAGGCAACATCGGTGAGGCGTTGGGAGAGGTCTGGGCCGACGATGTTGGCGCTGGCCGGATGCAGCTCCGCAATCTGCCCCTCGTCGAGACCGGGCAGGGGGTGGGCGCGGAGCAAGTGCCGGATGAAGTCAGCGTTGTGGACGAAGCGCTTGAATGCCGCGTCGCGCGGCAGTCGCATGCCGAAATCGAAGGTTTCAAATGGAGCTTGGCAGGGATCGCGACATCGGACTCGCTCGCCTGCCGGCACGCGATTGTAGCGAATGTGCCTACGGAACGCCGCTGACCAGCACTCCGACCGAAGCGCTGAAACCATGAGCCCCTCTGGAGGCCCTGAGCCTTCCTAGGGTGTGTGGCAGATTCGCCGGTGAATCTCCCCTCGGGCAGAACAGGCCGCTCCTGCAGGGCAGGCCTGGGCGTTGGATTCTGTGCGGCTCGCAGCAAGAGGGCATCACCAGCACCATGAACGGGGAGCCGTTCACGATGACTGCGTCCTCCTCAATGCTGAGTTCGGGGGGCAATGAGCAGCGCACAGACGGCGTCGGCACACCCGAGCCCATCGGCGAGATTGCCGGCCTAAGCGGTGACAGCCTGAAGTTCTACAGCAATGCGGTCGCGATTCCCAAGGGGAACCACGCTGAGAAGCGCCGGGCGCGAGCGTTTCGACCGATCGGGCCTGCCGCGGGGCTCGACCACAGTTTTTCACTAGGGCTAACGTGCGCTGTTCCTGTTTCTTGGACGCCAGGCCAGCTTCGGTGGTGGAAAGACCAACCTGTGGGAGCGACCAAGTGCAATCCTCCGTTTCCCATTGCAGGACCTAAGTGCAGGCTCGCAGTGGATCGCCGAGGTGCCGACGGCGCACCGACGAGAGTTGGCCGCACCTCTGCCGGAGAGCGCGTTGGTGGGACAGGCCAAAGCAGCGGGCGGGTATCGCTGGAGGTACTGCTGAATCTTGGTGGGCGCAGGTCAAGGACCAAGTGCGGATCTCTGCCGATGACCCAGCCCGTGCGGACTGGCGACACGGGCAGGGTCACCTGTGGCGACCTCAGGTCTCAGGACATCCTGATAGTTGAACTCCAGCCGCCATGCACACCGTGACGCGACGATTGACGCCACGGCCTTCGAAATCATCGAGATCAGGAGCCGTTCCGACCGGATACACGCGGGAGAGGGAATGGGCGGAGACTCCGCCAAGCCTCCGGTACGAGAGGCTGACCGTACTCGCACCGGAGAGTTGGACCCGCAACAAGTACCAGCCGGCCAATGCGGAGAAGCAGGAGGCGCTTCGCACGGATTCTAGCTTCGACGAGGCCGTCGATGCTGCGCTCACTACATGAGGGCATTCGCTGAATCGACAAAACTAAGGACTAGCGGCCAAGCTAGTAGCGGTCTCGGGAGTCTCGAATCTCAGCCCCACTTACTTGGGCCGTCACACGCTGTTTCCGAGACGCGCCGCTTGCCCCATCCCCAGTGGCCTCGCGGCAGCCGTCAGCCGGGCTGGCGCTCGTGGTAGTCCGTGCGTTCCCCTCTCGGCCGGTTCTTGAACTCCCGCACGAGGCGCACGAACGCGCTGACGACCGCTTCGAAAATCGCCTCGCCTTTCGCGGGTGTCCCAAGTGTCGGGTCTCCGTAGGTCCCAGTCTTGCTGAATCGCGTCCACTCGTCCATCAGGTGCACCGGCGACCCGTCCATCAGGTCCATCCAAATGAACTCGGATTCGGGCATTCCGATCTCCTTCACAGCCCGGTCCATCTCCACTTTGTCCGGGGCGAGGTGCAGGTAGACCGATGTTTCCAACTCACCTGCATGAGACATGCCTCCGCGGCCCGACTCGCGCTGTCGGCGGATCTCCTCACGGGCGAGGCTAGGCCAGATGAACGTACCGCACAGGGCATCGGTCTCGAGGATCGTCCGGCGTGCAACGAGGTCAAGGATCGGCATGTTCGAGCCGTGCCCATCGGCGATCAGAATGCGCCGGAAGCCGTGGTGGGCCACGCTCTTGGTCACGTCTAGCACGAAGTGCAGGAGGTGCTCTTGGCGGATGTCGATCGTCCCCGTGAAGTCCATGTGGTGGGTCTCGAACCCGTACGGGATCAGCGGCAACAGGAGGATTTCGCCGGCGGCACGTTTAGCGGCCTCTTCGCAAATGCTCCAGATCAGGAAGTTGTCGGTGTCGAGCGGCAGGTGGTGGCCATGGTCCTCGACGGAGCCGATCGGCAACACGACGACCGGCTGTTCGCGGACGCGGGCGCCCAGATCCTGCCAAGTATGGTGCTGGTAGAGGTACGGGATCTTTGCCATCGCTGCTATGCCTCCGCCCTGACGCGCCGCGCCGGATCGATGGCAAACCAGAGCAGGGCGCCTACACCATACACGACGGTCGCGGTCCAGAACATCGCATCGAACGAGCCGAACCTAGCGGCCAGCCACGCCGCCGAGATCGGCGAAATCACTGCTGACGCGCTCGAGGCAGTGTTCATGAAGCCGGTCGCCGTGCCGCCGTAGCGGTGGCCCACGTCGACGCACACGGCCCATGCGACAGGCAGGGTCAGATCCTGCGCGCCTTGGGCGAATGCCATCCACAGCACGGCAGCGAGCGGCTCCCCGGCCTCAGCCGCAAGAGCGAAGCCAAGTGCCGCAAGAGCGAAGCCGGCGATGCCCACGGCCCTGCGACCCCACCGCAGGCCAATCTTCGCCACCAGCCAGTCCGACAGCGTGCCGCCGAACACGCACGCCGCCGCCCCGGCCAGCAGGGGAATCGCCGAGTACAGGCCGGAGCGCTCCAGCGTCAGGCCGTATTCGTCCATCAAGTAGGTCGGCAGCCACGTGACGAAAAAGTAGAAGCCATAGGCTGAGCAGAAGTACATCCAGAAGAGCGTCCACAGGTTGCCGTCCTTCAGCATGCTCCTCCACGGAATCGCCGCTGCTTCCGCCGGCGGCGTGCCCTCCGACCGGATGTACGCCAGTTCGTCCGGCCCCACCGCAGGGTGGTCCGCCGGGTCGTCGGCATACCAGCGCCAGAACAGCCAGCACCAAGCCAAGCCCACTACGCCCAGCGCGGCGAACGACGGGCGCCATCCCATGAGGGTGATGAGGACTGCCATGACCGGCGGGGCCGCCGAACCACCAATGCGCGCTCCCATCCACATCAGTCCCGTCGTCGCTCCTCTCTTGCTGGCCGGAAACCAACGTGCCAGAGCCCGCGTGAGCGTAGGGAAGGCTCCCGCTTGGGCAGCGCCGAAGAGAAAGCGTATGGAGATGAGGCCGACAAGCCCCCTTACAGCACCGGTCAGGACCGTGAGCAGGGACCACCCGACGACGATCGGGAGCATCAGGCGCCGTTGCCCGAAGCGGTCTCCTAGCCACCCCGTCGGAATCTCGAACAGTCCGTACGCGAGCGCGAAAGCGCTGAACACGTATCCCATTTGCGCATTGCTCAGGCCCAGGTCGTCGGTCACGAAGGGAGCGGCAACAGAAATGCAGACACGGTGTAGGTAGGTGATGAATGCGACGGTGATGGCGAGTGAGAGCGTGGTGCGGCGGGCGTGGGTGGAGGTGTTCACGGAAGCGGCTGGATTCTACCAGCGGCTGCAGTCGCCTCGCGCTCAACGGGGTCGATAGCCCACTCGGCAGCGGGCTCTGGATCGTGCGCAGCGCATGGGCGTTCGCCGGCCCATTCCGGAATGAACACGCCCCATGCCACTGACAGGTGCGTGATATCATCGGGTCACGCTAGGGTCGCCGCTATGGCGGCCCCAAGACCGACGGTCGGAGGTGCGGCATCAGTTCCCCCGGGCCGGGTGAGTCCGCACATGCGGCCGGGCACGAATCGCGGCGGCGCCGGAGTCGCTATCTCCGTGCTTGCGGCGGTGTCCGTGCTGGGCCCGGCCGGTTGCGTCGTAGACTCGGATTGCGGCCCGGTCACTGTTGCCGAGATGACTTGGCCGACCGCCGCCTTTGCGGCCAACGTAGAGCACTTCATCCTGCAGCACGGCTACGGTTGCCTGTCGGAGGTTGTGCCAGGCAACACCGTGCCGACCGTCACTGCGATGGTCGAGCGGGGCGAGCCCGACGTTGCCCCCGAGGTCTGGCTGAACTCGATCCGGCTGGTTGTAGAGCGGGGCCTTGCGGAAGGTCGGCTGAGGATGGCTGGGGACATCGTTTCCGACGGAGGGGACGAAGGCTGGTACGTCCCGGAGTTCGTCGTCGAGCAGCACCCGGAGCTCGCAACCTTGGACGGCGTCCTTGGCCGTCCTGACTTGTTTCCGGACGTCGAAGAGCCCGGCAAGGGCCGCTTCTACACCTGTCCTCCTGGCTGGGCGTGCCAGATCATCGACAAGAACCTCTACCGCGCGTTCGGCATGGAAGCCGCAGGCTTCACGCTCTTCAACCCGGGATCCGGCGAAGGACTCAGTGCGGCCATTGCACGTGCCTCTGAGCGACGAGAGCCGATCTTCGCCTACTTCTACACGCCAAGCCCCCTCGTGGCGCGTTACCCGATGCGAAAGCTGCAGTCCGTGCCCCACGACCC
Source organism: Bryobacterales bacterium (assembly GCA_028819235.1). GTDB lineage: Bacteria > Acidobacteriota > Terriglobia > Bryobacterales > UBA6623 > VXMF01. The sequence goes on from JAPPMC010000095.1 coordinate 28,956, forward strand.
GGGCACTTGGCCCTGCATGACGACGCCCGACTGCGCGAGCCCGGTGCGCAATTCGTATCCCAAGCCAGTCGTGAAGACTGTGGTGAGTGCGTCGTTCGCCGAGCGTGCCCCCGACGCCTACGCATTCGTGTCGCGCGTATCATGGACGAATGCCTTCCTGAGTGGGCTGATGGATTGGCAGGAAACGGAATACGCGACCCCGAGGGAGACCGCGTTGCACTTCTTGAGGACGCACGAGCCCGTCTGGACCCAGTGGGTGCCCGCGGAAGTAGCGGCGCGGGTGAGGTCTGCCCTCTGACGACAAAGACAAACGGCCTAGGACGTGCTCACGATGCCTGAGTGGCTCAAAAGCTTCCCGACGCTTGGAGAAGAGTTCCTGCGATCGGTCAGGAGGGTCTTCGACGAAGGATACCGGTCCTTCTCCCGCGAATATGGCGAGGCGGTCGAGGCGATCTTCGATCCGCTGCTGTACCTGCTCGTCTGGTTCGAGCGACTGCTGCTGGCCACTCCCTGGTGGCTGGTGGTCGCTGCTGTGTGTGCGCTCTGCTACGCAGCGACGCGCAGCAAGAAGCTGGTCGCCTGGACGCTGGCCACTCTGCTGGTGGTCGGATTGCTCGGCATGTGGGAAGACACGATGCGCACTCTGGCGATCATCTCGATCTCGACGCTGATCACCGTGGTGCTGGGCGTTCCATTGGGCATCGCTATGTCCAGGTCCGACCGTTTGCAGGCGATCTTCACGCCAGTTTTGGACGTCATGCAGACCATGCCCATTTTCGTGTACCTGATTCCGGTAGTGATGCTGTTCGGTTTGGGGAAGATTCCCGGGGTCATCGCCGTGGTGATCTACGCGATTCCCCCCGTGATCCGATTGACGAATCTGGGGATTCGACTGGTGGCCGAGGAAGTCCTTGAGGCGTCCGACGCGTTCGGCGCTTCCGGGAGGGACAAGCTCATTCAAGTGCAGCTGCCCTTGGCCCTGCCGAACATCATGGCGGGCATCAACCAGACGATCATGATGGCCTTGTCGATGGTGGTCATCGCTTCGATGATCGGCGTTCGCGGCCTAGGCCAGCCCGTGCTCGAGGCGGTCACAAACCAGTACTTCGCCATGGGAATCCTGAACGGTGCAGCCGTTGTCGCGCTTGCAATCTTGTTCGACCGGATAACTCAGGCGTACGGCCGCCGTCTGCGCGCCATCAGGTAGGTGGCGAGGGTGAGCTCCGGATCGATCCAGGTCCAAGGGCTCTACAAGGTCTTTGGGCGCGATCCGGCTGCGGTCATGCCGCTCGTCCGCGAGGGCATTGGCAAGGAAGAGCTGCGCGACACTCATGGCCACGTCCTTGCTCTACGGAACATCGACCTTAGCGTCCCCGAGGGAAGCGTACAGGTGATCATGGGCCTGAGCGGCTGCGGCAAGTCGACGCTCGTCCGGCACTTCAACCGGCTCGTTGAGCCGACAGAGGGCAGTGTCTCAGTAGGCGGAGTGGACGTGCTGACACTTCCGCCCGGGGAACTCAGGCACTTTCGACAGAGCGTCATCAGCATGGTGTTCCAGCGCTTTGCGCTGTTCCCGCACAAGACCGTGCGGGCCAATGTCGGCTTCGGACTCGACGTTCAGCGGACAGAGGAACGCGAACGCGACAGGAGGGTCGCCCGGTGGATCGAGCGCGTCGGGCTGGCGGGATACGAAGAATCCTACCCGGGAGAGCTCTCAGGTGGGATGCAACAGCGAGTGGGTCTTGCCCGGGCACTAGCCACTGACGCCAAGATCCTTTTGATGGACGAGCCGTTCGGCGCACTCGACCCCCTGATACGGGCGGATATGCAGGAATTGGTGCTAGGTCTGCAGGCCGAGCTGAAGAAGACCGTGGTCTTTGTCACGCACGACCTTGAGGAGGCCATCGCAGTCGGGGACAGGATCGCGATCCTTCGCGACGGTGAGATTGTGCAGAACGCCGACTCCCAAGAGCTCGTCCTGCGGCCGGCCGACCGCTACATCGAGCAGTTCACGCTCAAGATCAACCGTGCGCGAGTCCTGCGGGTTGGATCGGTGATGGAACCCCCGAACATGGAACTGGACAGCCCGTTGCACTGCGGTGCTGACATGTCCTTGGAAGAGGCGCTCCCGCGCGTAAGCGCTTCGCCAGGCGAAGAGGCCCCCGTCACAGACCGGGATGGAAACGTGGTGGGTGCGATTTCCGTGCTCAGGATTCTCGTCGCCGTGGCCGGGGGGCGCTACTCCTTGGGGGATGGATCGGAGGACCGCCTCAAGCGGATTTTACGGTGAGAGGCGTCAGTCCCGGTTTCTTGGCGCCGCCAATCACTGCGACGGCCCGCCGGCTCTCCTTGCGGTCCAGGCCGTCGCCGATCGGTCCGCGGCGCCCGGTCATCGCAGCGGACGGACGCGGATCCTGCGGTATTCCACGCGCATCGGCTCACCGCGGTGCAGCTGCATGGCCAGAACGCCTTGGAGAGCGCCGGGGTCCAGCACGTCGTTCGTTACGACGCCATTGACCTCGATTCGAATGCGGTGGCCGCGACACAGGACCTCAACCGTGTTCCACCCGGGTCCGACAACATGCTCGGCCCGGTCCTGCCAGCCGTCCAGGATGAGCCCCCCTTCGAGGCCTTCGCCGTGCAGGTTGCCCCAGCCCTTTCCTTCCGCCAGATCGGCTTGATATCCGTGTACCACCCAGCCTTCGAGCCTCTTGCTGCGGAACTGCATTCCACTGTTGCCGTTGTGCAGGCGAACCTCGAATCGCAGCACGAAGTCCGAGAACGATCGCCGGGAGACCAAGAACGAGTTCTGTCGCAGCGGATTCGACTCTGTCGATCCCACGATGACGCCATCCTGCACGCTCCAAAGGCTTGGATCACCGTCCCAACCGGCAAGATCGCGACCGTTGAAGAGCGACTCGAAGCCTGCGGCGGCCTCTTCCGGCGTGACGCTAGCGTCGATCGCCGATAGCCAAGGCAGGAATGAAGCGGCCGCCAAGACTGGCACCATTCGGGTGGCCGAGGTGCCGACCCTTGTGGCGAACCGCACGATTTCACCCTACCTGCGCTGCCAAGGCCTCGGCCTGCCCGGCGGCCGCCAGCGGCTTGATGAGCACGTCCAGATTGCCATCCAAGACTTGGGACAGCTGATGGACCTTGAGGCCAATGCGGTGGTCCGTGATGCGCATCTCCGGGAAGTTGTACGTTCGAATCTTCTCTGAGCGGTCCCCTGCGCGCACCATGGCACGGCGTTTCGAGGCCTGTTCCGAATGCTGGCGCTCGCGTTCGATTTCGTAGAGCCTCGACCGCAGCACCTGCATCGCCTTCTTCCGGTTCTTGATCTGGGACTTCTCGTCTTGGCACGTGACAACCAGACCGGTGGGTCGATGCGTGATCCGCACCGCGGAGTACGTGGTGTTCACCGACTGGCCGCCCGGCCCGGACGAGCAGTAAGTGTCGATCCTGAGGTCGCTCTCCGCGATCTTTACGTCGACCTCATCCGCTTCCGGCAGCACGGCAACCGTGACCGCAGAGGTATGGATGCGCCCCTGCGACTCCGTCTTAGGCACCCGCTGCACCCGGTGCACTCCGCTCTCGTACTTGAGCTTGGAGTAGACACCCTTCCCGGTCACCAGGGCGATGACCTCCTTGATCCCGCCAGCCTCGGAGTCGTTGCGCACGGTTGTCTCCACCTTCCAAGACCGGCTCTCGGCATACTTCAAGTACATCCGGAAGACTTCCAGGGCGAACAGGGTGGCCTCATCCCCTCCCGTGCCCGCGCGGATCTCTAGGACCGCTCCTTTGGCGTCGGTGGGGTCTACTGGCAGCAGCAGGACTCGGATCTCTTCCGCGAGGCCGGACTGCCGCGCCCGAAGCTGCGCGATCTCCTCTTGCGCCATCTCGATGAGCTCAGGATCGGGGTCGCCCAGCAATTCCGCTGTGTCTTCGATCTGATTCCCGGCTCGCTTCCACTCCCGAAACTTGTCAACGACCTCGGCTATCGAGGCGTGCTGGCGGGCGCACTGCTGATAGGCCCTGCGGTCCGCGATCAGGGCTGGGTCGGCGAGCTTTGCAGAGAGGTCCTCGAAGCGCGCCTCCACTTCTTCGATGCTGCGTATCCACTCCATGGGTCACCCCCGCGAAGGCGGTCCGCCCAACGGCACCGGCGTCGCCCAGAGCGGTGCGGCGTTGCGCGCACCTGTGGCCGCCGGCCCCGCCTCAGGCGATCACTGCCGATCCCCCCGCCCGACGCTCGAAATCAAAGGCCCGCTCTAGTGCATGTATGGCGACCTCCACCTGGCTGTCGTCGGGCTGGCGGGTAGTGATCCGCTGCAGCCACAGCCCTGGCTGTGCCACGAGGGAGAATACGCTGCCTTGGCGCTTGGCTGTGTAGCGTATGATCTCAAAGCTTGCGCCCGCGATGAGGGGCAGAAGCGCGATGCGCGCAAGAAACGAACCGACCATGTTCTCCACTGGTACGAAAGCGTAGACGGCGATCGCGACGAGCATCACGAACATTAGGAAGCTCGTCCCGCAGCGCGGGTGCAGCGTCGTGAATCGCTGCGCATTAGCGACGCTCAGACCTTGGCCAGACTCGTGGTTGTGGACCACCTTGTGCTCAGCCCCGTGGTACTCGAACACCCGGCGGATGTCCTTCATGCGTGCGATCGCGAGGAGGAAGGCGAGGAAGATCCCGATTCGCACGACCCCCTCGACGGCGCTGAAGGCGACTGGCGTGCCGAGGACGGGAAGCAGACCTTCCAGCTGGCTTGTGGCAAGCAGTGGGACGAGCTTATACATGACGATGAAAAACCCGACCGAGATGGCAATGTTTACGCCCAGCATCCACCCCGGCAGTTCCTCGGGCTCCTCGTCTGCCCCGTCCGCGGCTTGGCTGGCGGAGAAGTTCAGGGCTTTGACACCGAGTGCCATAGACTGCCCGAGCACTCCGCAGCCCCGCACCAGTGGCACGGCCCAAAACCTGCTGCGGTCCGAGAGTCGAACGGAAGAATCCTCCAAAGTGGTGATATCTCCGCTGGGCTTGCGCACCGCCACGCAGTACGACTGGGGGGTCCGCATCATGACCCCCTCCATAACCGCCTGCCCGCCGATCAGCGGGTCGCCCTCCGCCCTCATGGCGGGAAACAAGGTGGAGTGCGCGCACAGGCGCGCGATCTTTCCTAAGGCGCCCATCCCGAGAGGCCTTTCTGCGCGGCGCGACGAGAGGCGTCAGCTCCCACCTAGGATACACTGAGAGTATGATCCGGAAGCTCTGGGTGCGCTTCCGCCCGGCTGTCTTCTGGGACTTTCCCCGGGGCTCGTGGCAGTACGACGTCGTCGTCGTGCTGATATTGGCGTTCATCTTCCTGATGCCCGCCGGGCTCTTCAATGACCGCCCGAGCGAGCCGGTCGTGCAGGAGATCGAGCATGGGGTTGGCGATTCGCGGGTTTTCTGGATCGATCCCGGAGCGCTCGGTCGTGCCGATCCGGAGCACGCGAGGGAAGGGCTTGAAGCGCTGCTCGAGGCCAAGGTGGGCAGCGAGCTCGCTGTGGACCGCATCCAGCCCGCAACTGACCGGGCAGGGAACGTCCAAGCCTATCTCGTCTTCACGGTGCCCGCCAATTCCGACGGGCGAACGGAGGGCGCGCCGCACGGTCAGGAGTAAACCAGCCTTTTTGGGCTGGGGTCGCATGACGGAGGGAATCATCCGCCAGTTCGGGAAAGCGTTCCCTGCGCTGGCACTGCTCGTGGCAACTGTGGCCTTGCCTTCGGCCGCCGCGGACTTGGACGGGCTGCTCCGGAGCATGGATTCGGCGGCTGCCGCTTGGCGGGGCATGCGGGCCGATGTTGAGTGGTCTCGCTACATGTCCCTGGTCGAAGACCGGACTTCGGAGTTCGGGCGGATCGCCGTGCGGCGCGACCGGTCCGGTGAGGTCTCGATGCTGATCTCCTTTGAGCGCCCAAACGCTTACTTCCTGTCAGTGAAGGGCACCAAGGTGGAAATCTACAAGCCCAAGACCAAGACTGTTGAGGAGTATGACCTGAGCGACTCCCGCGCGAAGCTTGAGAACGCCCTGCTGCTGGGCTTCGGCATCTCGGGAGCGTATCTCAGGAAGCACTTCGACATCAAAGTCGTTGGCGGAGAGGACATCGGCGGCCACGAGACCCTGCACATCGACCTTCAGCCCAGGGCTCCAGACGCGGAACTGAACAACCAGCGCATCGAGATGTGGATTTCCACCACGCATTGGCAGCCTGTCCGGCAGAGGGTCCACGACCGGCTCACTGACGACTACCGGGCTTACTCCTATTCCGGAATGGAGGTCAACCCTGCCTTGCAGGATGGCGAGTTTCGGCTCCGCCTCGCGCGCGGGACGCGTCGCGTCCGCCCGCAGCGCTGATCGTCGTGGGCTTCACCTGCGGACTGTGATCCGGCCGTTGGCCGGATCTGCAGGGTACGGCGTGGTCCCCTCGTCCGAGAGCACGGACTCGGCTTTGACATCGACATCGTGCTCTCCAATCGGTGCATCGGTCGACGCGCTGCAGGCCAGTTCGAATTCTGTCTGCTCCCCCTCGAGCTCGGTCGTCTCGCAGCGGATTCCGGCCGGTAGGCCGGTCGCGCTGACGGACACTGTCCGGCGAAAGACGTCTTCGCGCCAGATCGAACCTCTCCAAGTGCCATCGCCTCCTTGCGCGAGCTCCAGGCCCTGCTGCAGAGGATTGATACCGTAGCCTTCGACCACCTCGACCTCCAGTGGTCTTGAGATCAGCTGCTGCTCACGGTCTGCGATCCTGAGCGAGGCCCTGAGGTTGAGGTTCATCGTCCCAAGCGACGTGCGCTCGTGGGAGAAGATGCGGAACTTGCCGCCCTTGGAACCGTCCCAGCCGTCCATCTTGCGCAGCCTCAGACTTCCCGCGTTGCGCGGGATGTCGACCTTGTTCGCTATTTGAGCGTCCGGCCGGCGGTCCAACAGGGCCCACTGGGCGGTCAGGCCCCCGCCGCCCTTGACGAGCTTCATCCGGCGCTCCGTCAGGAATTCCAGACGCCCCGCTTGCGGAGGCGTAATGCGCACGGGAAGGTCCAGTCCTAGCCATTCCGCCTTCACCGGAGCCTGCCCCTCGCCTTTGACCGGCACGACGATGCCAGGGCCGGTCGCCCGGCGATCCAGGTCCTTTCCCGCCTCGGTCGCGCGGCCGCGGATGACGAGGCTCAGGCGGCGAGGCTCGGCGGTTGGCAGTGAGCTGAGCGTCAGCTGGCCGTTCTCGAACCGGGCGAGCGTGTTGTTGAGACGCGAGGTCGGAGGAATGTGGCCGCCGGACACTCGCAGGTCGGTCGGAGCGTCCTGCACGTAGAGCTGGATCGGGCCGAAGTATCCGCGTCGCTCTGCCGTTACGGTGACCACGACAGAGCCGCCGCTCGGAATGTTCAAGAAGGGCTCGCTAATCCGCAGCAGGAAGTCCGGACCCTGCTGGCGCGCCACTAGTCTGTACGCGAAGCCGGGGCCGCCGCGCCCGAGCAAGTCTTCCACCGAGACCCTCAGCTCGTCGGCTCCGGGAGGGACGGCGAGGTTCACAAACGGGAAGCTGGCCGTCTGACCGGTAGTTGAGATCACGTACGGGTTGGGGTCGCCCGCATGCTTTCCCGCTACCGCCAGAACGCCGCCGTCGTGTGCGATCTCCAAGACTCCGTAAAGGGCCGAACCCGGCAGTTCCCCAGACCGAAGCTCGAAGGCCCATTCCTCCCCAGCTCGAACCGGCAGTATGTACTCGTCGCGCTCGCCAACGTTTCGGATCCGGCCATTGACCACCACGCCGTCTCGGAGGGTGCCGCTGGCCCGGCCCTCAGACACCTCTAGTCCCTGGCCCACCACGAACGGCACGGAAGCCGGCGTGCCTGGAACCGGCACCCAAGTCTCTGTGGCGCTCGGGGAGACTCCCGACAAGTCGACCGATGACTCGACGGCCTGAGGAAGGTTGCCGCCGGAGAATTCCACTTCGACCGGCGAGTGACGGCCCCAGCCGAGTGGGTAGACAGTGTCGGCGTAGCGGTAATCTCCTACGGTTAGTCGGTAGAAGTCCGCAGCCTGATCGCTGTAGCGCTCATCCCGGACCACCACGAAGTAGTCGCCGTCTTCGGGCGCGACCATCGACAGACGGGCGTCAAGCCCTAGCCCCGATGCGTCTGCGGAGCGTGCGCGGACCAGCCCACTGCTGTCCAGCAACTCGAGGTTCGGGTCAATCGCGGAGCCGATCCGCCGTGCCTCGACCTCGGCGACGAGTGTCCGTCCCTTGGCAGCGCGGACCCGATAGATGTCCCTCTCTGCGCCCCGAAGCCTCCCCTCCACCGTCACAGGTGGGTGGACTTGTTGGGCGGTGTGGCGGAAGTCGTTCGCGGGTGCCTCAGACTCGGGTAGAGATTCCTCCTCGGCCGCGGTCGGGAATCGGCCGATCGAGAACAGAAGGGCGTTGGAGATGCCCTCATTGGATTCGACTCGCAGCGGGTACACGCCGGCCGCCGCGGATGGAGCGACCTCCATAAGGTAGGCAAGCTTGCCGGCTGGCTCCGTTCCATCGCTTGGACCAATCGCCAGCGGGGTGGCAGAGAGCCCGGGTGCGGCGCCCAAGTCCAAGCGCGCTCCCGCAACTAGCCGTGTGCCCTTCAGCACAAGGCGGACGGCCGAGCCTGCTTGGGCTCCGCGCGGCTCCATGGACGAGAGCATCGGCTGTGCCCCCAGCGAGGCTGTGAGAGAAGCCGCTGCCGCCAGCACGCACAGGCGGTTGAGTCGAATGGGTCTGGATAGGGAGACCATGCTTTTGGGCGCCCCAAGCATAGCAATTCACCTGAAGATCCAGACCGTTGGCGAGCCTCAATGTCGGGGGTTTGGAGGGGGGCACGGTCCGAGAGGTGACGGGGCCAAGAACACCCGCTACACCCGTTGGGGAATCACAAACGGGGGCCGGTATCGCCGGGAGAGCAATTCGTTCGCAATGCCATTTCCCACGAACATCCCGGTATCACGGTCAGTGTGCAGCTGCTGGCCGCACCGATAGCTGATGTTGGCCAAGTGGCAGAGTTCTGCCGCGGCCGCGCCGATCTGGATGTCGGCGTTTAGGGAGTAACGGTTGCGGGACCGGACGGCATCCAGGAAGTTCGCCATGTGCGGGCGAGGGTCCCAGATCCGCTCCTCGTGCGGCTTCTCCTCGTGCGTCTTATGGCGCTCGTCACCGAGGTGGATGCGGAAACCGTATGGATCGACGACCATGTAACCCGCATCGCCGAAGAAGATGTTTCCCACATAGCTCGAACCCTGCAGCGGCGAGCCACCTTCGCTCGGGCTGGACAGGTTGCGGACATCAAACACGATCTCGGAATCGTCGAACCGGAAGTGCGCCTGCTGCGTGTTGGGGGTCTCTTGGTCGTCCTCCCAGAGGAACTTGCCGCCGGTGGACGAGATCGATCGGGGCTTGGAGTACTCCCCAAGCCCCCAACGGCAGATGTCCATCTCGTGGACGCCTTGATTTCCGATGTCCCCGTTGCCCGTGTCCCAGAACCAGTGCCAGTTGTAGGCAAAGCGGTTCTTGGTGTAGGGACGCAATGGAGCAGGCCCCAGAAACTGGTCCCAGTCCAGCCCTGGCGGCACCGGTTCTTCCGGCGTATGACCGATGGACTTGCGGCGGCGGAAGCATAGGCCGCGGGCCATGTAGATCCTTCCAATGGCCCCCTCACGCAGCATGGCCATCGCCTCGCGCTTGTGGCCGATGGAGCGACTCTGGGAACCGACCTGGACCATTCGTCCGTACTTCCGGGCTGCTGCGACCATCTGCTCGCCCTCGAACGGGTTGTGGCTGGCGGGCTTCTCCACATAGACGTCCTTGCCAGCTTGGCAGGCCCAGATGGTGGTCAGAGCGTGCCAATGGTTCGGTGTGGCCACCGACACCGCGTCGATATCCGGGTCGTCGAAGACTTGGCGCATGTTCCCGTATTCCTTGGGCGCGCTCTCCTGCAGGTTTCGCACCATCGCCGCGGCCCGCTCGCGTGCCTCCTGATTGACGTCACAGACGGCCACGATTCGCGAATCGGGAACATCCGAGAAGTACTGGATATGGCCCCGGCCGCGCCCGCCAGTGCCGATCACGGCCAGGTTCACTGTCTCGTTGGCGCCAACTACAGGCATTGCCCGGGTCGCCACCAGGGCGGCCGATCCGCGCAACATGGCCCTCCTGCTCGGGTGCTTCATGGCGTTCAGGCTACCAGAGAGGGGGGCTCTGCGAGCTCAGGAATCGACGGCTGGGGAAGTCTCGGCAAGAGGCATTGGGGTCCGTGCGCCGTTGTCGAGACGACTTCCGGCTAGCTCCCGTGAGGGTCGGACAAAGTGCCCTAAGTGGCACTTAGACAGGGGTATCGAGGACGGCGGTGAAGCAGGAAAGGACCGTCTATCGGCCTTGGTGTGCCCGCCGGCGTCCTGAGGTGGCGGTGCTGTTTAGTGCCATCCGCAGCAAAGAAGGTCGTGCGAAGGAGCCGACTTGGCAATACTGGGCTTGTCTGGGAATCGCTCTGAGCATCAAGCGTCGGTCCTGAGCCCCGTGCTAGAGTACGTCAGAAACGCGCTTGAGGCAGTCGACCATGGGTGTCCGCAGACTCGCCTCTGTCCTGGGCCACTCCCATTCGCGCGATCCGCGATCTTGGTCCTGCTGGTCTGTCCAACTGGCCCGCAGGCAATGGAGTGACATTTGTTGAACTGGCGCTGAAGGTTCGGCGTAGACATTGCTGACAGATGTTTCGTCCTCGCCGGCCCCGAGGCGTGCCACGTCTGGCCCAACCCGGGTGATCTGGGGTGGAGCCCGATCGGTCGCTGCCATGGCGGCTGACCCGATTGGGGTCCGGGGGAAGGGCTTACAACGGCGGAGCATGAACGCTGTTGGCGGCCGGGTGAAGGGCCGGCCGGGAACCCGGGCAGGAGCGACTCGAGTCCTGTGTCCTCGCGGTCCGAGTGTGTTCGCCGACCGTGCCCGTACCGAGCGGCGTGCCATTCCCTTTGTTGCTCCGGAGCGGGCCCTTACCAAGCACGGAACTGCACTTGAGGCGAGTAGGTCTGCGATATGCGTCAGCCTCGTCCCACGGCTGTCCCGCTGCGGCGCGAGGAGCTGTGACGCATGGGGCTGCCTTGAGCGATTCGGAGTTGTGGCTGGTCTCGGGCGAGCCGCTGATCGGGACAGCATCGCTGCCGTTCCGCGACGGCCTGTGGCACTTGTGTTTTCCTCAGTGGCTATTGACACGTCGTGCCCGCAGTGCACCAGAGATCAGTTTGTCGCTTGTCGGTGCTGAGGCCCGAGACCTCGACCAGCCCCTTTCCTTCTCAAGAGATTCAAGGTTCGTCCGGACTACGCCATCTCAATGCTCCATGATTGCGAATGACGTCATAAGAACCCAGTGAGTCATGCTGTATTAAATCCAAGGTTCAACATGGTCGACGTATCGAACTCTCGCGATTTGCATAGTCAGTCATTGGCGATCTCGAGCCTTGCCACCTTACCATCGAGTTCGCCGAAGCGTCCCTTGGCCCTCTCGGGGCCTTATTGCGAATGTGGCCAGCCGCTGTCCCGACCAAAACTCTTGCCTGGCACTCGGCCGTGAACAGACTCTGGTCCGCTATCGGCTCCGGCGGGGACCCCATCAGGTCGACGCAACCTGTGGTGCGGAATCCGAATGCAGACCCCATGCCTGCACCACGGCGGCACTCAGCGGCGAACACTGCACGACCCGGTGCTCGGAGGAGACCTGAATTCGGAAGCAGTGCTCGGCCCTTCAGCGCAGGCTGAATGGTGGGTAGCGATCCGTGACCAACAGGAATGCGTATGCGGTAACGCGGAGAGACCACCGAAATACGCCGACCACGAAGTCAAACAATGCGCGAGGATAGGTGCCGGTCAGGAGAATTGCGACCCAAGCTCCAATCAAGACCGGAATGGTCAGGATCCAAAGCAAGGCCAGTAGGAATACATGCGGGATCGCCAGCACCCACTTGACCAGCGGGAGCCAGCGATTCAGATCGACTCCGGCATTCGGGTAGTCGATCTCAACGTGCACACCCTGCTCGTCGTCCGTGGACGGATAGCGGTCCGTCAATAGTGACAGGTAGGCGAAGACGCGTCCTCCGAACCGAGCCAGCTCGCGCACGAAATCGAACCACCATCGCGGGTACTTCCGCCGAAACACGATCATCAGGGCAGTGGCAACCGCCAGTCCCGCGGCAAGTCCTCCGTGGGTTTCGCTGTTGGCGGAATCCTGGCCGGAGGTCGCCGCGCCGGAGGCTGTGATCAAGGCAAGGATGATCAGAATCGGAATTGCGCACGGTATACGCAGCAGCGTGGTGAGGCGGTCCAGCTTGTGCGGGTAGTCCACACTGACGCGGGCGGGATAATCAACGGCTTGACCGGTCACGGTCATTAGCGTAGACGAAGAACAGACGACGTCCGGAAGGAGCGGATGTCCTTCAAGTTCGTCTGCCAGCCCAGCAACGGCCGCACGGCAGGGTTGGCTCTCGGGCGGCATTCGTTCGACCCCAAGTTCGTCACTTGGTGCGATCTCTGCGCGGATCTCGCCTTGGGCACGTAGTCAAGCTCTAGTCCCAGAAGTTGGCTATCTGTTCGTTGCGCTCCAGGGAGACGCTATCGGGACAGCAGAAGGCGGAAACAGGGAGAAGACCGAAATGTGAGTTCAGATCGACCTATCGGGCTCACACTCCCGGACATGGCTAACAGGGAGTGTCCACATTCTGGCTGCGGGGGCGCGAGGGCCAGTGGGGCCGGGGTGCCGGCGGAGAGTCCCAGACTGAGTTCGGTGGGCGCTGATCAGGTGCCCGATTCGTGTGTCCCGGGACAGGACCGGAGGTGGTTCTTCGGTCCGCACGAGAGGGTTGGCGCTGGCGGTCCGCAGAGTCTGTCCGACGCTGTCAGTGGTGTTGGGGCCCCGATGGTCAGCGTGACACTAACATCGACCGGCACCGTCCGTCCGCGTAAGTACAGCCACTGAGTCGGCCGGCCTGCCGCGCAACGATCCTCTCGGCCGACGGGCTGCGTGGCCTGTCCCGCGACCAGTCGGACTCGCCCCAGCCCGCGTCCGGCACAACCTCCCTGTCGAGCTGGCTGGAGCGCCGAGCCGGCGAGCCTGGGCCTGCGCCTTGCGCAGGGTGCCTTTTGCGCGGGTCGGCCACTATCGGGTCAATGGTGGGACAGGGTGAAGCGATGAGTGGAGACCGGCCGCCGTCCCGCACACGCCCCTCGCGGGAGGTCGCATACCATGCCCGCGAGAGGAGTCCCTGATGCCCGACCACTCGCCGCCGCGTCCGGACTCTAAGCGGATGTTCGGCATCCTCGTCGGCCTGAAGATGGCTCCGGGCAGCGCGTATACTCTCATCCAAGAGGTCGAGAACATGGCTTCAGCCAACCTCATCGCCCGCTTCGAGTCCAAACTCGACGCGCAGGGCGAGCGCTTCGCAGCGGGCCTCGCCGACCTGCGTTACCAGATCCGTCGCGAGCGGGCCATGCTCTGGGCAGTCATCGCCTTGCTAGGCGTCGCCGTCATGCGCTACCTCATCGCCGGCTGACAGCCGCCGCCCAAGCGCGGCCGACCTGTCGCGCCATACGGCCTCGGGCTGAACTTACCTGTAACGTAACACGCTGCACGTCATCGCCGCCATTCGCCTAGGGTCTCAGCCGCGGCCTCAGTGCCGTCCTCGCGCTAGGTCCCGGCTAGGGGGCTCGGCCTCTCTCCGCGCGCAGCCAGCGCGCGGCCTGTGGCAGGTCGGCGGCTCCCGGATTGATCCGCCGCGGGCTGCGGGGCACATGTTGGGTAGATTGGCCATCGCAGCCGTGCTGTGTTGGCTTACCTCGGAGTGGATGGCGCCTGCGGGCTCTGCGGACCCGAGACGGATTGGGGCAGCGAAGAGCCGACGGGTCCTGCCGCAAGCTCCTTGCGGGAGTTGCCCGTGCTCCGGTTTGCGCCCACGGGTGCTCGTGGGCCGCACGTTCGGGGAACATCGCCGGGTCTGGACACCCTGTGCGATCGCACTTACGGGAATCCGGGGCCCACGGCCATGAGTGTGCGTCGAGCGAGTCGTAATGCCTGGGCCGATCCGGCGTCGCCCGTGCGGTCTGTGCGCGAGCTTGTCTAGGTCTGTCTTGCTGAGGCAGTCGCGGTGGGACAGTTTTCGCCCGAACTTGCAGGAACTCATAAAGGAGAGTCAGGCTTCGGGGGCTAGGGAAAGGGCGCGCTCAGGGAGAGGCTCCAGAGCTGGCAGGCGGATTCCCACAGCTGGTGAAGCATCGCTTCGGTCGGCTGCCACGTCCGGTTCGCGGACGTGTCGCACCGGCCACATCATCTCATCTGAGCGCTCGATTTCCGACTGCGCTAGGCGTAAGCTCCCTCGCCGAAGTGTATCCGGACTCGATCTGGACTGAACAGCACGTCTGGGCGTCCGAGGAGTGAGTGAATAGTCCACTTGGATCGGAGTGTGACGGTTGTCACGGCCAGCGAATCTCGCCGTTTCCACGGTGTCGATCGGCGGGGCAAGGCAGCTGGGCAGCGTTTGAAGCCCCAGCGTGCCGCGCGCCCTAGGGCTCGAACCGCCGGGAGGGCTAGGTCTCTGACCGCGCTGATTCCCCGCCGCTTGAATTCCAGTATGCCTGCCCCCTTGCGGCCTCCTTCTGTGTGCTCTCCGTAGTAAACGGCACTTCGGAGGCAGGTTTCCCCGTGCGCTGGGCGAACTGGGGCGACAGGGGACGGCCGGCAAGACGTCCCCCGGCCACCGGCGGTCAATCCACGCCACACGGCCGCGCCCTTCGAACGGACAGGAAGGGTGGCACCGATCATCGCGCCGACCTCCTGAAGCCTTCGGCCGACAGGCAGAAAGGCCCCCGGGCCCCCAAGCGTCGACCGGGCTCACCGGCACGGGGAATCCAGTCCCCGTTGGGCAAGCTCGTCCCGGCATGGTGTCGCACGATTCCGGCGGGACAGTTCCCGAGACTAGACGCTACACTGCGACGGAAGCGCCAACTTGAGACTCACTAGGGGTTGCTTTCCTTCCCGCTCCGCAAGCTGACCCGCGTAGGGACGATCGTTTGCGCTGTCGCGGGGCCGTCCGAGCGCCTGTCCACGTCTTGCGGCAAGCGCGGCAAAGGCCGAGAGAAGATCCGATGTCTCAGGCACCGACAGTGTGCTATTTTCCGGCATTGCGGTTCGTGTGCTTGAGCGCTGTTGCGCTGCATGTCCTGGCCTCGGCGTCCGCCGCTGACCCGTCGTCCGTCGCTGACCTTAGGCGTGTCGCTCGAGAGCCTAGTGCCCTTGAAGCAGACCTCCACACGCTGTGTGATGTCATTGGACCGCGACCGGCCGGTACCCCGGCAATGCGCGCAGCTCTGGAATGGGCGCTCCGTGGATTTGGGGCGGCAGGGCTCACGAATCCCCACGTTGAACCAGTCGCAATCCCACGCTCCTGGACGGAGGGGAATACGCAGATCGAAGTGCTGACACCGTCCCGGTTCGCTCTCAACAGCGCCGCAACGGCGCTCTCACCGTCGATCTCCGAGCCACTCCAGGCCGAGGTAGTCCTGACCGGCAAAGGCAATGCCCGAGCAATGCCCGACCTGTCCGGGAAGGTTGCCTTGGTCAGCCTCGATGAGGTCTCTTCGTTCGAGGGTCTTGGCGAGTCCCAGCGTGATGCACTGGTGGCGATGCGCGCAGCGGCGAAATCCGGAGCCGAGGCCGTGCTCTTCGTTTCCAATCGCCCCAATCAAGTGCTGTACCGTCACCTCCACAGCCTGACGGGAGACCTCGATCCCATCCCGACGGCGGTCGTGGCTCGCGACGAAGGGCTGCGCGTACTGAGGCTGCTCGAGGCAGGGGAGCGGGTGCAGGTCCGCGTTCATCTCCCCAACCGCATCGGGCCAGAGTTCGAGACGGCGAATGTTCTTGCCGAGATTGAAGGCTCCGAACTGCCGGGCGAAATTGTGCTTGTCGGTGCGCACTTGGACTCTTGGGACATGGGCACGGGCTGTTTGGACAACGCCGTCAACGCTGCGCTCGTCATGCACGTCGCGAGGTCTCTCCAGGCCTCGGGCGTGCGCCCTGCCCGTACGCTGCGATTTGTGCTGTTCGGCGGGGAGGAGCTCGGACTGCATGGCGCGCGGGCCTATGCGGCCCGCCACGCGGGCCAGATGGACGACCACGTGGCGACGTTCATCCACGACATGGGGGCTGGACCGCTGGTCGGCTATTCCACCGGCGGTCGCAGTGACCTGCTGCCGACGCTTGATCGGCTATTGGCAATGGCGAGCCCTGACCGACACTTGCGTAACACCGCGGAAGGGTACTACATCAGCGACAACGTCGCCTTCCTGCTACGTGGAATCCCATCGCTGTTCGCCATCCAGGACACGGGCGACTATGTCGTGTCCTACCACTCCGTTGCGGATACCCTCGACAAGGTGCGCGTCGGCGATGTGGCCGACACCGCCGCTACCGCCGCGGCACTGGTGTTGGCAGTCGCGGACATGGAGGGTCTTATCGGCCCTAGGCTGGACTCCCGGGAGGTCTTGGCTTGGCTTCGTCGGGAAGGGCTTGTGCGGCACTTCCGATTCCTTGGTGTCTGGGAGGCGTGGTGGCCAAAGTAGATCTTGCGCGCCTCGACGGAGCGCCTGACGGGCGGCTCTGCGGGACATGACAGCGCCTGTGGCGCTGCTAGCGTAGGTTCATGGGGTTTCCGCTCGGACCGCAGCCGGGGCTCTCGCCTCCCGGCACGGGGGAGCTCGCTCGGCGCAAGGACTACATGGAGGCCCTTCTTGAAGAGCTTCGGCGGCTGGAGCGATCCCTGCGCAAGGGTGGCGGTCCCCGCAAGGCTGAGCGCCAGCGCTCCGCGGGCAAGATGCTCGCCCGGGAGCGGGTAGCCGCGCTATTGGACGACGGGGACTCTCCGCTTGAGATCGGGCTGCTGGTCGCATCGCAAGCACACGGCGGGGTTGCGCCGGCGGCTGGTGTGGTGACGGTAGTCGGCCGCGTGGCGGGGCGTCCGGTGGCCGTGATGGCCAACGACGCCACGGTCAAAGCTGGGAGCTGGTTTCCGGAGACAGTGGCGAAGATCGTGCGCATCCAGGAGATCGCGATTCGTTGCAGGATTCCGATCGTGTACCTGGTCGACTCCGCCGGGATCTTCCTGCCGCTGCAGGACGAGACATTCCCAGGCCCGTTCGGCGGAGCACGGATCTTCCACAACTGCTCGAGGATGCGCCGTCAGCTCCGCATCCCGCAGATCTCGGCCGTCATGGGACCCTGCATTGCTGGCGGTGCCTACCTTCCGGCTCTCAGCGACGTCATCCTGATGGTCGAAGGAACCAGTTTCATGGGTCTCGGAGGGCCCAATCTCGTGCAGGGTGCGACGGGTCAGCGGGTCAGCGCCGAGGAGCTAGGCGGATCGCGAGTCCATACCGAGCGAAGCGGAGTTGCCCACTACCGAGTTGGAAGCGACGCGGAATGCCTGGCTCGGATCCGTGAGTTTCTGGCCGACCTTCCCGGCAAGCGGCGTTCCGCCCCGCCAGAAGCGGAGGCGGAGGTTGGCGATGGGCTCGAGAGCGTCCTGCCAGCAGACCATCGGCGCCCTTACGACGTCCACGAGGTGGTGAGGAGGATCGCAGACGGCGATGGTTGTCTGGAATTCATGGCAGGGTGCGCTCCAGAATTGCTGTGCGCCAACTTGCGCATCGGGGGATGGGCAGTTGGGCTGATCGCGAACCGTCGCGGCGTCTTCCGGCAAGCTCGGCAGACCCGCATCGGCGCCATCATCTATGCCGAGACTGCGCGGAAGGCTACTGAGTTCGTCTCGAAGTGCGACCGGCAGGGACATCCGCTCGTATACCTGCA
The DNA here is from genome assembly GCA_028819235.1 of Bryobacterales bacterium. Classification (GTDB taxonomy): domain Bacteria; phylum Acidobacteriota; class Terriglobia; order Bryobacterales; family UBA6623; genus VXMF01. The sequence goes on from JAPPMC010000095.1 coordinate 46,871, forward strand.
GGACGTGAGCGGATTCATGGTGGGTCCCAGCGCCGAGCGCGAGGGCATCATCCGGGCAGGGGCGGAGATGATCGAGTCGATGGCGACCACGCGCGTTCCGAAGATCGTGCTCACGCTGCGGCACGCCAGCGGTGCCGGATATTACGCGATGGCCGGCCAAGGGTTTGATCCCGAGTTCACACTGGCTTGGCCGACCGCAAGGATTGGAGTGATGGAGGGCGAGTCCGCCGTGCAGGCCCTCTTCGCTTCTCAGCTGCACGCGCTGGAACTCGCGGGCAGCGAGATCCCACCGGACCTCCTGCGCGAGATCGAAAGCACCCGCGACCGGTATGAACGGACGCTCGATGCCAAGTGGTCTGCCTCGCGGGGCCACGTCGACGCGATCATTGCGCCCAGCGACACGCGCCGAGTTCTAATCTCGTGCCTTGAGGCCGTCCACAGCCACGGCTACTCACGCATCCCCCGCCAATAGGGACCGCTTGTTCCCGAAGAGGATCTCCCGATTGTTCCAACTCCACCCGAGGCCTGGGCTCGGCGCGCCGCAGGCGGCTGGCCGTCGCTCTTGATCGGGTCAGCCTCGTCTGGCCATTCCCCCACAGGGAGCGATGTTGGGTGGGCAAGGCCCGTTTGCCGAGTCCATTGGATGCGCTCGGCCGCATTGTGTAGTGAGGGTCCGCAATGGTCCCCTCGGCTGCGTACCCGCCGACGGCATGCCGACGCTCCACCCGTTCCAGAATGAAGACGACCCGAGACCAACAAAGTCAGCGGGAATCGAGGCCCTCCTTCCCGATGCTCTGCCGGTCATTGGCTCTTCACAGGAACGCGCCCTCACGTCCGGGCCGTTAGGATTGATTCTAGGGTTTGAGCAGCGCTGCCAGAGGCGTTTCCTCCGCCGTGAAGCGACTAGGCGGATTCTGCGAACGGACAATGAAGGGTACGGCAGGATTGCACATCGGCTGGCCCTCAAGCAGTCTGCCCAACCTCGGGCCCACGCTCGCGCTGTGCTTTCTCATTCCCTCGTCGCAGTTTCCGGGGCTTGCGGCCCCGATCCTTGCGCCCGATTCGGGACGTGTTGCGTGCGGAGCGCCCCGCCATGCCAGCGAGCCGCTCGTCCTGCACCTACAGCGTTCAGTGGAACGGACGCAGGACGGACCGCGCCTCATGGAGCCTCCTGCGGAGCCTCCCGCCGATGTGGGGGACATTGCCGTCATCGAAGCGTCGAGCGAAATCTGGGCACCGGAGCGGGAGTTCGACCTGTCCGGATCGACCGTTTCGATCACCCCGGAGGGAGAGACGTTTAGGGTCCAGTCGGCCAGCGTTCCTGGAGGTGTGCCGATCAGCGAGATCGGAATCTGGCTGGACCTTGAGGACGATGACTCGGCCTTGATCGACCTGCCGTTCGAGTTCCCGTTCTACGGGCGGACTTACGGCCAGGTCTACGTGCAGTCAGACGGCAATTTGACATTCCTCTTTCCTGAGGCAAGGTCCGATCCGCGCACCTACACGCGCGCCGCGTTCGGTCCGCCGCGGATCTGTCCCCTCTTTAAGGATCTCGATCCCAGCGTGGGCGGTAGGGTCCGCGTCGACGCGCGCCCGGACGCTGTCACGGTTTCGTGGGTGGAAGTGCCGGTCTTCTCCGAGTCCAACTCTGGCCGCCCGCAGACGTTCCAGGTCACGCTCGGGGCAGGAGGGGGCATTGAGTTCCGCTACGGAGACGTGGACGTACCCAACGCGGTGGTCGGTCTGTTCACGGGCAACGCAAGCAGCGGCGTCGATGTCGTGGACTGGAGCGAAGGCGACGGCGCAGAGCTCGATTCCGCCAACATAGTGGCGGAAGTGTTCGTCGAGGAACAAACCCTTGACGAGTTCGCCATTTCGCACTCCTTCTTCCGAGGCCACGAGGACGCGTACGACGTCTTGGTCGTATTCAACGACATTGGAATCGATGCCAGCCGGTACTCCTTCGCGCATCAGTTCACCGTGCGCAACGAGGTCAAGGGAGTGGGTGACTTCGATGGGAACTATGGCACGGTGTTCGGATCGCGCACGCGGCTTTCCTCATTCGTCAACATGGGCCCGCTTACGCAGTACCCGCCAGGTCCCACAGACCCGATTCCGGGACTGCTCGGGGACACGATGCTGACAGTACTGGCCCACGAGGTGGGCCATCGACACTTGGCATATCCGCACTTCGTCGATCCGGAAACCGGCGAGGACTCGGACCAGCTGCTGGGGCGTCAGGACGCACACTGGAGCTTCTTCTTCAGCTCGGAGGCTTCCGTTGTGGAAGGGAATTCCATCGTCGACAACGGGCGTTTCGCCAGCCCGCGGTTCGTGACCGGTGTGCCCAGCCAGCGCTACTCAAAGCTGGACCAGTACCTGATGGGCCTGCTGGATCCGTCGGAAGTGCCGGCCTTCTTCTTGGTTACCTCTCCGGTCACGCCCAGGACGGATTTCCGTCCCGGGCTCCGGTTCGGATCTCCGGCGCGTTCCCCGGAGGAGGGCATTGAGTTCGACGGCGTCAGGAAGGACTTGCGGGTCGAAGACATCGTGCTCAAAGAGGGGCCGAGACGTCCCGACTGGACGGTCGCTCAGCGGCACTTCAGGCACGCCTTCGCCCTTGTCGTGCCCGAAGGCGAGCAGCCCAAGCCGCAGTCTCTGTCCACCCTCCAGGATCTCCGGCGGGAATGGCTTGCCTTCTTCGAGTCCAACTTCGGCGCACGGGCGTCGGCCGCAACCGGGGTGGCCAGAATGCTGCACCTCTCAACGTGGCCGGCCGCCGGGCTGATCGCAGGATCTTCGGGTTCTGCACAGGTTGAGATCGGTGCTCCGCTCGAGACGGACTTCGACGTGAATCTGCGCCTCGACACCGCGATCGCGACGATTCCGGCGGTCGTGACCATCCCGGCCGGCGAGGTGAGGGTGGCCTTCGAACTGGAGGGCCTGTCTCCGGGAACTGCAACTCTGTTTGCGGAGGCGCCCGTCGCTGGCTATTCCCGGGCTGTGACGCGGCTCGTCGTTCGCGAAGATCGTGTTGGCCTAGAACTTGAGGCCGGCCAGCCAGAGCAACTGTACGGCGTGGCGAACAGGCCAGCGACATTGCGATTCCGCGTCCGTGACAACAATCTCGTCCACTACAGCGGTGTCGAGATGGAGTTATGCGCGACAGGCTATGAGGATTGCCCGGCCGCCACAGCTGTCACTGACGGTAGGGGCGTGGCGCTTATCCATTGGCCATTCGTCGACTCGGCGTCCGAGCAGACACTCACCGTGCAGATCGCCGGGCTGCCGGATGTCCGGTTGGAGACGGATGCGGCCGTGGCTCTCGAGATACCAATGCTCGACCCGCTTATGGCCGCGAACGCCGCCAGCGGCGCCGTTCTTGGCGAAGGGCAGGGCTTCGCGCCCGGGAGTCTTATAACGGTTTCGGGAATTGGGTTGGCGGCTGAAGAACAGGTGTACGGCACTCGCCTCCTGCCGATTGAGCCAGAGGACGGGGACGATCCCCTGCCGGCGCCTCCATCGCTTCCGCGCGAGCTTGCCGGCACGCGCGTCAGTGTCGGAGGTGTTGCCGCGCCATTGACCAGCGTGTCCCCGCTGGCCGTCACCCTCCAAGTGCCCTTCGGGGTGGCCACCGACCGGGCCCGCATCGTGGCGACGACGCCATTTGGCTCGGCCCCCGCCATTGAGATCCCTATCGCCCCGGTCCATCCGGGAATCTTCCCCAATCGGATTGTTGGCGGGACGCTGGAAGGGTCTCCGCCAGAGTTTCGCCCGGTCGACGGCCTGCCGGTTGCAGGCGGCGCAATCGCGCTGTATTGCACGGGGCTGGGTGCGGTCAGCCCTCCCGGCCGCACGGGCCGTCCGGGCTTGGCCCACCCCCTCCAAGAGGTGGTAGCCCGAATCCGGGCTTGGATTGACGGCGAGTCGGCCGGTGTCGCCGCCTGCGCCTTGGACACCGAAGACGTCGGATTCTACAAGATCCTCCTGCGCCTGCCGAGCGGCCTGAGTGCTGGGTCCCATTCGGTATGGATCTCGGCGGACGGTCAGGCCAGCAACAGGGTCCGATTCGAGTCTCGCTAGCCGTGGCACAGTCGCGCCTGAGCCCTAAGAGCGCCCCTTCCCGTCGCTCGCTATCGGGGCCGGTGCTGCGCTGGGGACTCGCGACGCTCCTGCTGGCGGCCGCCGTGCTGGTGCCTTTCTGGCTGCTCGACGAGCCGCTGGCCACGGCCACCGGAGAGTTGCTCATGCCGGGTTCGAGCTGGGCGGTCACCGCCTCGCTGGTCGTGCTGCTCCTGGCGGCCGATGTGCTGCTCCCGGTTCCTTCCAGCCTGGTGCTGACCGCCTCTGGCCTGTTGCTGGGCATGCTTCCGGGCCTGGCTGCCGGTTGGGTTGGCCTGCAGTGCGGGGCGTTGGTCGGGTATGCGCTTGGCCGGTTTGCCGGCTCGAGAATCGCGGTGCGCCTTGTGGGCGCGGATGAACTCGATCGCGCCTCGCGGGCATGGCGGCGGTGGGGGGATGCGGCTTTGGTCGCCGCGCGCGCAGTTCCGGTGCTGGCCGAGAGCACGGTGGTGCTTGCGGGAGTTGCAGGGATGCCGCCGGCCCGCTTCGCCCTGCTTGCCGGCTGCTCGAATGCCGGTATTGCCGCCGTCTATGCCGGAGTGGGTGCCCGTGCTCGCGGGCTTCACGGATTCCTCGCCGCATTTGCGGCTGCGCTGCTAGTTCCTGGGGCCCTCATGCTGGCCGCTCGTTATGCCACGGTCGTCCTGCCGGGCGGCAAGCGCGGGTCCGTTCCCGGCAGCGGCCACGGGGAGGGCTCTTGAGCCACCGTGCGGCCGCAGCCGGTTCTTCCGAGGTTGCAGAAGGGCGGGGGGGCCCGCTCCTGACGCTTACGACGGACTTTGGGCTTCGCGACCACTACGTGGGCGTGATGAAGGGGGTCATCGCCGGGATCGCGCCGGAAGTGGGGGTGATTGACATAACCCACGACGTGCCGGCATTCAGCATTCCCGAGGGCGCCTTTGCGATCCTGCAGGCCTATCGCTGGTTTCCGAGCGGCACGGCCCACGTGGTCGTGGTGGACCCCGGCGTGGGCTCGCACCGAAACGCCGTCGCCGCCCGCGCCGGTGGCCACGTGTTCGTTGCGCCCGACAATGGTGTGCTGTCATTCGTGTTCGAGCGCCATCCGGAGTTTGAGGTGCGCGCGATCGATACAAGGCATGGCCTCGCGGAGATCAGCCGCACCTTCCACGGCAGGGACCTCTTCGCCCCGGCGGCTGCGCGCCTCATGGCCGGGCTGCGATTCGACCAAGTGGGGCCCAGAGTGCGTGAGCCCGTGATGCTGCATTCCATGGAGCCCACCGCCCGCCGTGGCCGCGTGCTGCACGTAGATCGCTTCGGGAACTTGGTGACCAACTTCCGTGCCGGCCAGCTGGGAAGTCGTGAGGGCCTGCAATTGGGGTCGGCGTCGGTCTTCGTGAGGGTCGAGTCCTATGCCGAGGCTCCGGCCGGCGACCCATTCCTGATCGAGGGCAGCAGCGGTTATCTGGAGGTCTCCGCCAATCGGGCAAGTGCGGCACAACTGCTCGGCGTGCGCGCCGGTGCGGAGATCGCGATCTGCCCGCCTGACGGCGGCAATTCGCGGGAGCCCTAATCGGTCAGCCGGGTCGGCTCGACGAAGTTGCGGGCTCGGAGGTACTTGTAGGGATTCACCGTCAGGCCCTTGTATGTCACCTCATAGTGCACATGGTTGCCCGTCGTGCGCCCCGTGGCACCGACCGAACCGATGACTTCGCCCCGGCGGACAACCTGTCCGACGCGCACCAAAGAGTCCTTGAGGTGCCCGTAGCGGGTGCCGAAGCCAGCTCGGCCGTGGCTGATGGTGATCGTCCGTCCCAAGCCGCCGGATTCCCATCCAGAGCCCACGACAATCCCATCCGCGGTCGCCCAGACGGGGGTGCCATTCGGCGCGCTGATGTCCATGCCCGGATGGAATGCCGAACTGCCGCTGAAAGGATCCGTCCGCCTTCCGAAGGCGCTGGTGATCCTCCCACGGACCGGCCAGATCGATGGAGTCGTGTTGGCCAGCAGTTCGGTTGCCGAACCGCGGTCGATCGTCGCCTGCAGCCGATCGAACTGGCTCAGCGAGGTGTAGTACAGCGAAGGAGCGTCCCCTCCCAAGCCTGGGTGCGCCGCCGCGCCGTCACGGCGAATGCCGTACGCGATGGATACGTGGTAGGCGAGTGACGAGAGCGACTCGATCTGCCGGCCCCGCTCGTCGATGGTCAGGGCCATGCTCTGACCTACCGCCCTCAGCGCCTCATTCTCGGCGTTGAGCCGCCGGTTCTCGGTGGTCGCCCGGTAGAATTCCGCGGCAAAGCCCAGCAGGGCGACAAGACTTATCCCCGCTGCGACCAAGGCGCCATGAATCGCGCGGTTCGATAGGCTGACCCTGCCAATCCGGCCCAGCTTCGGGTGGGCGACAATGAACAGGAATCGGTCTGCTCTCATCGGGCTCAGCTCGCTCGAGGTAGGTGTTCGATCGACACGGAAAACACCATATGTGGCGGGCCGTGGGAAGACACTCTCGCTAGGCCAGCAAGATCAACTATGTTACATAAACCGAATCTGCCGTGTCAATGCCCGACCACGTCCGGGGCCATGCGAGAAGCGCGCATTATTGAGAGAATCGAGTCGCTCTGGGGCGCACTGCCGGACAGCGCTGGGGTGGTTCGCGGCGATGATTGCGCGGTCCTGGAACTGCCGGGGCTGGCACATGACCTGCTGATCACGACCGACCAGATCGTAGAGGGCACCCACTTCGTCTGGGGTCGCCATTCCCCGCGCGATCTGGGCCGCAAGGCGCTGGTCAGATCCCTCAGTGACGTGGCTGCCATGGGCGGCTGGCCGCTGTTCTTGGCGCAGACGGTGTGCCTTCCCGCGAAGGCATTGGCGGGAGACTGGCATGACAAGTTTCAGCAGGGTCTGCGGCAGGCTGCGACCGAGGCAGGTGTGCCCGGCCTGGCATTGCTGGGCGGGGACGTCTCCAGCGGGGAGCGCTTTGTCGCGACTGTCACGCTCGTAGGCCGGGCCAAGCCCGGCCGCGCTCTGTTGCGCTGCGGTGCGCGGCCCGGCGACGGGCTGTTCGTCTCCGGAATGCTTGGTGGCTCCATCCTCGGCCTGCGCCGGCTCTTGGAGGAGACCGATACCGATAGGCGGGACGCTGCGGTCCGCAGGCACTGCGCCCCGTCAGCGAGAATCGCCTTGGGTCTCCAGCTCGCGGAAGTCCCCGCGACGGCCGCCATCGACGTGAGCGACGGCCTCGGGCTGGACTTGAGCCGGCTGGCCGAGGCCAGCGGAGTGATGGCCGTTGTCGAGCAGGGTGCCGTTCCGGTCTTCCCCGGGGCCTCTCACGACGAGGCCTTGAGTTCGGGTGAGGAGTACGAGCTGCTTTTCACGCTGCCCGCCGGGACGCAACCTCCAGAGGCCCATGCCGTATCCCGGATCGGCTGGATCGAGCGGGGTGCAGGAGCCTGGGTCCAGGACTCTGGAGGCCGGCGTCGCCTTGATGCTGCCGGCTTCTCGCACTTCGCGGCGGGTTAGACGTCCATCAGGGCGTCGATGTCTGGGGCTAGCTTCCGAGGGCGGGTCGCCAGCGAGACCAGAACGAACACAACTGTGGAGGCCAGCAGCGCTACGGCGCCGACGGCCAGCCCCGGCGGCAGGAGGCTGAGGCCGTTGCGCGCCGACATTTCCAGCGTGAAGTTGAGCGCGATGCTGGTGGCGATCGATGCCACGCAGGCCTGACCGGTCGCGCGTTTCCAGTTCAGTCCGATGCAGATGCTGGGGACAATTGCAGCTGCGAAAGTTCCCCACCCGAACGTGCCTAGCAGCGCAATCAAGCTCTCCATATAGAGCGCGAACAGGGCGGATAGCAGCAGCAGGCACCCTGTCGCAACACGGGACCAGAACAGCTCGCCCTTGAGGGGCCTGCCCAGAACCGCCATCGGCACGTCACGCACAACCGCTGCCGCGCCGAGGTTGAGGAACGAGTCCGCGGTCGACATGATCGCGGCCAGCAGGCCGGCGAACACGAGGCCTGCCAGCAGTTCCGGGGTGTAGTACAGCAGGAACGTTGGTGCGGCCAGGTCCGGGTTCTCCAGCTCGGGGTGGTCGCCCCGTGCTACCACTGTGCGCATCGCCAGACCGACGCCCATCCACAGCGTCGCTAGCACGAGATAGCTGGAGCCTGTAGCCAGGGCGCTCCAGCGCAACCGCCGGACATCCTTAAGCATCATGAGCTTAGTGATGAAGTGGGGCTGCCCGGCTGCGCCAAGGCCGAACAGCAGCATCCAGCTGAGGGCAGCCAGATCGCCGCGCGTGCCCCATGGACCGAAATACTCCGGATCCATGGCCCAGAGTGTCTGGGTCATCGACTCCAGACCGCCGCCAACCTTGAGGCACTGGGCGAGCACGGCGATGGCCGCGCCCAACATCAGAACTCCCTGGAAAAGGTCGGTGTAGACCCCGGCCACAATGCCCCCAGCGATCGAGTAGAAGGCCAGCACGCCGAGGCCGATGGCCAAGGCGGTCAGCAGGTCAATTCCCAGCACTGCCTGCAGGACTGTGCCGATGGCCAGCACCTGCGTGCCCAGGTAGCCGATCACTCCTAGGAAAATCGCCAGGCTCATCGCCAGCGCCGGGAGGATCCCCCCGTAGCGCGCCGAGACAGCTTCGGGCAGGGTCAGGATGGGACGGGCTTCCACGAGGAGCCGCAGACGCTTGCCCGTCAGGACGTAGGTGGTCGGAAGACTGAAGGCGCACACGAAGGCCATCCACAATGAGCTCGAGCCCGACTCGTACACCAAGCCCGGCCCGCCGACGAAGCCGAATCCGCTCATGACGCTGGAGATCGAAGCCATCACGACGACCATCGGGCCTAGGGACTTGCCTGCGAGGAAGAAGTCTGCGGCCGAGGCTGTTCGTCTCATGGCCCACACGCCGATCGCGGCGCATATGCCCAGATAGCCGACCACGAAGGAGATGATCAGGCCCGAGTCCGCTGAGGGCATGCGTGGTCGGTGGCCTACTTCTTGGCGTGGCGCGAGAGGAAATCGCGCAGCCGCTGATCGGGGAGCACCTCAGACGAGAACGTGGCTCCGTAGATCAGGCCGACTGAGAGGCCGAGAGGCGCGATGCCGTACAGCAGCATGGCCGTTCCCGGCGGTATTCCTCCCAGTGTCTGGACCGGCTCGGATGGCTTGTGGAGCCGACCGGCCAGAACCAGCAGCGCGCAGAATGCGAGTGCGAACGCCAGAAGGACCGACACGGTCCTAGCGGACGGCTGGCCCGGAGAGCGCAGCCCGAGCAGACAGAGCCCGACCAACAGAGCAACGGCGCAAATGCCGAGCGCGAGGGCGTGGCCTGAAAGCCCCGCAGCCAGAGCCGCCACGGAAACCGCGGTGAGCGCCAGCGGCAAGCCACTGGCCTTCACTTCCAAGGGGTCTCCCGCTCGGCGAGGAACTCGTAGGCTTCTGGATAGGTCTTGGCCATCCGTTCCTCCCACTCGGCTGCGATACGGGGATCCTCCGGAATCTCCCCCTTGTCTCCGTAGCGCTGGATCCAGAGGTCCAGGGCCGTAGCCATCTGGGTCAGGACCTGCTGGTGTTCGGCCGAATCGGCGAGATTGTTGAGCTCGTCCGGATCCGATTGCGTGTCGTACAGCTCTTCCTCGGGGCGCGTGGACGCCAAGAACGGGAACTCGCTCTCGTCCGCCTCGCCGTGCATCCGCATCCGCGACATCTGGCGCCAGATCGGGTACGAAACCTCCTTGTAGCGGTTGAGCTGCATGTACGGCCGGTCGGGATGGTAGTTTCGGATGTACTTGTAGCGCTTGTCTCGCACAGCCCGGATGCGGTCGACCGTCTCATCGCAGCGGTCCCTGGCCGAAAAGACGTAGTCGCGGTCCAGAGCCTCGCCGAGGCCCAGCAGCGTTCTTCCCTCCATGTGCTCCGGAACCTGGATGCCGGCGATTGCCAGAGAGGTCGCGGAGAGGTCGATTGAGCTGACCAGCTCGTCCCGGACGCTGCCGGGTTCAACCTGGCCCGGCCAGCGGATGATAAGAGGGACTCGGATTCCGCCGTCGTACAGGAATTGCTTGTCCCGCGGCATCGGCCTCCCATGGTCGCCAAAGAAGATGACCACGGTGTTGTCAGAGAGCCCGTCTTCGTCAAGCCGGTCCAGCACCCTCCCGACCTTCTCGTCAAGAATGCGGACTGCATCCAGATACCCCGCCCAGTCACGCCGCGAAATCTCGTCTTGGGGATAGTACGCCGGCGGGCTGACGGCGTCCGGGTTTGTTGGGTTTTCGAGTCCCTCGGTGAATGACCAGACGTCAGGAGGCCGCCCACGGTGCGGCTCGAAGATGTTGACCTGCGCGTAGAACGGCTGGCCCGGATCCCGGTCCCGCCAATCGGTGCCGTCGAACGGCCGCTCGTGTTCGAAGTTGAAGTCGGTCTTGTTGCGGCCTCCGAGACCGCTCTCGTGGTCGTTGACGGTAAAGTAGCCGGCCTCGCGGAAGTAGTCCGTGATCATGCGCACGGGGGCCGGCAGTCTGAAGCCGTCGCTCCTGTGGCTCCTGTGCCCATGGGCTCCGATGCTGGTCTGGTACATGCCCGTGATCAGAGCCGAGCGGGAGGGCGAGCACACCGGGCAGGTCACATAGGCATGCTCGAAACGTGCGCCGTCAGCCGCCAGCCGGTCGATGTTCGGCGTGTGAACTTCGCTGCTGCCGTAGCAGGACAAGTCCGGCGAAAGGTCGTCGGCGATGATCCAGACCACGTTCCAACGGGCGTCGCCAGCGCTGGAGCACGCCTGCTGAAACGATGACGCCACCGACGCCGCGGCCGTCAGACCGCCGAGGAAATGCCTGCGAGTCGTAGCCATAGCGGTTCCCCAATGCCGGATCGCGGCCCCACCTGCCGCCGTCGGCTCACGGGTTCCGCATATTGTACAGGAACGTGAACTGGAGACGGATCTCGCCTCCCAGGTACTCTTGCGGTAGGGGCGGGAACGGATTGGAGGCGCTGACCCCGGCCACCGCGGCGCGGTCGAGCGGCGGCGTTCCGGAACTCCTCGCTATCACGAGCTTGGGAACGGCACCGTTGCGCGCGACCGAGAACTGGATCAGAGTGCGGCCACGCGTCATCCCGCGCCTTGCGCTCTGCGGTATCACCGCGAACCAGTTTCTTCGCACGGTCGCCAAGACCTGAGTCAGGTAGGGCCGGAAGTCCACTCCCCGCGGATCGCTGAGCAGCTCCACCAGGCTCCCGGCATCGGTAGGGCCTGGGGGCAGTCCGACGCTGGCAGTCGAGCCCCCGAACCCGTCTCCCACAGCCTGACGCGGGCCGCCGCCCCGCTTTAGGCTCGCCACGGCGCCGGAGATGATCTGGTCCGGCCGCGGCACGAGTTCGAGCGTTCCCGCCTGGGCGCTGCCGGTGCGGCCGGGCATGCTCGCCCTTGGGTTCTCCAGCTGCAAGACAGCACGTTTGCGGCTAGGAGCCTTGGGCATTGGCAGCAGCCGCGGGTCGCGCGCGGTGGCCAGCTGCGTACCAGTGCGGAACTCCCCCGGGCTCGGGCTTTGCGCCGGGGTGGGCTCGGGTTCCGGCTCCGGTTCCGGTTCCGGCTCGGTCTCGGCAATCGCTGGGCCTTCGTCTTCCGGTTCCGGTTCCTCCTCTGGCTCGATCGGCTGCACTTCAGGCTCTTCCGGCTCGGGCTCCGGTTCGGACTCCGGCTCAGGGTCAGGCTCGGGACCGGGCCCCTCTTCCGGGGCGGGGAGTGGCAGGCCCCGGAAGCCGCTGTCGCCTTCTCCCGGAATGTCGAGGCTTGCCTGCAGGGGGGGGAGGTCGTCGAGCGGCGGTGCCATGAGCGTGATGTGCATCGCGTTCCAGTCGGCGGGCTCCCTTAGGTCAAGCTCCATCTCGGCCGGGATGAGCAGCAGTAGCAGGAGGACCGCGTGCACCAGGGCGGATGCCGACCGGGTCATCGCCGGCGGGAAGCGCAGGCTGTGGGAGCCCCAGTCCACGCCGATCTCGAGAGGCGTGACCGGGTCGGGTGGCCACACGCCACTCCCGGAAGTGGACCTGTACCGCGCTACCGGGTCAAAGCGCTCTGCCAGCAACTCCCGCAGCGGGCCGCCGGGACGCAACGACATCGGGGAGGCATGGGCGAGCTGCCAGCGAATGCGGTCTCCGAAGGCGTGCGCCTCCAGCCACAGCGGCAGCTCACTCGGTGCCAGTTTGGACGGAGGACCCTGCGAGGCGCGTTCTGAGACGCTCTTGCCGTAGTCCTCCAGCAAGAGGTGCAGCGCTGCCGGGCGGGGGTCGTTCAATTAGCTGAGCGCGGAGAGAGTCTTCGAGACCAACCTCGAATGTTTCTCGATGGCCTCCCTTATTCTAAGTGCGAGGTCCAGCGCTGCGAGGCCTTCTCGGCCGGTCACCGGCGGCTCTTGGCAGTTCCTGACTGCCTTGACGAACGCCTCGAGTTGGCGGCGCAGCGGTTCGTCCCGGCCGGGGCGGATGGGACGGACGCGCAGGTCCGATGAGGATCCGACCGCGATGCGCACGCCGCTTTGCGACATGTAGTCGATCGAGACGTACTCGCCCGGCTGAAAGAACCGCAACTTGCGGACCTTCTCGGTCGACACGCGGCTCGCCGTCAGGTTCGCGACACACCCGGACTCGAACTGAAGGCGCGCGTTGGCTATGTCGGCATGCGTGCTGACGACGGGGACGCCGCTGGCATCGACCTTGCACACTGGGGAGTGCGCCAGATTGAGCACAATATCGATGTCGTGAATCATCAGGTCCAGCACGACGTCGATGTCCAGGCTTCTCGGGCTGAACGGGCTCAGCCGGTGGATCTCAAAGAACAGAGGGACGGTAGCATTCGCAGCGGCGATCTGCACGGCCGGGTTGAATCGCTCCAAGTGGCCGACCTGCAGGATCCGGCCCATGCGCTCGGCTGTCTGCACGAGCTCTAGGGCGCCCTCTGCCCCCGCCGCGAGCGGCTTTTCGACCAAGATGTCGAAGCCCCTCTTGAGCAAGGCCAGCCCGACCGGCACGTGTAGCACGGTCGGCACTGCGACGCTCGCCGCCCGGATGCTGTCCGGGAGGCTGCCGATGTCCTCCACTGGGTCACAGCCGAACTCCCCGGCGACCCGCCCGGCGCGGTCCCGGTCCGGATCCACGACGGCGACCAGCCGGGCCTCCGGCATGGCCGAGTACACGCGGGCGTGCTGTCGCCCGAACGCTCCAACGCCAACCACTGCCACATCTACCGGGTCTGGTGCCATTGGCCGCTCTTCCACTTGGATCGTGCGCGCGAGTCTTTAGCGCAGGTCGTACGCGGCCATTTCGGTCTGGTTGCGGACGTACAGGATGCCGTCTGCCATGGCCGGCACGTTCCAGGTCTTGCCGGGGATCGCCTCGAAGCGCGCCAGCTCTCGGTACTCCTCGGGCGTGGCCTCCACGAGCGCGAGGTCGCCTTGCTCGCTTACCACTATCAAGTGCCCGCCGGCGTGGAGCAGCTGTCCGTAGCGATACCTGCCCTGCTTCCAGTGGCGCTCGCCCGTTCGGACGTCCAACGCGACCATGATTCCCTCGTCCAGCCCGTAGACCACCCCACTGGCGAGAACTGAGGGGTTGAACTTGTTCTTCATGTTGCGGTTGAACCAGACTTCCTCGACCGAAAAGGCTTCGCCGTCGGCCGTGATCTTCAGCAGCGCCGCTCCGTGGCCATAACCGGATGAAACAAACACGTGTTCCCCGTCAACCACTAGGGGTTGGGCGCAGTTCGCGTCGTAGGAAGTCCTCCACGGATGGCTCCAAAGAAGCGAGCCGTCATCGAGCGATGCGCCCAGAACTCGCGTGCCGCTGATGACGAGCAGCTGTCTGCGCCCGGCCAGTTCGGCGACCTGCGGCGAGACATACCCTGCCTTGTCGTTCAGAGCGGACCAGCGTACGTCACCGCTCAACTTGTCGTAGGCGATGATCGACCTGCCCCGGCGGCCTCCCGGCAACGTGACGACGATGTCGTCCACGACCAGCGGGGCGCCCGCCATGCCCCAAGTGAGGTTGTCGGCCCCCGCGTCTGCGAGGATGTTCCGCTCCCACAGGACGCGGCCATCGGAGGCCTGCAGGCACGTCAGGTGTCCACTGGCGCCAAGCGCGTAAAGGCGTCCGTCGGACCATGTTGGGGTCGCTCGCGGGCCGTCGCCGCCCATGGACTCACTGAAGCGGGCCCTCCATGAGTGCTCCCACGCTTGGCTCCCGTCCTCGATCCGGTAGGCTGCAACGACTTCCCGGCCTCTTCGCTGCTCGATAGTGAAGACGAGCGAATCGGCGACAACCATGGATGCGTACCCGCCGCCGATCTGCTGCCGCCAGAGCTCCGGCGGACCCTCGGCGGGCCAGTCCGTGCGAATCTTGGTCTCGCCGTAGATCCCGGCTCGGCCTGGGCCACGGTACTCTGTCCAGTAGTTGGCGGGGCCTGTCGGCTGCTCGACGGCGGGTGCCGGTTTGGCTGCGACTGCCGACCGCTCCAAGTCCTGCCGGGCGGGGTGCGCTTGCGCCCGCTCCTGGGCCCGGCGGGATTCCTCCAAGTCCTGCATGCGCCGCTCGGAGTTGGCGTGCTCGATGACGATGCCGCGCCCCGATCCCGACAGCCCGACGCTGGCGCCAGACCACCGGATATAGGCCGTTCCGCAAAGCGCCACGGCCACCAGTGCAGCTGCCCCGTACAGGCATGCTCTCAATACACGACTGCCCATCGTCATCAAGTGCTCCTTTCGCTCGAACCCCTCAGCGGATGCCCTATCCCTAGCCTATCGGACGTACCTCTGGGCGATCGGGTACCTGCGCCCCATGCCGAAGGCCTTGGATGTCACGCGCAGCCCGGGTGCCGCCTGCTGGCGCTTGTACTCATTGCGGTCCACCATCCGTGCGATCTCCTGCACAAGCTCCGCCGGCTGGCCGAGACGCTCGGCGATCTCCGCCACGGGCAGGCTCTCTTCGACATACGCCTGCAGGATCGGGTCCAGCACCTCGTAGCGGGGCAGGGAATCCGAGTCCTTCTGGTCGGGGCGAAGCTCGGCACTGGGGGGCTTGGTCAGCACGGACTCAGGGATCGCACCGGGATGGCGCCGGTTGGCGACGCCAGCGAGCTTGTATGCCATGGTCTTCGGCACGTCGCTGATGACTGCCAAGCCGCCGCACATGTCCCCGTAGATCGTGCAATAGCCCACGGCAAGCTCGCTCTTGTTCCCGGTTGTCAGCACGAGGCCGCCGAACTTGTTCGCCAAGGCCATCAGAACAGAGCCCCGCAGGCGCGCTTGCAGGTTCTCCTCTGCCGTGTTAGCGGGCATCCCCTCGAAACTCGGTGCGAGCTGCCTGATAAACCTACCGTAGACCGGCGTGATCTCGATGGTCTTGAAGCCGATGCCCAGCGACGCAGCCGTGTGGCGCGCGTCCACCAGGCTGGCATCGGACGAGTACGGCCCGGGCATCGCAACGCCCGTCACATGGTGCGGGCCCAAGGCATCGCTTGCGATCACCGCTGTCAGCGCCGAGTCGATGCCCCCGCTCATCCCGACGAATACGTCGCGGAACCCGCACTTCGTCACGTAGTCGCGCGTGCCCAGCGTGAGAGCCTCGTACACCGCCCCGAGCTCCGCGTCGGAGTCCGCCCGCCCGGGCCACGGTGGGTCCATGCGTGCCCCCCTTGCCACGTCCCAGCAGACCAGTTGCTCCGCGAACGAAGCGGCTGTCGCCCCCAGGCGGCCCGTGCGGTCGACCGCAAAGCTCGAGCCGTCGAAGATCAGCTGGTCGTTCCCCCCCACCTGGTTCACGAACGCCGCCGGGATTGCGTGGCGGGCGGCCAGCGCCCGGAACATCCGCAGCCGAAACTGGCGACGGCCCGCGTGGTACGGCGACGCCGAGATGTTCAACAGCAGGTCGGCGCCTTGCGACGCCAGCTCTTCGACTGGATCCCTGGAGTAGCGCGTGCGCTCCCAGAATTGCTTATCGTTCCAGGCGTCTTCGCAGATCGTCAGGCCGATTCGTGCGCCCCCGAACCTCCACACTGCAGGCGTGCGCCCGGACTCGAAGTAGCGTGCCTCGTCGAAGACGTCGTACGTGGGCAGCAGCGACTTGGCTTGGCGGTGGACAATCTCGCCACGGTGGACGCACGCGACGCAGTTGCTAGCCTTGCCCGGCTCGGCCGACACACCGCAGAAGCCGAGGACGATACCGGTGCGGAGGCCTGCGGACCGCTGGGCGATCTTGCGTACCCGCGCTTCACAGGCCTGCGGGAAGCCCGCAGTGCTGACAAGGTCCAAGGGCGGGTAGCCCGCTACTGCGAGCTCCGGGAAAACGGCCAGATCGGCTCCCAAGGCGTCGGCCTTGTGAGCCAGCGCTAGGATCTTTTCCGAGTTGCCGGTCAGATCGCCGACCGTGAAGTTTGCTTGGGCCAGTGCCAGCCGCATCAGCCCCAGCCCCGGCACAGGTGCCGCGCGGGCACTCCCGCGCGGGCGATAGGATGTGGCGCGAGCCCGACCTAGAACGTGTGGCCGTCCGTCAAGGTGAGCCGGAAAGGCTCCCTCACCAAGCCGCTGGCAACGCCGTCGATGGTCAGCAAGGAGCCGGTTCGAACTCCCGTCCGGCGCCGGTTCTCCAGGTTAAGCACAACTTCCGTGCGTCCCCCCGGCTCGCTGGTCAGGTTGATCGTCGCCGGTCGCTCCGGAGGCGAAGCGGACACGACGTACAGGCCCATTCTGGGCGTGAGCTTGCCGCGCAGGTCGCTCCACGTCGCATCGCCGCTGGGCCCCAGCAGGGTCGTCTTGAGATCCTTGAACACCCACAGGGTCGGGAGCTGCCTGCGCGACTCCTGCTCGGCCTCGAACTTCATCTCTTCGTCGGACTTCAGCTCGATTCGCTCCGTCGGTGCGGCCCCCGCCCTGGCCATTTCCTCGAACTTGGGCCAGAACGTATCGAAGGACTGCTCGCCGTAGTTGTTCTTTAAGAGGTTCTGCACGTATTCCAAGACCTGCTGGCGGCCTTCGGCCGGCATCGAACCCGGGCCGTCATAGGTCGCGGCGCGCGCGAAGTGGAAGAACGCCAAGTCGTACTTCGAAGCGTCCTGCTCGTTCAGGGTCATCTGGCCGAGCCAGTAGGACACTTGCCCGCGCGATGGGTCTAGGGAGAGGACCTGCTCGAACTCGTTAGCCGCACCGGAGTTGTCCTTCTGCTGCATCTTGCACCAGCCGAGTGTCAGCCTCGCGTTCACGACCGCCTGCTGCTTGGCGTTGTCCCAGGCCGCTTGGGCAATGCCGTCTGGCTTGGCCGCGAACTGCTGGTCCACCAGATTCAACACCGCGCCTGCCGCCGTCAGTCCGTCGCCGATGGTCGCGTCGTCTGCCTTGCCCATATAAGGGACGGACAGCGTGATGACGTAGTGCGCGGTGAACTCGTTCGGCGAGGCAGCCAGAACGCGCTTGGCCGCGTTGATCGCCTCCGTTGTGTTGTTGGTCTTCTGGTAGCTGTCGAGGTAGAAGCGATCCCGCTCCAGACTGTAGTCGGTCTCCGGGTACTTTTCCCGCCATTCGTTGAGCAGCGCCAATTTCTTGGCTGGGTCGGCCTCGCCGTAGACCTTCGTAATGATGTCGTACTCGGCGCGGTCCTTGTACTGCTTCTCCTGCGGATTAGGGATGCCAACCGCTGTGACCATCAGCAGCAGGCAAGCGGCTAGTCCGAACTGGGCGATCTTCTTCATCTGCATTCCCGAAACTCCCGTGCCGCGACTGGGCGGCACCTTAGCAATCATGCCACAGTCACCGTGCGGCTGCAACGCGCTCGCGGTCCCCAGCCGCAATGACAACGGACCCAGCGACACTAGCGAGTATATAGCAGTCCGCGGCCGGCGCTCGCACGGCATGCCTCTTGGCGTGCCACAAGTTCGCAGTTCCGTCGGAGCCGTCGCGGCACTCGATGGCGGCTCGGGTTGGCGAAGCCTTTCAGGCACGGGCCTGCAGGCGCGGAAGCAGATGACCGCGACGTTCGCAGCGGTCCGTCGATTCCTGCAGGCCAATACGCCAAAGCGGAGCAGCGGCCAGTCTGACCGGCCGCCGACGTCTCAGGGCGACGTGGCTGTCCGGACCAAAACGATCCATTTCCCCTGCCACCTCCAGAAAGTCGGCGACACTGCTGCCGTTCTTCCGCCTGAATTGCAGGCGCGGCACGGATCTACGCAATGCCTAGGGACTGCCCAAACCTCGTCGGAATTCCCATGGCCTGAGTCGTCAGTTCAATCTTTGCCGCTGTCGGTTCTGCCTGAACGCTGGACTAACCCCAGCAATTCGGCGCGACACAAGCTGAATTCACGCGTTGGATTGAAGAGATGTTGGCCCTGCGCGAAAGTCCGGCGCTCGCCATTGCGCGGGAGTGCCGGCCCGGCTGATGCTATGCTTGACTTAGAGCGTCAAGCTCTGCTATGAATTACAACAGTGCGAATTGGGGGACGGCCGTCCGAACGTAGAGGTCTGGCACGCTTACTACCCGCTTCGCATTGAGCGCATTGGGATTCACAGATTCTTCTGCGGGAGAGTGACAGGGAGGAACAATGGAAATCACTCAAATGCTCGACCAGCTCAAGGTGGTCTGGGAGAGAAACGCTAGCGCAATCGCTGCACTTGAGGAGTTGCCTGCTGCGAGAGGGACGACGGGAGTGCTCGAGAGTCTAAGAAACCACCAGACGTGCGTCGAGGACGCGGTCGTGGCACTTTCCAGGCTGGCTAGGGTCGGCGGGAAGGTTCGTGGGCGCAAGCCCGCTTGGATCACTTCTGTCGAGAACGCCATCGCGGGTCGCTAGGATTTGGAGGGCAATTCCGATACAGTTGCGGGCGGGACGCTCGGCATCCCAGCCCGCAGCTGAGAAAGCCCCGTGGCGCAGGGTGCGTAGCGCAAGCGCACAGTCGGTTGCCTTACGCACCCGGTCGGCCAACTGACGCTCCTTGAGGGGTGTGCCGCTCAGGGCAAAAGGGTAAATCTTCCGCGCATTCCCTTGAACTGGGCGGAGTTCCGCCGGGTCCACCTTGGCGACGACAAGCTCGGTGGCCCCAAAGTCGCAACGCATGAACCCGCTGAAGTAGACGGGGATTGGCGCGGCTTCGCGCACGGCAGAGCCCAGATTGGTCCGTTCTCGCGTTTTGACGCGTCCATCTCCACCCGGAACTGGTGCGAGGCACTAGGGCTAGTAGATCAGGTAGGACCTGCGACGGGACCGGAACGAGGCCAAGGAATCCTGAATCTCCGCCCAGATCTGGGCACTACCCACACCGTTCTCCAGCGCGTCGATAGTGGACTCGCTGCCAATCAACCTGGCAGACTTCCTCAGGTCAACGTGCTGAGGGTACAACCTGATGAGGGCTGCGGCAATCTCAATTCCCAGCCGGCTGGTCTGCAGCCGGTCCCGGTCCACGATAGTGAAGTGCACGCCGGGAATCATCTTTCCTGAGAATACCGACGACGTCGGGCGCACTGTACGCGGATAAACGCGGATTCCGGGCAGCATCGCGCTGCGCAACTCGTCTGCCAGTTGCGGGCCATCGATCCAGGGCGCGCCGATGAATCGGAAGGGCTCGTCCGTGCCACGGCCCACGGAGTAGTCGTGCATGAACTCCAGCATTGCGACGCCCGGGTAGAGGACGGCTTGGTCCAACGAGCGGATGTTAGGGGAGGGGTTGACCCATGGAAGACCCGTCTCGTCGAACCACAGACTTCGCTCCCATCCGCGCATTTCCACCACCTTCAGGTCGGCGCCGATTCCGCGCTCGTCGTTGAACATTCTGGCCAGCTCGCCCACGGTCATGCCATGCCGCACCGGAAGCGAGTGGTACCCCACGAAGGACTGCATGCCGTCGTCCAACATTGGGCCTTCTACCACCGCACCTGTGATCGGGTTCGGGCGGTCCAGCACGAAGAATTCGATGCCGGCCTGCGCCGCGGCTTCCATCGCGTATCCCATCGTCGTGATGTACGTGTAGAAGCGGGCCCCGATGTCCTGAATGTCGAATACCAGGGCGTCCAGTTCCTTGATGCGCTCCACCTCCGGGCGTTTGCGGTCGGCGCGATAGAGGCTCACCACGGGGACGCCCGTAGCCCCATCCGTCCCATCGGGGACGTCCGCTTGGTCCAAGTCCGCGGTCAGTCCATGCTCCGGCGTCAGCACCAGCTCCAGTTCGACAGCATCTGCGCCGGCGAACAGGTCTACATTGCGCCGGCCTCGACGGTCCACCCCCGTGCGGTTCGTCAGTAGGCCCACGCGCTTTCCGGCCAAAGACGCGAACCCTTCATCCGCCAGAATGTCGAGTCCTGTGCGGACGACAGCGGATACGGCCCGAGACTGGTCCGCCGCCGAAGCGAGACCCGGAGCGGGGGCCGCATCGGGGCCTAGGTTGGCTGCCGTGATGGAGGCCACGAAGCTGCGCAGCCGCACGACGGACGTGGTCGCCGTGGGGTGCACGCGGTTCGTCATCAGGGCCACGAAGGAGTGGCTTGCAGGATCGATCCACAGCGACGGCCCGGTGAAGCCGGTGTGTCCGTACGACGAGGTCCCGAAGAGATCGCCTCGGGGCGAGGAGTACGGCGTGTCAATGTCCCAGCCGATGCCCCTGGCCGCCTTTCCCGGAGGACTCTGCGACGTGCGCATGCGCCGCACGCCGAGCGGGCTCAGGAGCTGCGCCCCGTTCGCCCGGCCTCCGTTGAGCATCATGCGGGCGAACAGCGCCACGTCTCCCGCGGTAGAGAACACCCCCGCATGGCCGGCAACGCCGCCCATCATGCGGGCGGTAGGATCGTGAACGACGCCGCGCAGGATAGTGCCGTCCTCCAGAACTTCGGTGGGCGCGATCCGCCCGCGAAGGCCAGCGGGCGGACGATACATCGTGTCGCGCATGCCAAGCGGTTCGAAGATGCGCCGCTTGGCGAACTCGTCCAGCGGCATGCCGCTCGTCCGCCGGACGATTTCGCCCAGCAGGATGTAGTTGATGTCGCTGTAGACGAACTTCGAGCCCGGCGCCACGGTGGGCTGCTCCTGTAGCGCCAGCCGCACGCCCACCTCGTACCCCGCCCAAGGGGGATCCAGCGTGAGGCTCGGCCTGAGCCCAGAGAAGTGCGTCAGCAACTGCAGGACGGTGATGCGCTGCTCGGCCTCGAATTCTGGAAGATAGGACTGCACCCTGTCGTTGAGCCGCACCTTGCCCTCTTCGACGAGCATCATGACGGCGGGGGCGGTGACCATTACCTTGGTCAGTGAGGCACAGTCGAACATCGTGTCGAGCTCCATCGGCTCGCGTTGCGGTTCGATGCTGCGGGCGCCGTAGCGCGCGAAGTGCAACTGCTCCCCACGCGACTCGATCCACGCCACGGCGCCTGGCGTGAGGCCCTCCTGAATCGCGGATTCGATGGCGCGGTCCAATTTGCGGGCGCCTGCCCACTCTGCGCTGGCTGCCCCCCACGCGCAGGCCGCTAGGGCGGCGGCCAGCGCCGCAGCGGAGATGCAGTTACCCGTCGAGCGCACTCTGGGCGGCATGGGCCCATCGTATCAGCGGGTCTCGCGCCCTCGCCCGTGCAATACTGGGCATTCTGCGGTCGGAGCGCCGGAAGTTCCATAGCGCCTGCCCGCCTGAGTGGCACGTGCCCGGGCGCGCCTTCCCGGAGTTCCAGAGCAATGCTTGACCGCGGCGTCTTGCGCCATGACTTGGAGATGGTGAGGCAGCGCCTCGCCCACAGGGTCGAACCCGGAATCTTGGACGATTTCACTGCGGCGGATGCCCGGCGCAGGGGTGTTCTGACGGAGGTGCAGGCGCTTCGCGGGCGCCGCAACCGGCTTAGCAAGAGGGTCGCGATGGCCAAGCGCTCCGGTATGGACGCGGCCGACCTCGTGCAGGAGTCTCGCAAGGTGCACGCCCAAATCAGCGAGCTTGAGGACTCCGCCCGGACCCTGAACGACGAGACCCAGCGCATCCTCAGCCAGATCCCAAACCTGCCCCATCCCAACGTGCCGCAGGGACCGGACGAGTCAGCAAACGCGCTCGTCAGCCATTGGGGGGAACCCGCCGATGTTGCGTTCACGCCCAAGCCTCACTGGGAACTCGGCGTTCGTCTGGGGATCGTGGACTTCGAGCGTGCGGCCAAGCTGGCCGGTTCGCGTTTCGCCGTCTACACGGGCCCCGGCGCGAAGCTTGAGAGGGCCCTGATGAACTTCATGCTCGACGTTCACACGAGCGAGCATGGGTATACGGAGATCCTGCCTCCGTTCATCGCCAACTCCCGGACCCTCTACGGGACGGGCCAACTGCCCAAGTTCGCCCACGACCTGTTCAAGCTGGAGGAGTCGGACTACTGGCTCGTGCCGACGGCCGAGGTGCCGCTG
Organism: Bryobacterales bacterium; assembly: GCA_028819235.1. Lineage (GTDB taxonomy): Bacteria > Acidobacteriota > Terriglobia > Bryobacterales > UBA6623 > VXMF01. The sequence continues at coordinate 69,356 of JAPPMC010000095.1, forward strand.
ACAAACTTGTACGCTGACGAGACCCTGTCGCCGAACGATCTGCCAATCTCCCTGACGGCGTTCACGCCCTGCTTTCGCCGCGAGGCGGGCTCCTACGGCAGGGACGTCAGGGGCGTGATCCGGCAGCACCAGTTCCAAAAGGTGGAACTGGTGAAGTTTGCAAGCCCGGAGACGAGCTATGGAGAGCTGGAGAGGCTCACCTCCGATGCGGAGGAGATCCTCAGGCGTCTCGGGCTTCCGTACCGCAAGGTCCTGCTGTCCAGCGGGGACATGGGCTTCAGTGCCGCAATGACGTATGACCTTGAGGTGTGGCTGCCCGGACTGGGGGAGTTCAAGGAGATCTCGTCGTGCAGCAATTTCGAGGACTTTCAGGCGCGCCGCGCCCGGATCCGGATGCGGCATCCGGGCGGGCGCCGCGGGAAGACGGAGTACGTCCATACCCTCAACGGAAGTGGCCTGGCGATCGGGCGCACGTGGCTTGCAATCCTCGAGAACTACCAAGAGGCAGACGGAAGCGTGACGCTGCCGGAGGCCCTGAGACCTTACGCGGGGGCAGAGCGTATTGCGCGTTCCGGCGTGCTTGAGTGAAACGCCCTCAGCGGTAGCGGCCAAGCAGGTCGTTCCAGCGCACCTGCCACACTTCCGCGAACGCTGCCAAGCCGCGCCACGCGCTAACCGACGAGCCGTCCGCGTCATTCCAGCGGATCGGCACTTCGACGATGGAGCAGCCGGCCTTGCGCCCCAGGTAGAGCAGCTCGACGTCGAACCCGAATCGCTCCAGGCGCTGCCGGCGCGCCAAGTGGCGCGCAGCCGAAAGCTCGAACAGCTTGAAACCGCACTGCGTGTCGCGGAATTCGAGCCCCGTCACGATGCGGGCGTGCAGGTTGAAGAGCCTGCCCATCCACTCGCGGTAGGGCGGCTGGTGCCTGCCGATCAGCGACCGGTCGAGCGCCCGCGAGCCGATCGCGATCTGGCACCGGCCATCTCTGGCCGCAGCCAGCAGCCTTTCGACTTCAGCGATCGGCGCCGACTGGTCGGCGTCGCAGAAGAGTACCCAAGCGTGGCGTGCCGCCAGCATCCCGCGACGAACGCTGTGGCCCTTGCCGCGGTTCCGCGTGTTGCGTAGCACGGCCAGCCCTATGCCGGCGGAACCTAGGACCGCCCCTTCCGCCGCCGCGGCACTCTCCGTCCCGTCTGTGGATCCGTCGTCCACCACGATCACCTCGGATTCGACGAACCTCGATTGCGCAAGGTAGGAGGCGACCTGCCTGAGCGTCACGGGAAGGCGCCGGGACTCGTTGTACGCCGGGATCACAACGCTCAGCGAAAGCGAGATACGGCTCTCCCAGACCGTCTCAGCCATCTGGCCTTGACGGGCGGATCGCCCGTTCCAGCAGCCGTGCATAGTACGGTTCGCACTCGGAGAGAAGGGGCTTCAGATTCGCAGGGAACGGGCTCGGGGCAGGCCGCATCGGCTGGAAACCGGTCGTGCGGTGGGCAGTCTTGTACCATTCCGGGGCCCATGCGCCGTCGTAGCTCTTGGGGCCGGCCGGCCACTGCAGCATGCGGCGCTGGAAGGGTATGCCCAAGTGGGCGCACAGCGCCCGCAGGGCTCCGGGAGGGTCTTGCAGCAGGTCGCGCGAGTCTAGGACTGCCGGGGACTGGCCCCAGCCCCGCAGCAGGTCCAAGAGCTCGCACTGGCGCCGGAATCCCGTGTCCCTCAATGTCGGCTGGCCGATGCGCAGACGCAGCGACGGCAGCACCCGGCGCGGGGAGCGCGTCAGGAGCACGTTCAGGGTGTGGCGCATGAACCCGAGGTCGAGTTCGACGAGGTGGTGGGCCATCAGCTTGAAGAAGGCCACCGGCGAGTCCTGCGGGCCGAGAATGACCTCCCGAACGACCCGTTCGCCGTCTTGGTCCTGGGCGGCCAGACAGCGCTCTCGCAGCGGATGCCTCGCTCCGGTGACGCGCAGGAAGTGGGCGTAGAGGGGCTCGTCGAGGACCCTAGTGTCGCTGCGCTGGGCAAACGAGTACATCAGGGCAGTGGAGATGTTTCTCGGCCCGGACCAAAGGCAAATGCGCTGTACCGAGCTGATGGATGAAGTGGCTGGCACGGGTGTGGGTCTCACGTGCCACCGGCGTGGAACGTGCCGGCAGGATGCTCTGCCCAGAGTCGGTCCCGGAAGCCCTCACGACATTCCCGCAAGAGCGGCTCTAGCACAGCGACGACCCCCTGGATCTCAGGCTCGCTCAGGCCCGGCAGGTTGGCCTTGGCGATTTCCCTCAGGTCGGGAATCGCCGTCGGCTCCGGCCCAGTTCCAGTCCCAGTGCGATTGCTCAAGGTCGTGCTTTCGCCCCCTTTCGGCATGATACGATTCTCACATCAGGTGATCAGGGCATGGCAGATACCATTGCGCAACGATTCAGGTCGGTCGTAGGCCACGGGAAGCAGGACGCGATCCTCACCAAGGAGTCCGGCAGCTATCGGCCGATCTCCTCGGCGGAACTCGAGCGGCGCTGCGTGCGCCTCCATCTCGCCCTGCGCTCGGCGGGCGTCGGCAAAGGCGACAAATTCGCGCTTCTGTCCGAGAACCGCTGGGAATGGGCGGCCGCGGACTTCGCCATGATGACGGCCGGAATCATCAGCGTTCCGATCTACCCCAACCTTCCGGCCGATCAGGTGGGCTACCTGCTGAAGCATTCCGGGGCCAAGGGGGTATTCTGCTCCACGGCTGGCCAGGTCGAGAAGGTCTTGGAGGTCCAAGAGCAACTTCCCGACTTGGGACAGGTGATCTCGTTCGATCCTGTCTCCGACGATGGTGTCACTCCGCTCTCGGCGCTGATCGCCGACGGGGAACCGGGGGCGGACGAGCGAGCGAGCTTCGACGAGGCTCTGGACGCGGTCGGGGAATCCGATCTGGCGAGCATCATCTACACCTCCGGAACAACGGGCGTTCCCAAGGGGGTCATGCTGTCTCACGCGAACATCAGCAGCAACATCCGGGATGCCAGCATTCCGGTTAGTCGCGAGGATGTCGGGCTCTCGTTCCTGCCGCTGTGCCACATCGCCGAGCGCATCGCAGACTATGTCTACTTCGTTCACGGCGCTACGGTGGCCTATGCCGAGTCCATCGACACCGTGGCCGCCAACATGGGGGAGGTGCGGCCCACCGTCGCGGTCGGCGTCCCGCGGTTCTACGAGAAGGTGCACGATCGGGTCATGGCGGCAATGGCGCTGGCCCCGCCCCTTCGCCGCAAGATCTTCCACTGGGCGCTGTCGGTAGGAAAGGCGGCCATGCCATACCGCTTGGCAGGCCAGCCCCTCCCGGGCCTGCTGTCGATCAAGCATGCGCTTGCCGAGAAGCTGGTCTTCTCGAAGCTTCGCGGCAGGCTGGGTGGCCGGGTGCGGGTCTTCATTTCCGGGGCGGCACCATTGGCGCAGCATCTCGGGGAGTTCTTCTACGCGCTGGGCCTGCCGATCTGCGAGGCGTACGGCCTGACCGAGACATCCCCTGTCATTTCGATCAACCCGCTGGATGCGATCCGCTTCGGGACGGTGGGCAAGATCATCCCGAACGTTGAGGTGCGCATCGCCGACGACGGCGAGATCCTGGCTCGCGGGCCCAACATCATGCAGGGCTACTACCGGATGGAGGAGCAGACCGCCGAGGTGATGGACGGCGACTGGTTCCACACGGGGGACATTGGCGGTCTCGACGACGACGGTTACCTCTCGATCACGGACCGCAAGAAGGACCTGTTCAAGACCTCTGGGGGCAAGTACGTGGCCCCGGCCCCGATCGAGAGCCGCCTCAAGAGCAGCAATCTGGTGGAGCTGGCGGTCGTCGTCGCCGAGCGCAGGAACTTCCCCAGCGCATTGATCGTGCCGGCCTACGAGGCCCTGCGGGCGTGGGCAGATTCACAGGGCATCGCCAGCGCCGACAATGCCGAGCTTTGCGGAGACCCGCGCGTCCAGGCGCACGTGATGGCCGAGGTGGAGTCCCTGTGCGAGGACATGGCCTCTTTCGAGCGCGTCAAGAAGATTGCGCTGATCCCTCAGGACTTCTCGATCGAAGGCGGCGAACTGACCCCGACCATGAAGGTTCGCAGGGGCGAAGTATACGAGAAGTACGCGGAAGAGATCGATGGGATCTATGCTTGATCCCCGTTGGACGGCTTCCGGCTGAAGGGATAGGGCGGCGTGACGCGTCGGCGCTTCAGTTCCGCCTGCGTCGCGACCGCGCTGCTGTTCGCGCCATGCTTGGCGCAGGAAACCTTCCCCCTGCGTGTCCTCGAGTTCGAGGGGAACGACGCATTCTCGAGCGCGGACCTCGCTGCGGTCACCGGCCTCGAGATTGGGCAGATGGTGGCCAAGCCCGACTTCGAGAGGGCCTTGCGGCTGCTGAACGACACGGGTGCGTTCGAATCGCTCCGCTACCGCTTCGGGCCTCAGGATGGCGGCTTTCGCCTGACCATCGCCGTTCAGGAACTGGCCGAACTGTTCCCGGTGCGCTTTCAGGGATTGGGCGTCGGCGACGACGAAGTGGAAGCGGTCCTGCGCGAAGGGCTCCCCCTGTACGCGGGGAAAGTTCCCGCCGTCGGGCCAATGGTCAAGATGCTGGTCGCCGTGCTGGGGCCTTGGTGGGAACAGCAGTCCGGGGAGGGGCCGATCGTCGCAGACGTTGTACCGGCGTCCGGAGGCGAGGGCTTCGAGATGCTCATCGGGCCGCGCCGGCAGACGAACCGCATTGCCTTCACGACATTCGCAGATACTGGTGATGTCGATGCGCTGGAACTCCAGCGGGTCTTCAACCACGCCGCGGTCGGCGAAGAGTACACCGAGGCGCGGCTGCACGAGCTCCTGCAGTACAACGCGCGCCCGTTGTACACGCATCGCGGCTACATGAATGTCAGGTTCTGCCCGTGCGAGGCCAGTCCCGACCCCGAGAGCGAGGGAGTGCTGGTCTCCGTGCGCGTCGACCAAGGGGATGTATACGCGTTCGGCGAGATCGCTTGGCCCGAGCCGATGCCGATGGACCCCGACGCGCTGGCAAGGGTGAGCAGGATCTCGAGCGGTTCAGTCGCCGACATGAAGGCGGCCTACGAAACGATGGCGGCCATAGGGGAGGGCCTGAAGCGCCACGGCTACATGAAGGCCCACGCGCGATTCGACGAGCAGGTGGACCACGACACACGGCTGGTGCACTTGCAGGTCCACATCGACACGGGAGTGCGGTACGTCTTCTCCAGGCTGATCATCAAGGGCTTGGACATCCTGTCGGAGCCGGCTGTCCGCAAGCGCTGGGGCATGCAGCCCGGCCAGCCTTTCGATGTCCGCTACCCTGCCTATTTTCTGGACCGCATCAAGGCCGATGCCATGTTTGCCGGGCTCAGGCGGACCTCTTGGGGCCTCGACAGCGACGACAGTTCGGGCCGAGTGGACGTCACGCTCGTGTTCTCCGGAGAGCCCGAGCAAGCCCGCTGACCGTTGCAGCCGTCAGCGTTCAGCCACGCGCCCGGTACATTCCCAGTCGGTAGACCACCGCCCTGGTGGGGATCGCGGGATCATAGAGCACGGTGACGCTCTGTCCGTTGCGCACGGACGGATTCCGCTCGCGGGCCTTGAGCGTCTGCCGCTTGCCCGCCGCGTCGTAGTTGACCAGGTAGGTCCGGATGCCCCCGCGGCGACGTACGGCTGCCGTGAAACCCACTGCCGGCACGCCCCCGACGGCGAGGCGCCTGTGCAGCCTGCGCTGCGCTTCCGCGAAGCCCGCTGCGGCCAGTAGCAGCACGGCCGTGAACAGGACCATCTGAGTCGAGACTGCCGACGTCAGGTCGGGAAGATAGTGGATCTCGGGGTTGATGGGAGAGTAGACGACCCGGGTCGCCTGGCCCTCGGAGAGTCTCGCGAAGACGCGCGGCGTGACGCTGCGGTTGACGCGAGTGGTAGCCCCCGCCCGTGAGGTGAAGCTGTAGCCGACGAAGTGCATCGTCCTGCCGTCGCCGATGCTGCGCTCCTCCAGTGAGTGGATAACGGCCGAAGCCTGCATCCCCTCGCTGTCGAGGCGTGCCTTCGTTCTTGGAGGCTGCAGGTATCCGAAGTGCTGGTGGGAGAGGAGTCCGAAGCCGGACAGCACGGCCATCCACACGCAAAGGACAATGATCCCCCGGGTTGTGAGCGCAACCCGCCGCGGCGGCGGAGCCCGGAGCTCGGGTTCCAGGTCTGACCACTCCCGCTGCTGGCCGGTCGCGGAAGCCGCGCTAGTGGCGGCGATTGGCTGTCCCAGTCCGGTTCGCAGTGCCAGCGAGCCCGCCGCGATCAGGCCTACGCCGATCCACAGCTGCGAACCGCCGTCGGGCAGCGACAGCAGGATCACGATGAGGCCCGAAACCGCCACGGATGAGCCCAGAGCGATCCACACCCTACTGGGCACGCCTGACCACATTTCCGGAATCCAGTGTACGCCAGCCGTCGGCGCAGCCGGCGGGTGGAATCGTCGAGGGAGGGGCTTGGAGAGCGACGCCCCCAACAGTGCGGTATCCGCGCTCCATTCCGTCGCTGGGAAGGCCCCGTGCCCGCATGCGGGCTGCACCAGCGCTCAGTCACAGTTGACGCAGAGGGACCACGGAACCTGAGAGCCTGGCTGGTGCGCCGGAAGACCCCCTGTAGGAAGCTGGCCGCCTGAGTGCAGGAGCAGATTGAGGAGACGCTTACCTTCCCCCGGGCTGCCGCGGCAGCACTGGCCGATGAGGTCGACGAGTACGCTAGAACGTTTCAACAGAGAGCTGTGGCGGTCGCGGGTAATCCGGGTGTCTTTGAGCGCTGGTTGCAGGAGGACCACTGCCTGAACCCAATTCCCGGGCGGGTTCAGCGCGACAACACGCTACGCCAATTGGCGTGCCGTGTTGGGGAGCATTCCAGGAGTCCCTAGCGAACATCCTTGCCCCAACCCGTTGACGGACCCGTGATGATCGGCTCTGGCGGCGGGAATCTACCGATAGACCTGCTCGCATTGCGCTGGAGACAGGCACAGGCGTGCTTGGAGTCCCAAGCAGCCCTAACACGGAAGGGCGCCGTTACGATTGCGGAAGTGGACGGATTTGACAGAAACCGCTTGGTGCAACTCGCGGACCGTCTTCCGGAGGAAGCGATTCCCGCAGCAACCCGCTACTTGGAGTACTTGGCCGATCGGGGAGATCCGTTCGTTCGGCACTTGCTTGAGGCTCCTGAGGAGGAAGAGGATCTTAGCGAGGCTGGTCGGCGCCTCTTGCGCGATGCGTACGATGACATCGATGCTGGTCGCTTGTGGGGAAGTGACGAACTGAGGCGGGAGTTCGGCCTCCGAAGCGGACTGTTTTCTATACCCGCCGTGCGGTCCAAGACGTAAAGATACTCGATCCTCCGGTTAGAATGCGCATAACCGAGGCGATTGATCGCTATGCGCAGATCCAAGTCGGGGAGATCAAGCGGATGAAAGGGGCGGTGAAGAACACGTGGCGTCTCCGTGTGGCGGACTGGAGAGTGTTCTACACGTATGAATCCATCAGCAGGACCATCATCATTGCTAGGGTCCTTCACCGCAGTCAAGCCTACTAACGGCATAGTCTGATTGAGTGGTGTGGCTCTTGGAAACCCATCTGCTTGGGCCAATCCACATAATCCGCAAACGGCCAGCACGGCATTCCCAGCGGCTCCGGCAGCAACTGGGCTGCCAATCGCGGTTAGGTGTTGGGCACGGAAGCCTCGCACGGCTTGTCGCTCGAATCGCGCCAGCCCGCCTGCTCACTCGGAGCACGCCCCACCTCCGCCAGCGGGAGTTCGTCGGTCTGCAACTCCCGACGTACCCGACTCACAGTCACCGGCTTCGAACTGCGAACACCAGTCCCAACTGCTCCCGTTCTGCATTGACAGCCGCCCGTGCGCTAACTGCGATTGAGCGTTCGCCGGCTGCATCTAGGGGACGGCCAATGTGGTCAACTAAGGGGACTGTGCGTTCCGGATTCTGGCGTCAAGCGATTGCTCTCACCCTCCTGGCAGTTCTTGCCAACTCCGCAGCGGCGTTCGCGCAGGAACCCGGACCCGATCGTTGGGAACCGGCGATGCTGGCGTACGAGGAGGCGGACCGGCGCAGCCCTCCGCCGAAAGGGAGCATCGTGTTCCTCGGGAGTTCAAGCTTCCGGCGCTGGGATCTCGATAGGTACTTCCCGGGTCGCGGGCTGATCAACAGGGGCTTCGGCGGCTCCCAGATGGAGGATGCGCTTCGCTATCTCGACCGCATTGTCCTGCCTCTTGAACCGCGCGCGGTGTTCCTCTATGAGGGCGACAACGATACCGGCAGCGGGAAGTCTCCCGAAACGGTCGCCGGCCAGTTTCGGGATCTCGCGGCAAAGATCCATGCGGCCCTTCCTGAGACGAGGATCGTTTTCGTCAGCATCAAGCCAAGCCTGCGGCGCTGGCACCTGATCGATGTGGCACGAAAGGCGAACGACCTGATCCGGGAGGCCTGTGCCGAGAGCGACCTGCTTCAGTATGTCGACGCTGCGACGCCCCTGCTCGGCGCGGACGGGCAGCCTAGGCCCGACCTCTTTGTTGAGGACGGGTTGCACCTCAATGACGCAGGCTACAGGATCTGGGCCACTGTCCTCGAGCCGTACTTGGATTGATGGGCCGCGTCCGCGGCACGGCAAGCGAGTGCTACTGCGACGTGGCCGTGCCGGTGCCCATGGACCGGGCGTACACCTACGCCGTTCCCGTACGGCTCGCTGGCCGTGTCGCGCCCGGATGCCGGGTGGTCGTGCCGTTCGGGTCGCGAACTCACATCGGCGTCGTGCTTGCCGTGCGCAGCGAGCGGCCGAGGTTTAGGGTACGCGAACTGGGCAAGTTGCTGGATCCGGATCCCGCGCTGGGACCTGACCTGATTGATCTGGCCCGCTGGGTGGGCCGCTACTACTGTGCGCCGATCGGCGAAACCCTCAAGGGAATGCTCCCGCTTGCGGGCGAGACCCGCACGACTAGGGTGGCGTCCCTGACGCCGAAAGGCGCGGCCGAGCTGGCAAAGAGCATCCTGCCGGTCTCGGTCGAAGACGACATCCTCGCCGCTCTCGCCGACGGGCCGCGAGACGTTGCGAGCCTCAGGAAGCGCACCTCTGCGACACCCGAACACCTGCGACGACTCCGGGTAAAGGGCCTGGTCCGTATCGAGCAGGTCATCAAGGTCCGCGATCCGACCAAGGCCCGCGGAGCCACCCTGCTCGTCCGTCCTGCCGACGAGTCTAAGGCGCCAGCGAGACCAAAGGCGGCCGAGCGCTGGCTGCTCGACTTCCTACGCCGCAATCCCGGCAGCCATGACGCCCGAGCCTTGTCGGTGCGTCGGCGCGACGTTGTCCCCACCGCCCGGCGCTTGGCAGAGCTTGGGGCGGTAGGGCTTGAAGTCGTCCATCCCGGAATCGCGTCCGCTGAAGAGGTCCGGGATGTCGTCTTGACCGACGCGCAGGAGGCCGCCTTGGGGGCCGTCCGTGCCACCGTCGAAGCTGCACGGTTCGAGGCTTTCCTGTTGCACGGGGTCACCGGCTCGGGCAAGACGGAGGTCTACCTCCGCGCCGTGGACGAGGTGCTGAGCCAGGGGCGGTCCGCGTTGTTGCTGGTACCCGAGATCGGTCTCACCCCGGCGATGCTGTCGAGCTTCTTTTCTAGGTTCGGCGAACAGGTCTCGGTGCTGCACAGCGGACTGCAGGCCACCCAGCGTGCGGATCAGTGGCGGCGTGTTCAAAGGGGCGAGGGCCGCGTGGTCCTGGGCACCCGCAGCGCGGTGTTCGCGCCCATTCGGGACCTCGGGCTGGTGGTGGTGGACGAGGAGCACGACAGCAGCTACAAGCAGGAGGGCGCCTCGCCGCGCTACAACGCCCGCGATGTGGCGATCGTCCGGGCGCGGGATGCCCGGGCGCCCGTGATCCTGGGATCCGCGACGCCCTCGCTGGAGAGCCGGCACAACGCGGAGATCGGCAAGTACACGCTGGTCGAGATGCCCGACCGGGTCCTCGCCAGGCCGCTGCCCGAAGTCGAGATCGTCGACATGCGACGGGAGTTCAAGGAGGTGGGCCGCAACCGGCTCTTCTCGAGGGCACTCGTGCAGTCCGTGAAGGACTGTCTCGACAGGGGAGAGCAGGCGATGATCTTCTTGAACCGGCGCGGCTTCTCCAACTTCGTGATTTGCCGCGCCTGCGGCGGGCGGGTGGAGTGCCCTAACTGCTCTGTCACGCAGACGTACCACAAGCGTGACCGGCGGCTTCTGTGCCACTTCTGTGACCACGCCGAGCCCATCCCCGAGATTTGCGACGCCTGTGGGAGCGAGTACCTGCAGTTCCAGGGCAGCGGGGCCGAGCGCGTCCATGAGGCCCTGGAGGAGGCATTCCCAGACGTGAGGGTCGCGCGGCTCGACCGCGACACGGTCCACGGCCGCGGCACCTTCGAGAGGATCTTGGGCTCGTTCCGGGACGGGCATTCGGACTTGCTCGTCGGCACGCAGATGATCGCCAAGGGACACGACATACCCAACGTGACCTTGGTGTGCGTTGTCAACGCGGACATTGGTCTGGGCATGCCGGACTTCCGCGCGGGCGAGCGCACCTTTCAGCTGCTGACCCAGGTCGCTGGCCGGGCGGGCCGCGGCGACAAGCCGGGCCGCGTGCTGCTGCAGACCGTCAATCCCGACCACTATGCGGTGGCAGAGGCCGCGCGCCAGGATTACCACGCCTTCTACGACCGCGAGAAAATGTTCCGCCGCGCTCTAGGGTACCCGCCGTACACCTCAGTCGCGCTGCTGCTGGTGTGCCGTCCTGACCTGTCCGAGGCTGTGGAGATGAGCCGGGGTCTTGGCGACTGCCTGCGCCCCGTCCCTGACTCGGTCCGAATGATCGGCCCCGCCAGCGCGCCGATGGTGCGCCTGCGCGCGGAATACCGCTTCCAGTTCCTCGTACGATCGGCCCGCCGCGCGGCTCTGGCGGCCGTTCTGCGCCAGGCGCGGGACTATGCGTCGGAGCACGAGTGGCCGCCCACGGCCCTGACCATCGACAGGGATCCGATCAACTTCCTGTGAGGATGGGCTGCGCGAACGACTCCCCAGCGGCCTGAGAGCCGACGGGCATGGCCCGGACACCGAATCGCCTAGGGACCTTCCCAGCAGACGGCGGGCCCTTCAGAAGCAGCCCAATCTCAGTCGGCCGTCTCCAACTTGGTCCGGTCAGCCCTTCTGGCCGCACGGACCTCCGCGTTGTACGCCCGCAGGGCCTGGACGGCCCGATTGTGGTCCCGCAATCGAACGGAGAACGAATGGCCGCTGGTGTACCCGGGGCGGGCCACGAAGAAGATGAAGTCTGTCTCGGCAGGGCCGAACGCGGCGTTCAGCGACGCCGCGCCAGGATTCGTGATAGGGCCCGGTGGCAGGCCCTCGTGCACGTAGGTGTTGTACGGCGTCGGGTCGGACAGGTCCCTCCGATACAGCATTCCCCGGTAGCGTCCCTCAAGCATCATCCCGTAGGCTATCGTCGGGTCGCACTGCATGAGCATCCCGCGGCGCATTCGGTTATGGAACACCGAAGACACCAGCGGCCGCTCGCCCGACACGGCCGTCTCGTCCTCGATCATGGAGGCTAGTACGGTCGCATCCCAGTCCGAGAGTTCCACCGTCCGATGTTTGCGCGCCTCTGCCAGAGCCTCACGGAAACTATGCAGCATCGACCGGACCAGGTCGTGCACCGTCGACGCCTTTGACAGGTGGTAGGTGTCCGGGAAAAGCGCTCCTTCAAGCGTGGCTGCCTTCGGCAGCAGATCCTTGATCGGACCGGGCAAGGCCGTCAGGGCCAAGAACTCGGCCTCAGTGCCGATGCCCTTCTCGGCGACTAGCCCAGCGATCTCGAACCGGTTGAGGCCTTCGGGGATGGTGATCGGATACAGCCGCACGCGGCCCGTGACGAGCTTCTCAAAGACCTCTTCGGCAGACATTGGCCGCTCGAAGACGTACTCCCCGGCCATGAGGTTCGCGGACCGATTGAGCATGCGCTTCCAAAGGAATCCCCACTTGTGGGAGAGGACGTCTTCATCCACCAGCAGTTCCGCGATTTCGACGGATGAGAGCCCGCGCCGGACGTCTACGATGCGGGGCCTGTCGAAGGCTTCCGGGGATTGGGCGAGACAGCCGGCGACCACGGCGGCCGGGGCGACCAGCGCGAAGGACCTACGCCGCTTTGGTCGCCTCAAGGTAGCTCTCCAGCAGGATGACCGCCGCCATGCGGTCAACATCTCCGGGCGCCGCTAGGCGGCCCCTAAGGGTCTGCCGCGCCTCCCAAGTCGTGAGCTGCTCGTCCCACATCTGGACATTGAGGCCGGCGTGCCTCCCGAGTTGGAATGCGAAGCGCGCTGCCTTACGGGAGGAACCGCTCGCCCGGCCGTCGGCGCGGCGCGGATCCCCGACGATCACCGTCTCGGCCCGCACTTCGCGGATCAGGCCGATCAGTGCGTCATAGTCCTCCCTAGGGGTCTTCCGTTCCAGAGTGGGAATCCCGCGCACAGTGATGCCCAAGGCGTCGCTCACGGCGATCCCGATGCGCTTGGTCCCCCAATCGAGAGCCATGGCTGGCAACTTTGGTCTCATTCGACCAACAATGACCTAATGTGATTCTACTCCAAACCACTTCTAACGTCGCTCGACGGACTCCCTCTTGCGGTCCCATGGCTGGGGAGGCAGCGCCACATAGCGTGGCCGGGCATCGCGTTCTGGCATGGATGCCACGATCAGCCGCAGTTTGGCCAGCGCCCTGATGTGTTCGCTGACGGCAGTTCCGACTAGGTTGCGTTCCTCCCAAGGATCCTCGCGCAAATCGTAGAACTCGGTGACCATTCCGTCGTGCACGTGGACCTTGTGGCGCTTGTCCCGGATCACGCGCGGCGCATAGTCGAGAACACCTCGCACCCCGCGATCGTCCAGTGTCGCCGGCCCGAAGCCCATCGCCAGCATCCATTGCCGAGGACCGTCGGCCCGCTTGCCCAGCAGGACATCGGCAATTGAGCGGCCGTCAACTTCGAAGTCCTCGGGGACTTGCGCCCCCGACAGCTCGCAGAACGTTGGCAGCAGGTCGGAGAAATCTGTCAGCGCTTCGGTTGTCACGCCGGCCGGGACGAGTCCGGGGCCGTTGGCGATGAATGGCTGGCGCGGGCCATTTTCGGTCAGTCGGCCCTTTCCTCCTTGAACCGCCCGCCCGTTCATCCGTCCGGTAATGCCGCGCGAGGATCCGTTGTCTGTGGTGAAGATCACAATCGTGTTGTCCCGAATGCCGGCATCGTCCAAGGCCCTCACCAGCCGGCCCACCAGGTAGTCCGTGTAGCGCACCATGGCTTTGTGGCGCTCCATTCTGGTCTCGGCGAATGGCTCGTGGGGCGTGGCCACCAGCGGGCCGTGGGTCAGCGCCATGGGGTAATACAGGAACATTGGACCGTCCTTGTGCCGCTCCACGAAGTCGATCAGGAATTCGTTGTAGATGTCCGGACCGAAGGCCCCCTCGTACGTGCGGCTGGCGGACTTGCTGGTGTAGATGTAGGGATCCCAGTAGCGCCTGTCGCTGGCCGGGTTGCCTCCCTCCCCGCCGGTCCACACTGCCCACTCGTCGAAACCGTGTTCGTTGAGGACTCCGGGCTGGACCCGGAAGTCATTTATCTGCCACTTGCCCGCTATCGCGGTCGCGTAGCCGGCCTCGCGCAGCAGCCGTGCAACGGACGGATTACTGGCGGGGTCGAAGTGGCAGCCGGCACCCCAGCGCGGCACGTCCCAGTGGTTGGTCCAGCCGTGCCGGAAGGGGTACTGTCCCGTTAGCAGGGTGACCCTCGTGGGTGTGCACTGGGGCATGGAGTAGGCGTTCAGGAACACCATGCCGCCCGCCGCCAGCTTGTCGATGTTCGGGGTCTCGATGCCTTCTCCGCCGTAGCTGGAGATCCATTCCGGGCCGAGGTCGTCCACCATGATGAGCACGATGTTCGGCGGCGCGGCTAGGGCTCCTGAGGCGGTCAGCAGCAGGCAGGCGCGCGTGAGCGAGGACAAGGTCACACCCAAAGCGTAGTACGGGAGAGGTTCTCGAGGCCAGCCCGCTGGCGCGCCCGCAGCCTTCCGGATGGGCCACACTAGGTACGCAATGGGAGCCGAATTCTCGTCTGACGACCCAGCCATCTACGACATCCAGACCGATGACGAAGGTCCCCAAGGGCGGCTGCCGCTGACGCCGACGATGCTGCGGACCCTCCCGAGCGGCGACGTGTTCGGGTGGACGCAGGATGCCGGCATGGGCTGGAACCCCGCTCATCTCGGGAGGGACGAGTACCTGATCCTGAGCACGCAGGGTGGCATCCGTGCCGAGGACGGATCGCCGGTCGCGCTCGGTTACCACACAGGGCACTTCGAGGTCGGTCTGCTGATGCAGGAAGCTGCGATGGAACTGAGCAAGCGGGGGGCGATACCGTTCGCCGGCTATTGCAGCGATCCGTGCGACGGCCGCACGCAGGGGACTCCGGGAATGATGGACTCCCTGCCGTACCGAAATGACGCCGCACAGGTCCTCCGCCGCTTGATCCGGTCGCTGCCCACGCGGCGCGGAGTTATCGGTGCGGCCACATGCGACAAGGGCCTTCCGGCCATGACCATGGCGCTGGCGTCAATGGGCGAACTGCCGTGCGTGCTGGTGCCAGGCGGGGTGACCCTGCCTGCGCGCGGAGCCGAAGACGCCGGCATCGTGCAGACGATCGGCGCGCGCTTCAGCCACGGCGAGATGAGCCTGGAGGATGCCCAGGTGCAGGGCTGCCGGGCCTGCGGTTCGCCCGGGGGAGGCTGCCAATTCTTGGGTACGGCGGCCACGGCCCAAGTTGTGGGCGAGGCACTGGGGCTTGCGCCGCCGCACACCGCGCTGGCTCCTTCAGGTCAGGCGGTCTGGAAGGAGGCGGCCCGCCGGGCGGCCAGAGCGGTCATGAGCCAGCGTTCCGCAGGCCTGACGGCCCGGGACATCGTCACCGACCAGGCTGTCCGAAATGCTATGGCAGTGCACGCAGCCTTCGGCGGTTCGACCAATCTGCTGCTGCACCTGCCTGCCGTGGCCCACTCGGCGGGCCTCGCGCGCCCGACCGTGGACGACTGGGCCGATGTTAACCGGCGGGTCGTGCGGCTTGTCGACGTTTTGCCGAACGGGCCGGTCGGGCACCCGACCGTTCGGGTGTTCTTGGCGGGCGGTGTGCCCGAGGTCATGCTGCACCTGAGAGATCTAGGACTCCTGCACCTATCGGCCCTCACGACCGACGGCGAGAGCCTGGGAGACATGCTGGCCGCCTGGGAGACGAGCGAGCGGCGCGCACGCTTCCGGGACCGGCTGGCCACTCTGGACGGTGTCGATCCCGACAGCGTGATCTATTCCCCGGAGGCCGCCGCTCGGCGCGGCCTTACCAGCACGATCACGTTCTGCAGGGGGAACTTGGCGCCAGAGGGGTCGGTCGTCAAGAGCACGGCGATCGATCCGTCGGTTGTGGGGTCGGACGGGGTCTACCGCAAGTGCGGTACGGTCCGCTTCTTCGCTAGGGAAGCCGATGCGGTAGCGGCCATCAAGGAGGGTGGGATCCGGCCTGGCGACGTCATGGTGCTTGCCTGCTGCGGGCCGCTGGGCTCCGGCATGGAGGAGATCTACCAGATCACATCGGCGCTCAAGCACCTCTCGGGCGGCAAGGAGATCGCCGTCGTCACGGATGCCCGCTTCTCGGGCGTCTCCACGGGAGCGTGCATCGGCCACGTCGGCCCCGAGGCGCTGGCCGGAGGCCCCATCGGCAAGCTCCTGGACGGCGATAGGGTGCAGATCGTAATCGACACGCGCCGTCTGGTCGGATCGGTGGACTTGGTCGGGGACGCCGACCGGCGTTTCAGCCCCGAAGAGGGCGCGGCGATGCTGGCGGCGCGGCCCGGCCGGGACGACCTGGCCCCGCACCCGGACCTGCCGGACGACACGAGGCTGTGGGCGGCGCTGCAGGCCTGCAGCGGCGGTACTTGGCGGGGCTGCGTCTATGACGTCGACGCGATCCTCGCAAGGCTGAACGGCCGCCCCGGCTGATGCCGGGCTGCGGTGGCCGCGCTCACG
Organism: Bryobacterales bacterium; assembly: GCA_028819235.1. Lineage (GTDB taxonomy): Bacteria > Acidobacteriota > Terriglobia > Bryobacterales > UBA6623 > VXMF01. Next base: position 85,514 of record JAPPMC010000095.1, read on the forward strand.
GGCGGATGATCGAACCGTCCCGCCGGCGGGTTGTGCCCCACGAGTAGTCGAACGGCTCGTCGTAGCGCGAATCGACGCTGTATTTTGCGGCAAGATCCTCGTCGATCTCCATGCCCCACCCCGGGGCCTCGTTCGGGTAGAAGAAGCCGTTCTCCAACCGCGGGCACCCCTGGAACACTTCGTGGACGGAGTCGGGCCAGGTCCTCGCTTCTTGGATCCCGAAGTTGTAGCAGCTCACGTCTAGGGCGATGTTTGCGAGGTGCCCCACGGGAGATGTGTCCCCGGGGCCGTGCCAGGCTGTCAGCACGCCGAACCATTCGCACAGCGCGGCCAGCTTGCGGGCAGGCGTCAGGCCCCCGATCTGAGAGATGTGCACACGGATGAAGTCGATCAGCCGCTCGGTGATCAGGCCGGTGAACTCGTGGGGCGAGTTGAACAGCTCGCCCATTGCGATGGCCGTGGTCGTCTGCGAGCGCATGTGCCGGAAGTAGCCGATCTGCTCCGGGGAGAGGGGATCCTCAATGAAGAACGGCCGGTATTCCTCGACCCGCTTCAGGAGCCACATGGCCTGGGCATTGCTGATTCGCTCGTGCACGTCGTGCAGCAGTTCGATCTCCTCGCCCAGCTGCGTTCGCATGTGCTCGAAGAGCTTGGGCACGCTGAGGAGGTAGGGCGTCGGTTCGTACATGCGCTCGTTGTGGGGGCCGCCCGACGGAGGGCCGAGGAAGCCCTGCGGGCGGCTGCCGGCCGAGCGCGCCCCGTAGTTCGCGTTGCCGCTGATGCCCATCTGTATGCGGATGTGCCGAACGCCCTGCTCGATGTATTCCCGGGCAGCGTCCTCCACCTCTTCGAGGCTCCCTCCGGACGCATGCCGGTAGACGTCGGCCGCTTGGCGGACCTTGCCGCCCAGCAGCGCGTAGACCGGCATGTTCGCGCGCTTGCCCTTGATGTCCCACAGTGCCTGGTCCACGCCGCTCATCGCGTTGTAGAGCACAGGCCCGTTACGCCAGTAAGAGCTGACGTACATCGTCTGCCAGATGTCCTCGATGTGGTCGGGGTTCTTGCCCTTGAGGAAGGGGCGCAGGAACTCGTCCACCGCCGTGACGACGGCCTTGGCCCTCTGCGTGAAGGTTGCACAGCCATAGCCGTACAGTCCGGGCTCGCTGGTCTCGACCTTGACGATCACGGTCCTGGGCAGGCCGGGCGGAGCGGTGAGGATTGACTTTACGTCGGTGATCGTCACTTCGGGCATCCCGCCTTGGGCAGGCATCCGCTGCGCCGCCGCGAAGGATGGCACGGCGGCTGTTCCTAGGGTCCCGATCCACTTCAGGGCATTACGGCGTCGCATGAGCACATTGTATTTGGTGGGCTCCCGCCCCGCGGGCCTAGCTCTCGCTTGATTCCCATGGCCCGGAGCGGCAACGATGGAGTCTTGGAGTCCTCTCGCGTTGCGCGTCGTGGTCACAGGTGCTGCCGGCTTCGTCGGATCCCATCTTTGCGACCGGCTGGTCGCCGACGGCCACTCGGTGTTGGGCCTGGACAACCTCAGCACCGGTTCCCTGCGGAACTTGCGCAGTCTTCGGGAACATGCGAGGTTCTCGTTTCTGACGCATGACGTATGCACGGAATTTGACTGCGCCGGCCGCGTGGACGTGATCTACAACCTCGCCTGCCCAGCCAGCCCGAAGGACTACCTGGAGGGCCCAGTCCGCACGCTGCTGGCGAGCGCGCTGGGCACACGGAATATGCTTGATCTGGCGCTGCGCAAAGCTGCGGTCTTCCTGCAGGCATCGACTTCGGAAACCTACGGCGACGCACACGTGCACCCTCAGCCCGAGAGCTACTGGGGTAACGTCAATCCCGTGGGTCCGCGCTCGGTCTACGACGAGGGCAAGCGCTTCGCCGAGGCCCTGACCATGGCCTACAACCGGCGCCACGGAGTGCGTACGCGCATTGCGCGACTGTTCAACGTGTACGGCCCGCGCATGCGTCGTACCGACGGGAGGGTGCTGCCTGCATTCTTGGACCAGGCGCTGCGCGGAGTGCCGCTGACGGTGTTCGGCGACGGTTCCCAGACTCGCAGCTTTTGCTTCGTCGCCGACATTGTCGACGGCATGGTGCGTTTGGCGGCGAGCGGCGTGTGTGACCCGGTGAATCTCGGCGCCGACGAGGAGATCACGGTACTGGAACTCGCCTCAAGCGTGCAAGAGGCCGTGGGCGGCAGCAGTGGAATCGAGTACCACGACCTGCCTCAGGATGACCCGCGTCGCCGATGTCCGGATATTTCCAGGGCCAAGAGCGTGCTGGCGTGGGAGCCGAACGTCGGGATGGCGGAAGGCATTCGCGCAATGCTTGCGTCCTATCGCGCAGGCGGGGCGTCCACATCGGGGGAGGAGGCCGCCGGTGATGGCTGATCGGGACCATGCCCGCGGGGAGCCGCGGCCGCTTCGCGTCCTACTGACCAATGACGATGGCATTGGGGCACCCGGGTTGGCCGTGCTCGAAGCCGCGCTGCCTGCCGGCTGCTCCCCGACGATCGTGGCCCCGTGGGAGGAGCGGTCCGCCTGCAGCCATCAGGTGGTCACGGCGCGGCCGCTGCGCCCCGTGCGCCTCGGCCCTAGGCGGGTCGCCGTCGACGCCTTTCCGGCAGACTGTGTGCGGCTGGCGTTCCACGAGGGATGGGGCCCCTTCGACTGGGTGCTCGCCGGCGTCAACCACGGTGCCAACCTGGGAGCTGACATCTACTATTCCGGGACGGTCGCGGCGGCCCGCGAGGCAGCGCTGCTGGGCATTCGGGCGATCGCGGTCTCGCACTTCCGGGACCGCCTGCTGGATGATTCCGACTGGAACCGCGCCCGCGGTTGGGTTCGGCGCGTGTTGCCCGCGCTGCTGTCCACCCCGCTGGGCCAGGGGGAGTACTGGAACGTCAACCTCCCGAGCTTGCCGTCCGGTCCGGTCGATCCTCCGGTGGTGGAGTGTCCCGTCGACACCAGCCCTGTGCAGGTGCGCTATTCCGCCGACGGGCCGGAGCGGCTGTACAGCGGCGTATACAGAGAGCGCCCGCGGCGCGTTGGTTCCGATGTCGACGTCTGCTTCGGCGGCAGCATTGCCGTTTCCCGGCTAAGCCTTCCCTGAGGGTACATGGGAGAATGGGGAGTCCGCGTTGCGGCGAAGGAGAATAGACCAGCTGCTCGTCGAGCGGGGCTTGGCCGAGTCCCGCCACAAGGCGCAAGCTATGGTGCTTGCCGGGGAGGTTCTTGTCGACGAGCAGCCGGCGGGCAAGCCAGGCAGGCGCGTGCCGGTCGGCTCTGCGGTTCGCCTGATCCGCCAGCGGCCAAGGTTCGTGAGCCGGGGCGGGCACAAGCTGGACGCGGCCATGGAGCACTTCGCCATCGATGTGCGGGGCTTGGCCTGCCTCGACATCGGCTCTTCCACCGGCGGATTCACGGACTGTCTGCTGCAGCGCGGGGCCGCGAGGGTACATGCCGTCGACGCGGGCACGAACCAGCTGCACTGGCGGCTGCGCAATGACCGGCGCGTGCGCGTCTTGGAGCGATTCAACGCGCGCTACCTGACTTGGGCCGATCTGGGTGAGGCAGTGTCGTTCGCCTGTTGTGATGTGAGCTTCATCTCGGCGGCTAAGGTCGTGGGCCGCCTGCCCCTCGTGATGCGGGACGCCGGAGAAGCGGTGGTGCTGGCCAAGCCGCAGTTTGAGGTGGGGCGGGGCGAGGTCGGCAAGGGAGGCGTAGTGCGCGAGCGGTCGAAGCAGCTTGCCGCGGCCTCGCAGGTCGGCAGCGCGCTGCGGCGCATTGGCTTCAGAGGGGTTTCGTGGATTGAGAGCCCGCTGATGGGCCCCGCCGGCAATCGGGAATTCCTAGTGCACGGCACCCTCGGGGCTAGAGCCGGTCGAGGTGGTTCGGCGTGATCGAGAGCATCGGCATCATCAGCAAGCCAGGTCGTGCCGACATACCCGGTCTGGCTCGGCGCATCTTGGAATGGGCCCAGAAGCGCGGGGTTTCTGTCACTATGGACCGCACGTCGGCCCGCTATCTGGGGCGTGAAGACGGGTTGCCGCGCGAGGCTGTGCCGGACCGCAGCGATCTGATCGCCGTGCTGGGTGGCGATGGGACGCTCCTCTCCGCGGCCAGGGCCGTGGGTGCGCGGCAGACGCCGCTGCTGGCCGTGAACCTCGGCGGCTTGGGCTTCATGATGACCACCGGGCCCGACGAGCTTCCCAGAGCGCTGGCGGCCGTTGTGCGAGCGGAGTACCGCCTGGACTCGAGGATGGTCGTGGAAGCCGACTTGGTGCGGCAGGGTCGGGTCATTGACAGATTCTTCGCCCTCAACGACGTGGTCGTTTCCAATGCCGGCGTTGCGCGGCTGTTGCACTTGGAGGCATTCGCGGACGGCGAGTTCGTCTGCGGTTACCGCTCAGACGGGCTGATCGTCTCGACGCCCACGGGTTCGACCGCTTACTCGCTGGCAGCCGGCGGGCCGGTGATGCCCCCGGACGTGGCGGCGCTCTCGCTGACCCCTATCTGCCCGCACAGCCTCTCCAACCGCCCGGTTGTGCTGCCGGCGACGGCGCGCATTGAGATCCGCATGCTGGACGACACTACTGGGAAATACGTCAGCGTAGATGGGCAGGTGGGACGGCATGTCCGGCACAGCGACCGCCTGCGGGTTTGGCGGGCTGGCCACACCGTGGACATCGTCCAAACCAAGAGCGTTCCGTTCTTCGACGTCCTGCGCAGCAAGCTGCGCTGGGGTGACCGATCGATTCCGGCGACTGGATCCGGCGGAGGGTCGGCGGGCACCTGACCGCTTGACTCAGTTCGCCGCGCCAGTGCGGAGTGTATGCGGCGACTCCGTTCGGCTCAGTCGCGACGAAACGGTGCGGCGAGTTCGCTCAGCGCGCTCAGCTCCCTAGTAGCGGAAGCGCCAAAAAGAACGCTAGGCACCCGATTAGGGCAACGGTGATCCAGAGGGGATTGCACGCGTCTTGCCCGACCCATTTGGGCCGGCCGTTGAGAAGGATCAGGGTCAGCGCGAGGGCTGGCAGAAAACAGGCCCCCACGATTCCGTACGTGAGCTGGATCTGCTGCACCGGCGCGTTGAGCAGGAAGAGCGGAACGATCGCGACGAGCACCACGCACAACCGGTACGGCTTGGAGGTTCGGAGGTCCCCCGACCTGCCGCTCCCCATCCGTGCGAAGTCAGCGAACATGTACGGAATGCTCTGCCAGACTCCTAGTAGGCTCGAGAAGACGGCCCCCCAAAATCCGATGAGGAATACCCAGTGTCCGACCGGACCGACGGCCTCGCCAAGGCGCTCGGCCATCTGTGTAGCGAGCCTCGCGCCGCTGCCGCTCACTTCGATCTGCGACCCGATGATGATGACGCAGAGGCCGAATACGGCCGTCACACCGTTGCCGACGGCCAGGTCAATCCGGCACTCCCGCAGCATCCCCATGCCGCGTCGGCCGTGTTCCCCTATCCAATAGCCATACGACAGCAGCGTGACTGTGCCCCCGACGCCCCCGAGAACAGCCAATAGCCAAGAGCTCCCGGACTGCGGGACGGAGGGTACGAGCCCCGCAGCAATGGTGCCGAGAGGCGGCGCAATCATCGCCGTTGTGCCGACGACCGTGAGGAACATCAGTCCGATCAGGGCGGACATGATGGACTCAAATGCCCGGAAGCCGCCGGTCAGCACAATGGCCACGCCGACCAAGGAGTGGATCATGGCCCAAACGGTCACGGAGGTCTCCGTGTCTCCTATGGGAAGGATCGCCGTCCCCGCGACACCGCACGCGTTGGCGAGGGCGCGCCCGACGATCACGGTGAACATGGCGAGGAAGACGAGGAACGGCCACCGGATCCATTTACCGAGCTTGTCGTGCCAGCCCTCCAGCAGGGTCGTTCCGGTCGCAAGCTGCCACCGCGCCACGCCCTCGCTGAGCACGAACTTGAGCAAGGCGCCAACGACGACGGCCCAGAGTGCCGCAGTGCCGAGTTCGGCTCCGGCCAGCGTGCCGGTCATGAGGTCTCCTGCACCGACTCCTGTGGCCGCCATCAGGAGTCCCGGCGCGATCAGCCGGTACCAGCCATGCTGCATGCCAACTAGCGTACGCTCTAGCCGCAACGCCCGGGATCGCTGCTTGGACCACGGCACACGGCGAAAACTGGGTGGTGGCAGACCCGCAGCGCAGGCCTCCGGCCGGGACCGGGATTGACGCTGCCGACACGGCTACCACGAAGTTGCCCGGACGCCGATCCCACAGACGCGACGGGTCAGCCAAGCCCCGCCGAACGGCTTGGGCCGAGAGCGGGGCCTCCTAGGCGTGCACGGTAGGCCAAGGCGTTCCAGCCGGCTCAAGTGCCGCCGCACTCTTTCGCCGTGGCAGCTCGCCACCCCCCGCGGGCGGGGTACGTCACTAGTCCGCTGATCCGAGGGCGGCACTGCATCCAGCCGTGCAGCCGAGCGCCACGGTCTCCAAATGTCCGCTGGGAATTGGCTACCTGTGCGACTATGGACCTGCCCCATGTCCTGTCGCTCAATCTCCCGGCGTGACTTCGTGGCCGGTTCCCTGCTTGCTGGAGCGTCGGCCTCGGCCTGCGCTCGCCCCTCCGTGCCCGGGGAACGGCCCAACATCATCCTTTGCATGGGTGATGACCACGGCTGGCACGAGACTGGCTACAACGGTCACCCACACGTCCGCACCCCGGTGCTCGACGAAATGGCGGCGAGTGGAGTGCGCTTCGATCGCTTCTATGCTGCCGCCCCCGTCTGCTCGCCGACGAGGGGCAGCGTGATGACAGGCCGGCACCCGAATCGCTACGGCACGTTCTCCGCCAACTGGTCGATCCGCCCGGAAGAGATCTCGATCGCACAGATCCTCAATGCAGCCGGCTATGCGTGCGGTCACTTCGGGAAGTGGCACTTGGGCCCCGTCAAGGCCGGTTCGCCCACGAATCCGGGCGCCTTCGGCTTCGAGGAATGGTTGTCGCACGACAACTTCTTCGAGATGGATCCCGTGCTGTCCCGGAACGGTGGAACTCCCCAGCGCTATCCGGGCGAGAGCTCCCAGATCGTCGTTGACGCAGCGAAGGGATTCATGGACCGCGCGCGCTCGGAGGATCGGCCATTCTTCGTTGTGATCTGGTTCGGATCTCCGCACGAACCGTACAGCGCGAACGCGGATGACCTCGCCGAGTACGCCGACCTGCCCGCAGACCTCGAGAAGGAGTCGGCCAGGCTCACGTCATTGGGGACCGGCTTGCCGACAAGCCTTCCGCTGGATCAGGTCCTGCAGGCGCGCTATGCGGAAATTACAGCCATGGACCGTGCATTGGGTGATCTGCGTGAGCATCTTGATGCCGCCGGAGTCCGCGGGAACACGCTGCTTTGGTACTGCAGCGACAATGGTGCCCCCTCAGAAGCCACCCTCGGGTCCCCTCTGCGGGCCCACAAGGGGAGGGTCTACGAAGGCGGCGTGCGCGTCCCGGCCGTCATTGAGTGGCCGGACCGCATCCCCGAGGCCACCGCAACGGAGGTTGCCGCCGTAACAAGCGACATCCTCCCCACGCTGTGCGACGTGACCGGCACGGCTTTGCCGGACCGGCCTCTGGACGGGACGAGTCTTGTGGGCGCGATCGACGGGTCCCTGAGGGAGAGGCCGGAGCCAATCTGTTTCTGGAGCTTTCGAGGCAATCAAGAGGGGTCGGGCGAGCCCTATCTTGAACCCAGGCTTCAACAAGGGACAACTCCGCTGGTCAAGCAGATGGCTGGCTTATATACAAGGAACTTCCGAAACTTTCGCTACGCGGGCGAGGCGGACGGGGACTTGGCCGGTCCCCGGGCAGTGCTGGACAATCGCTTCAAGCTCGTGGTCGATGGCGAAGGCAGGGAAGGGGCCGACGGATCGGACGGTCCGGTTAGGGAGCTGTTCGACATCCGGGAGGATTCGAGCGAGGAGAGGGACATCTCGGACCAGCAGCCCAAGCAAGTCGCACGTCTCGGTGCGCACCTGGAGCAGTGGCAGCGGTCGGTCCTCCGCAGCCTGGCAGCCGAGGACTACTGACCCAGACCGGCCCGCCCGGGAATGGCCGGAAGACCGTCCGTCTGACTGCGGCTCCGGTCCGAGCCCGCCGTCAATTCCCGGTCGGCTCTAGTGTCGCGAGTCGCAAACAACGCATCTAATCGCTAGGACCCCTCCAGCGCCTTCCGTTCGCGGTGGATCTTGGCAGCCACCTTCCCTCCATCCACCTTCCACCGGTATGGTTTTTGATTCTCGTTACGTTCGGCCAGAAGGGTCGAGATCGTGTCCGTGAGCTGCTTGACGCTAGTGAAACTGCCCGCGCGGATGCGGTCCTCGGTCAGTTCCGCAAGGAACGGTTCGACCACGTTCATCTAGGAACTCGAGGTTGGCTTCAAATGCATGCCGAACCGCTTGTGCCGATTCAGCCGAGCCGTCACGTTGGAATGCTTGTGAGTGGTGCAGACCTTGCGATCAGGTGCGCAGCGACCTGTTCGGCCACCTGACGCTGGCTCAGCCCTTGGTTGCACAGCGGGACAATCCGGGCCCGTCGGCAGTCACTCCGGCAAGTGGTGGCAGCGCGGACTCGATGCTCTAAATCAGAACGCTCCCCGTCCAAGATGCCTAGCACTTCGGCCGGACGGGCCATGCGGCCGCGCTCCCGCCATGAGCGCAGGATTCGCCTGTTAATTCATGCTGTTTGAGACACAAAGGGTCTCATTTTGGGGCCGTCCAGCCTCCTTTCGCTCTCCGGATTCGTGCGTCGGCGCGTCGAACGAATGTGCTCGCTATGTCGCCACAGAGTTCGGACAGGGTGTAGAGGGTCAGTAGACGCCACCTCACGTCGGACTTGCGGCCCAGTTCAGCCAAGTGGAGAGTGCGAGCAGCGATCTGCTCGGGCGTTCGCGGCTAGAGTTCGCGCTCTGGCCGCCTAATGTCGGGCAAACTGACAGGAATTCTCAGCGTGCCTCAGGTGGAAGCAAGACCTCCCTGTCGTTCGCAACGCTTCTAACAGGAAGGCGATCTGGCCGACCTTGCTGCTCCCACCGGCGTGCGTGACCGTCATCAAGCCTTGCGAAGTTCTGCGAGCAGCGCCTCGCCACTATCGCAAACTACGATCCGCTCCCCGATGTCCTCTAAGCGGTCGGTGTCGGTGATTTCCTGGAGTGGGCCTTCTAGTTGTTCTGCCAATCCACCTCCGAAGCGCCTCCTTGCCAGCCGCAGGAGCATCGCCACCAAGCCGGTTCTGTGTCCTTCAGCACGCCCTTCGTCCCTCATACGGTCGGCCCATGTCCGAGGCTCTTGTTCCAGCATTTCTAGCACCTCCGTCAAATTATCACTCACCCGCACATCCGCAATCCCCAAGTCCGGCAATATCACGTGCGTGACCCACGCCGCGAAGGCGCTGGCCAGCTCTGCGTGTGAAGGATCGGCCGCCCATGATTGTAGCGGCGCGGCCGCCCGGCGCAGCGCTTCCGGATCCTCACACCGCTGCAGCCTCGAGAGCAGCACGACCAGGTTCTCCTTTCCGCCGGGATCCGGCAAGCGCCGCAGGTCCAGCAGCCGGCAGACACGGGACAGCCAGTGCCAGAAGGGCTCGTTCTCCTCCCCGGACTCCGCATCAACTCCCGCAATGGACCACGCCCGCTTGCCTGTGTAGAGCGTCAGATGGTGGACCGGTGGCACTCTCGTCGCCGAATACCCGTCTGGCGGATCGCGGCTCAGTTTCAGGCCGAGCGTCGCGACCGAATGGAGCGCACGGAACGGCATTGTGGGATCCGGTTCGGCTTGGCATTCCAGGAGGAGGAAGGCGAGGCTGCCGTCTCGAAGCTCCATCTGCCCAGCAGCGTCCGTCAGGCGCTGGGACAAGTCCGGGCCGATGAGGTTCGCGCTGGCAGGTTTGATGCTCGCGATCTGCGCCTCGTCGAGATCGTCGAGAGGGTGCGCGCAGAGCAGATTTCGCAGGAAGTCGCCGTTCAGGGCGAACCGCTTGAGTGCCGCATCGCGCGGAACGCGCATTTCGGCAGTGAAGAGGGGCGGCTCTAGGTCCGCTGTCTCGTAGCCCGTCATCTTCGACTGGGGATTGTAGTCGAATCGCCTTGGAATTCCTCCGAGCGCCAAGCCCTATTCCTTGCTTGGTCGGCCGCCGGGGCCGGGCCGCCAGGCATGCGACATAGTGGATGCCTCGCCGTCCAGACCGCTCAGCCGGACGACGCCACCGCACTGGCGGCATCGAATGCCGCCACTTGTAGCTGTCCGTGGTCTTGCTGCCGGGGTTGCCACAGCGCTTGGGCCGCTGACTCGGGCTGGTCACAGACCGAATCCATCAATGCCAAGACCCGCAACCTACTTGTCGTCGGTTGGCTACGTCTGCTGCAACCGGCTCTTGGTGCACAGCCTGCCGGTAGGGAAGCTCGGCGAGCGATTGTGAACGACCTTGGCCGGCTTCGGATCCAAGGCCTAGAAGTCCTTGTCCGGAAACGCGAGGCCGACACGTTCTTGACTTGGCACCGCTCTCAGGATGCCGCCACACGTCAGCCGCTGGCCGCCGTCGAAGGAACGGTCCGCGTGGCGGGCGACCCTTCCGCCATTCCGCAGAAGGACACGGGCTCTGGCGGCGAATGCAATCGACTCCCGGGGAATGCTGATCTGGCTGCCTGTCTCGCATCTTCAAAAGAATGGCCGGTCACCACCGATTCTCACGGACATATCACACCTTCATCTGAGGGTTCGGCTGGGAAGCTGGCGGCGTGGCGGTCAGGTGCGGGTCGCACCTTGGAAGGCCAGCTTGCGGTTTCCGAGCCATGGGATGGCTTGGGTTCGCATATCGGCAAGGGTTTCCAAGAGTGCGGGCAGGCTGCGCTTCGTCTTCAGGGCGACTCTGCAGTGGGTTGTGAGGGTCACGTCAGCCCCCGTGGAGGGCACCTTCTCGAACAGGGTAGGGGCTGTGTGGCGCTGGAAGCCGGGTGGCAGCCGCAAGGCGAGCAGGCGGTAGAGGTTGTGGGCCCGCACGGTCATCGCCAGGTCGAAGTCGCCCTTGATGACCATCGAAGACGATAGGCGGTTGAGGTCGAAGAAGGCGAGCTGTTCGGAGATGGACTTCTCGATCAGCCACCGGCGGGTGTAGCGGCGCAGGACTTCCGGGAGGGTGCTGTCGAAATGGTTGGTGAGCATCGGGGAAGGGCCGCGGGAATCGGGGCGGCGCAGCACGGTGATCTGGCGCAGCGTGCCGTCAAAGCCGGGCATGCTGACGCGACCGTTGTGGGCGCGGACAACGCGGGGGCCGTGCTGCAGCGGGACACGCCGCTTGCGGACATCCTCGGGCAGCGATCGGCTCCGGCGTTTGCGGCCGGACTCGGCGCTTTGGGCGCTTGATGCCGGGGAAACTGGCAAGAATGCCCAGCGAGGCGCAATCGGAACCAAGCTTCCCCAGTCGTTCGCAACGCTCTTGACAGGACATCCACCCGGCCGGGCTTGGTGCTCCCCCGGGGTGCGGGTCTGTCCTCAGGCCTTGCGAAGTTCTGCGAGCAGCGCCTCGCCACTCTCGCAAACCACGATCCACTCCCCGATGTCCTCTAAGCGATCGTTGTCGGTGATTTCCTGGAGTGGGCCTTCTAGTCGCTCTGCCAATCCACCTCCGAAGCGCCTCCTTGCCAGCCGCAGCAGCAACGCCACCAAGCGAGTCCGATGCCCTTCGTCACGCATTCGGTCGGCCCATGTCCGAGGCTCTTGTTCCAGCATTTCCAGCACCTCCGTCAGATTATCGCTCACCGGCACATCCACAATCCCCAAGTCCGGCAACACCACGTGCGTGATCCAGGCGGCGAAGGCGCTGGCCAGTTCCGCGTGTGCTGCGTCGGCTGCCCAGGCTTGCAGTGGCGCGGCCGCCCCTCGCAGCGCTTCCGGATCCTCACACCGCTGCAGCCTCGCCAGCAGCACGGCCAGATTCTCCTCTCCGGCGGGATCCGGCAAGCGCCGCAGGACCAGCAGTCGACAAACACGCGACAGCCAGTGCCAGAAAGGCTCGCTCTCACCCTCGGACTCCACATCAACTCCCGCAATCGACCACGCCCGCCTGCCTGTGTAGAGCGTGAGATGGAGGACCGGCGGCACCCTCGTCGCCGAATACCCCTCTGGCGGATCGCGGCTCAGCTTGAGGCCGAGCGTCGCGACCGAATGGAGCGCACGGAACGGCATCGTGGGATCCGGTTCGGCTTGGCATTCCAGCAGGAGGAAGCCGAGGCTGCCGTCTCGAAGCTCCATCTGCCAAGCAGCGTCCGTAAGGCGCTGGGACAAGTCCGGGCCGATGAGGTTCGCGCTGGCAGTTTTGATGCTCGCGATCTGCGCCTCGGCGAGATCGTCGAGAGGGTGTGCGCGGAGCAGATGCCGCAGGAAGTCGGCGTTCAGGGCAAAACGCTTGAGTGCCGCATCGCGTGGAACGCGCATTTCGGCGGTGAAGAGGGGCGGCCCTAGGTCCGCTGTCTCGGAACCGGTCATCATCGACTGGGGATTGTAGTCGAAGCGCCTGCAGTTCTTCCGAGCGCCAAGCCCCATTTCCTTGCGGGGCTGGCCGTCGGGGCCGGGCCACCAGGCATGCGGCATGGTGGATGCCTCGCCGTCCAGACCGCTCAGCCGGGGCGCGCCACAGAACTGCCGGAATCGAATAGCGCCACTTGTCCTAGGTTGTTGTGCTGCTGTCTGGGCTGCCTCAGCGCTTGGGCCGCTGACTCGGACTGGTGAAGGACCGAATCCATCGCTGCCAAGACCCGCGACCTACTTGTCGTCGATTGGCTACGCCTGCCGCAACTGGCTCTCGATGAACAGCCTGCCGGTAGTGAAGCCGCCTGAGTGATCGTGAACGAGCTTGGCCGGCTTCGGATCCAAGGCCTTGAAGTTTCCGTCCCGAAACGCGAGACAGAGGCCTTCTTGGCTTGGCACCAGTCACGGGATTCCGTCACACTTCAGCTGCTGGCTGCTGTCGAAGGAAGGGTCCGCGCGGCGGGCGATCCATCTAGGATTCCGCACTACGACACGGGCTCTGGCAGCGAATGAAATCAACACTTGGGGAGTGCTTGATCTGGCTGCCAGTCTGGCGACTGCCAAAGAATGGCCGGTGACGATAGCAGTCGCCACCGGTTGCCGTGGCCCGGCCAATGCAAGCCACGGGGCCGGCATGGCGGTCCCTCCGTCACCGCACCGCAACCGACCACTGGGATCTGCGGTCTGCTGCGAGCCGATTCCTCATCGTCACGTGACAATCTCCCTAATCACCGCGAAGAGTTACCTGGCAGGAGAGTCGATCTACCGCACGGAGCATTGACACATCCACGTGGAGTGGCTGCCGTTCCTGAAGCAGATTCACAGCGAAGGGCCGAAAGACCTATGTGCACCTGATCGCAGACAACTACCGCACTCACAAGCACGGCAAGGTCAAGGCTTGCCTGAAGCGGCCCATCCGATGCCACATGCACTTCACGCCGACCTAGAGTTCCTAGGCGAGCGTGGCCGAATACGTCTGTGCGGATCTGGCCGAGGCCTGCATCCATGCGCACAGCTGCACCAGTTTCAAAGGAATCACGAATGGAATCGCGACCTGCCTGGCCGAGCACAACGATGATTTGAAGCCCTACCGGTGGAAGTCGGGAGGAGAGAAGATCTTTGCCAAGGTCCACCGCGCGCGGAAGGTGCGGGGCGGGACTAGTAATGTTGTTTGACTCTGGACAGCAGGTCGCAGCGCTTGCTCACCCTTTACCGTCTTCGTCCGCGTAAGCCCAGGGTCCCCTAGTGAACAGTCCTCCGTCGACCATCAGGGTCTGGCCCGTCACGAATTCGCTGCGGTCCAAGCAGAAGAATGCCACCGCCTCGGCAACGTCGGCCGGATACCCCACCCTTCCGGTGGGCGTCAGCCGGCCCCACTGGCCCGCATAGTCTTCGGCCTCCCGCTCCGTCCGCTCAATCAGGATCGCCCCTGGGGCCACGCAGTTCACCGTGATCCCGTAGGGGCCGAGTTCTGCGGCCGCGACCTTCGTGAACTGCTCCATCCCGCCCTTGCTCGCCGTGTAGCTGACCAGGTTGGGGAACGCAACCTTGTTACACCCGGAGCCGATGTTGACGATGCGGCCGCCTCCCCTATCCCTCATGTGGCGCGCGGCCAGTTGGGTGCACAGGAAGCAGCCCTTCAGGTTGGTGTCGACCACGCGGTCCCAGTCCTCTTCAGTCAGCTCGAGAAGCGGCGCCCATACTTGGGTCCCGGCATTGTTCACCAGGATGTCAAGGCCTCCAAAATGATCCAGGACTTGCTCGAAGATCTGACGGACCTGCCGGGAATCGCCCACCGACCCTTGAACCACAAGGGCGTTCCTGCCTGCCGCCCGCAGCCAGTCCGCGGTCGCTTCCGCGCCGGGACGGTCCGTGTTGCAGTGAACCGCGACGTCGCAGCCAAGCTGGCCGAGCCGCTCTGCGATGCCGCGTCCCACGCCCTTGCTCGAACCGGTGACCAAGGCCCTCTTTCCGGACAGTTCCAGCACGGTTGGCCCGCAGTGTAGCAGCCGAGCGCCGGTACGCAGTGCCCTACCGGGATCGCTCGCAGATCTGTGCCAATGCCTTGGCTATTGACCGGTACTCGAACTCAAAGCCCGCCTCCGTTGCCCGCTTGGGCAGGACACGCTGCGACGCCAGCAGCACGGACGCGAACTCGCCCAGCCCAAGGCGCAGTCCGAACGCCGGGGCCGGAAACAGCGCCGGCCTGCCCACCGCGCGCGCCAACGCCTTGGTGAAGGCCGCATTGGTGACGGGATTCGGCGCAGTGCCGTTGACTGCGCCGCGCAGGTCCGTGTGCTCGGCCGCAAAGACAAACAGGTCGGCCAGGTCATTGACATGGATCCACGGCACCCACTGAGAGCCGCTGCCGAGCCTTCCTCCAGCCGCCATCCGGAACAGCGGCAACAGCCTAGCCAGCGCACCGCCTTCTCTGCCGAGCACAAGTCCAATGCGGATCAATACGACCCTCACACCGAGCTTCGCGGCTTGCGTGGCCTCCGATTCCCACTCCTCGCATACGTCAGCGAGAAAGCCATCAGCCTTTGGGGCGGTCTCCGACAGTGCTTCGTCGCCGCGCGAACCGTAGTACCCGACCGCCGACGCAGACACCAGCACATCTGGTGGCTCGTCCATCACGGCCAGACCCGCGACCAGATTTCGGGTGCCGAGTACGCGGCTGTCTCGTATCCGGGCCTTCTTGCTTGCAGTCCATCGCCCTTGAGCCACGGGCTCGCCTGCAAGGTGAAAGACTGCCTCGCAGCCATCGAGAGCTGTTGGCGGCGGGGGTTCGCTGAGCGGGTCCCAGCGGAAGCAGGGAGAGTCCGAGAAATCTGCTGGCACTGCCTCCGGCCTGCGGGTCAGGACCCGCGGGGACCGCAGACGGCGGCAGAGCCTGCGCCCCACAAATCCGGTTGCGCCCGTTACTACGCAGCGACGATCCAGCATCATCGCCCCATTGTAAAGGCGACGTTAGCAAAGGCAATATTGCCGGTCGCAAGCCTCTCCCATAAGATAGGCCCCTATGGCAGTACTAGTCCTTGGGCTGGCGGCGCTACTTGCCTGGCCACCGGAGCCTGCGCACGCAGCCGACCCCCCGAACATCGTATTGATCTTGGCGGACGATGTCGGGGACCAAGCTCTCGGCTGTTACGGAGGCACGTCGTATCGAACGCCGAGGATCGATCGTCTGGCTGCGACTGGCCTTCGGTTCCGCCACTGCTACTCGATGCCCGTATGCCATCCGTCGCGGATCGCGATCCTGACCGGCCAGTACCCGTTCCGAGCCTCCCACCCAACATGGGGCACCTTCCCGCCCAGCTTGGAATCGTCGGCGCTGGCAAACAGGATGGCGGACCTGGGCTACGCCACCGCAGTGGCAGGGAAGTGGCAGCTGACGCTGCTGCGGGACGAACCGGACCACCCTCGCAGGCTCGGATTCCAGCGATGGTCTCTCTTCGGTTGGCACGAGGGTCCGCGCTACTACAGGCCGCTGATCTACCAAGATGGCGAAGTGCTTTCCGGCGTCAGCGATCGCTATGGTCCCGACGTCTATGTCGACCTTCTGGTCGAGTTCATGCGCGCCAACGTGGAACGGCCCTTCTTCGCCTTCTACTCGATGGCTTTGGCCCACGACGTGACCGACGACATCGGCACACCCCCGCCGCTTGGCCCGCAGGGTCACTACGACAGCTACAAGCGGATGGTCGAGAACATGGACGAGCGCGTCGGGCGGCTCGTCGACGCCTTGGAGGCCTTGGGCATCCGAGAGCGCACCCTGATCCTCTTCACGGCCGATAACGGTACGCCGAAGTCCTATTACCACACGGCCCAGGCCGGAAAGATGCTGAAGCAGCCCATCGAGTTCATGTGGGACGGAGTGCCGACGGAGGGTGGCAAGGGCGAACTGACTGATGCGGGGACTCGCGTGCCGCTGGTAGCCAACTGGCCCGGCACGCTGCCGGCGGGTGAAGTGGTCGACGATCTGGTCGACTTCACCGACTGGCTTCCGACCTTCGTGGACCTTGGCGGCGGGAGTGTGCCGACCGAACTGGACGGGGTGAGCCTTGCCGAGCGGCTTCGTGGCGGCGCCGCTTCCCAGCGGGAATGGGCCTTTGCCTCACACCGCGGTCGAAGCTGGGTGCGCACCAGGAGGTGGAAGCTATATGACGACGGGCGCCTGTTCGACATGGCGGGGAGGCGAGATGAGGAGTCTCCCGTCTCGGTGCTGGCCGAGACCGACGCTGCCCGCCAAGCCAGGGCGACGCTGCAGTCCGCCCTGCGCTCTCTCGGGCGCGGCCGGTGAGGCGGGGCGTCGTTGCGGACGGCGATTCTGGGGGCCGGCGGCCAGTTGGGCGTCGACCTCGCGCGCGAGGCCTGCAAGCGCGGCCACATCGTGTTGGCGCTGACACGCCGCCAGCTGGACGTCACGGACGGCCCGGCCGTCTTGCGACGGCTCCGCTCGTTCAGGCCTGACGCCGTCTTCAACGCGGCGGCCTACAACCATGTCGACCAGGCTGAGCGCGAACCTTGGGCGGCCAAGAACGTGAATGCACTGGGCGTCAGGAACGTGGCCGACGCATGCGCGGGCGCATGCTCCGTGCTGATTCACTACTCGACCGATTTGGTCTTCTCAGGGAAAGCCACTGCACCGTACTCGGAGTCGGACCAGCCCTGCCCAAGCTCGGTCTACGGCAAGTCAAAGCTGGCTGGCGAGAGAGTTGCCCGGGACCGGTGCCCGTCGCACTATGTTCTGCGGGTCGCCGCCCTGTTCGGCCCTGCCGGCCGATTCACGCGCAGGGGCAACTTCGCCGAGATGGTGCTCGCCAAGTGTCGAAAGGGGCAGTCTCTCCGGATCGTGCGCGACCGATTTGTGTCGCCCACATTTGGACCATCCCTCGCCGTTCGGTCCCTCGACATCCTACAGGCGGAGATCCCGTACGGCCTGTACCATCTCGCCGGCGGGGAGGCCGTATCTTGGTACGACTTTGCGGTCAAGGTTGCACGCGCCAGCGGAGCGCCGTCAGGGGCGGTGGAGGCCATCGTCGCCGATGAACATCGCACCGCTGCCCCTCGGCCACCTTACTCGGCACTGTCCAACCGGCGAATCGAAAGCCTCGGAATCAGGCCGATGCCAAGGCTCGACATAGCTGTGCGCCGCTACCTGAACCTGAGGCACACAGAGGTCCGCGAGCCATTGGCCGCACTGGGGCTCTGACGTTAGGCATCAACTTCGGCGATCGCCGTGGCCGCCTCAGTCGGCCGGTTGCAAGTGCCCAGAGCGGGTATCGCTTCCCCGACTAAGTCCATCGTCGCCAATGCACGACCCATGCGACCTACCTGAGAATGCAGAGGCGGCCCGTTGGGACTTGTTGAGCGGGTCCGGTTGTAGATCCGACCTGGCACCCTCACTCTCGTCGCGTGATACCGCCAGAAATCCAGAAACCCAATCGTTAGCCACTAACCGTCCTCCGGCAGTGCGAACAGCGGCCGCTGCCTCAGCTCCCTCGCCAGCCCCCTCCTTCAACCTTCTTCACAGCTCCCGGTCACCATCCTGCGAGCCCACGTTTGCTGTTCCACTTGGAGCAACTCCAGCGCCTCCGTCGCTTCACCTCGGCCCAACGGTGACACGCCATTGCGCCGGCTGTAGGCTTATTACGGTCGGTCCGTTCCGCCCCGGGATCGGAAACGCTCTCCGGATGACTTGACCTGATCCTCTAGGCGGGTCACGTCGTCAACCCGTGCGCTTGAATCACCTCAGCCGCATTGGAGAACCATCCCAGCACAGCCTGCATCTCTGCATCCGCGATCCCCGCACGGGAGACGAGGTTCGCTTGAACGTACTGGCCACGCAGGAAGCCACCCGACGCGTCGGCCTCCGACCACAGTGTGTCCAGCTCGCTGGCCGGGACTGCAGACTTTCGTTCCAGTAGCCGGCGAGAGATGACAATGCGGCCATCTGGACTTCCGAAGCCGAGGTGAACATGCGTCCCGCTGACATCGACATTGAGCGAGAACTTCTTGGATCCCCAATGAATGGGCATCGATTCCTCCCGCGCTAGGTCGAACAGCCGGGAGAAGAAAGCGACGCCCGGCGCGTCGCATGACGCCAGAAACTCCTCTTCGGTTAGGACCGGCAACGAACCAGACACCACTCGACGCGGCTTCTCACGTTCCTTCCCAACGACGATCTCTTGAGACAACAGGCGGCTGCCATTGTCCGCTTGGAAGAAGCTGAACTCCACGCAGGTGATGCGAATTCCCTTGGAGGCCAGAAACGCGGCAGACCGCCTGATCCCCGGCGTCACGCGCTGCCCGATGATCACGATGCGTTGGTCCTTGTTGAATGCGACGCCCTCCGCTTCGTCGAGCCCGAAGCACTCCCGGTGATTGTCGGGAAGACTGAGCGAGTCGTCCGAGTGATACACACGGAGAATGCTCTCCAGAGCATCGGCGTCGAGCCGCTCCGCAAACGCGGCGTATTCGAGCGCCTGCGCTACCACGTCGCGCGGTGTGCGATCTCGCTTCAATTCGACGACCACCGCGTTCCCCTCGCGGTCCACGCCGACCAGGTCGATGAATCCGCCGAGGTCGGTCCGGATCTGACGGCCGATGATCAGGATCCCCTCGTCTTCGAGGATCCCGTCGGGATTCGACTCCAGCCACTTCTCGAGGGTGGATTCTTCATGCTCGACGTCGAAGCGCAACCGCGCGTACTCCGTGAATCCGCCGTCGGACCCAATGCCGAAGACTCTCATCGCAGCTATGCTATCAGCGGCGAACGTGTACTCAACCAGGGAGGGACCCAACTCCACGCCAGCCTCATCGGCGGCCCCGCCCCGGTTGATTGGGCGGCGCTTGCCCGCAGTAGGACTGAGAACGGAAGGGACCCTCTATCGAAGGCCCGGGCGGGCAAGTGGCCTCTCACGTCCGCCGCAGTCGGTGACTCGCAGTCTCAGCGAGGTTGCTCTCGTTCGTTCCCCTGACCCTGTTCCCGACACCGAACGCAGTTGCGAGGTCGCGGTGTCACAGTTCCTAACATGGGCCAACAAGCGCTGTTCTGGCCAGGATTCTCGGCCAGCAGCCCAGCTTCGCTGGTGGCAGGACCAATGGCCAACCGAGGTCTTCCGTTTCACGTTGTGCGCCGCGCAATGGCTTGGAGAGCGTGGCAGGCACGCTAACGGCGTGCGAACGCTGTCAGTGGGGGCTCTTTCGAGCAAGAACTCAGCGGGAGGTAGATTGCGGAAGACGGCGAGTGTCGCGTGGTGGCAACTAGCTCATACTGACTGGCCAGTGTTCGAGCGGCCAGCTGGAGCTGGGTGCTGCTGGCACTCTTGGGCAGAAATGCAGCGGGCGGGGCCGGGACGTGCGCTGCAAGAAGATCTCAATCTGAAGATTGAGGGTTTTGGAGTCCGTCACGAGTTCAAGAAGGCCGTCTGGGACTACTTCTGGTTCCTGCGCGATCACATGGGTCGGAACAGCTTGGTATCGTTTGTGCACACACCTCACTTCTTCTGACATGACAGAATAAGGACAATATTCTCGAGAGGGATATGGTATCCACGATTCTGGCTGGGAATCCCAATATCCATCGGGCTACTCTTGATCGGTCTCGAGAAGTGGAGCAGCAGCTGTCTGCCATTGGAATCAAGCTGGGCGGTTACCGCTTGGAGCCAGCCTTGGGTGGCACGGCCATCCGGCCTTGCAAACAGCCACTTACGAGCCGAGCAAACAGTTGGGTTCCAAGGCCTGTTCGTACGGCGGGCCGACGAGCGCCGACCGCCGGGTAGAAGGGCGGCATTACAGCGATCCTTCCGCACAATGTGGAGTGACGAGTAGTGTGGAGTGCTCTTCGGTAGTCCCGGGCGCGCGGGTTGCCGCACTCGGTTCCTCTGATGGCAGGTTCGCTGAGAGTGCGTAGATGCTGCGCACGACCTTGGCTGGTGGCGGGACCAATGGTCACGCGCGGTCCTCCGTTTCCCGTTGTGAATCGCGGAATGGGTAGGACGGCGGGGGTGGCCACCAGCTGCGTGCGACCGCCGGCGGCGGCGGACTCGCTCGCAAGACCGTGGCGGGAGGTCGATCGCAAGAACGGCGAGTGTCCCTCGGCCGCAACCGGCTCAGGCTGGCTGGCCAGCGCCTGAGCGCCAGCTGCACCCGGGTGCTGCTGGCACGCCTGGGCAGAATCGCAGTGGGTGGGGCCGGGACCTGCTATGCGCCGCACCGACCGCAGGCCGCCGCGAAATTGCTCGCCCACACATCCACACAGCGCACCAACGGGACAGGGCCAGTTATCCGCTCGGGCCCATCGGCGGCCTTGCCGACTACGGGCGACCGCCGTCCCTCGACCGGATGCGACTCACTACTAATGAGGAACGATGACGCTGACGTGCGCTCATGCGCTCCACATATGGCTAAGTCTGGCTTCTTAGGTCCTAACACTAGGATTCACACACCATAAGAGGAACTCTGCGGTGTGGGCGTTAGGTTCAAGCACTTGCCCGAAGAGCATTTGTTTGTACGGATGCCAATGCGGCCGTGACCTTTCGCGGTCAGCTCCGCTTCAGGATGGCGCCGAACCGTACGGGCACCTCCGGGCGCCGCTGCCGAAGCCAGATGAGATCAATTGGCGAATCGGATCCCATTCCGTGTGGCGGTCTACATTCCCGCTCTCCCCGTTCTTGCCGTGCTGATGCTTGGCACGCTCCTCCTTCCCCTCACGTTGACGGATGGGGCGGTGAAGTTCGGGCGACAACGAAGCGTCCGAACGGCGGCGACACAATCCCTAGTATTCCGATAGGCTTATTAGGGATTAGCGTCGAGAATCTGCCATACTGGTTTCATGGCGGAGGCAGCCGCGAGCACGCGCGACCTCCCCAGTGCGTCGCTACCGGCGATTCGAGCATCGTTCCGGCAGCTGAGCGACTTCTTCCTGTTGGCCGAGGGGGGCTATGAACCGGTCTCTCGGTTCCTCGGGTCGCGCGAGACGGCATCGGTATGTCGGACGATGCACCTCACGACTGGCGAGCCATGGAGCATGCCGATTGTCTTTCCGGTCGACGACAGCACTCGGGAGCGGGTCGTTCGCGCGGATTCCGTGGAGGTCTGGGACGCCGACGGGCCGGCGGGTTTGCTCCACGTGGAGGAAGTCTTCGAGATCGACAAGCAGACGTACGCCGACTGCATCTTCCGGACTAGCGACGAGGCACACCCCGGCATCACTTGGCTGCGAAAGTGCGGACGGTACGCACTGGCCGGGCCGGTCGAGGCCTCCCGTGGTTGGGAGCTGGGCGTACCGGGCAGGCTGCCGATTTCGCCTCGCGACACGGCCCGGATGATTCGAAACAGAGGATGGCGCAAGGTAGTCGGCTTCCAAACCCGGAATCCGATCCACCGGGCGCACGAGTATTGCACCAAGATCGCCCTCGAGACGGCCGATGGCCTAGTGATCCACCCCGTGCTGGGGGAGACAAAGGGAGACGACACTCCTGTCCACGTGCGATTGGCCTGCTACGAGACGCTGCTAAGCAAGTACTATCCGGCGCAGCACGCAATGCTGGCCGGTTTCCCGGGATGGATGCGCTACGCAGGGCCGCGAGAGGCTGTGTTTCACGCTCAGGTCCGCCGGAATTATGGGATCACTCACTTCATCGTCGGAAGGGATCATGCGGGCTTGGGGAATTACTACGGACCGTTCGATGCCCAGCGCATCTTCTCTGAGTTCCTTCCGGGAGAGCTGGGGATCGAGACCATCTTCTTCGATTTTGTGCACTACTGCGAGCGGTGCGGCTGCATGGCCTCAAAGAAGACCTGCCCGCACGGGCCGGAGCATCACTTGCACCTGACAGGTCGAGCCCTTCGACGCATGCTGGCCGAGGGAAGCGTTCCACCGCCCGAGTACACAAGACCCGAGGTGGCGCGCATCTTGGTGGAGGCTGCGCGGAGGACCGCATGAGGCTGGCGCAACGCAGGTTCACTTGGCCCGCCCGCAGTGCCGGCGCGCGGGAGATTCTCTCCTGGGGCTTCGAGGAATTCGGCAGATCGCTGGCGATCTGCACCAGTTTCCAGGCCACCGGGTCGGTCATCATCGACATGGCGGCTAAGCTGGCCGGGCCTGCGATTAGCGTGTTCAGCATCGACACCGGACGGTTGCACGAGGAGACATATCAGCTAATTGCGGCGTTTCGCAAGAGGTATGGGATCGTCGTTGAAATGGTGCCGCCGGATGCCGAAGAGCTCGGTTCGATGCTGACCCTGTTTGGGCCGAACTTGTTCTACGACTCGCCCGCCAAGCGCAAGGCGTGCTGCGAGATCCGCAAGGTGCGCCCTCTAAAGCGGCGCCTGGCAACCCTCGAAGCATGGGTGACAGGGCTGCGGCGCGATCAGGACCGTGGCCGAGTCGGCATCGAGGCTGTAAGCATTGACGAGGAGCACGGCGGAATCGTCAAGCTGGCCCCGCTTGCCGGCTGGACGCAGCGGCAGGTCCTTGCGTACGCCAGCGAGCATGACGTGCCGCTGCACCCCCTGTACTCGATGGGTTACGGCAGCATCGGATGCCAGCCCTGCACGCGGGCGATAGCGCCGGGCGAGTCCAGCAGGGCAGGGCGCTGGTGGTGGGAGAGCGACGCCGACAAGGAGTGCGGCATGCACATGTCGGCCGGGGGCAGAATGCGGCGCGATGTCGACCTCCTGCTTGAGCAGGTACTGCCGGCCCGCCAGCCGTTCGCGGTTTAGCGACGGCACTGGGCAACACCCGCGAGGGACATCCATGGAACATCACGGTGCCACGATTTGGCTCACAGGCCTGTCCGGATCAGGGAAGTCAACCCTGGCGAAGATGCTGGCAAAGCGCCTGCGTGCGGTTGGCGCGAGAGTCGAGATCCTGGACGGGGACGTCGTGCGAACGAATCTCTCCAAGGGACTTGGGTTTAGCAAGGAAGACCGGGACACGAACATTCGGCGGATCGGCTTTGTCTGCAATCTGCTTTCACGCAACGGCGTGTTCGCGATTGCCGCGGCGATCTCGCCGTACCGGGCAGTTCGCGCCGAGGTGCGCAGGGCGACGGAGAACTTTGTGGAAGTCTTCGCTGACTGTCCGCTCGAAACTTTGGTGCGCCGAGACGTTAAGGGGCTCTACAAGAAGGCCCTGGCGGGCGAGATCAAGAACTTCACCGGGGTGTCTGACCCCTATGAGGCCCCAGAGGAACCGGAAGTGGTGATCAACTCCAGCACACAGACGCCGGAGGAGTCCGCGGACCTCATCTGGAGCCATCTCGTGTGCTCTGGGCTGCTGAAGATCTGACGTGCGGGGATGAGGGTGCTTGGTGCGACGCCGACGGGCGGTCAGCTCTAGCGACTACCCGGGTTCCTACCGACTCGAGCCCGCGCTGCCGGTCATCCCGTGGCGGGGCCGTCGGGGAGGAACTGGTACGTAGCAGCCAGATAGGCAACGTAGGCCGCGACCAAGACCAGACCGAACGGTCGCTTGAGGGTGTCGCCCGAAACGAACACTCCGACCCTGAAGACGATCAGGATCAGCAGCATCGCCGGGTAGAGCACGGTGAAGAAGGCCGGGCTCGCCTCCAACCCCCCGGGTGTCACGGCCGCTGCCGCTCCGGCTACGAACAGCACGTTGAGAATGTCCGCTCCTATCACGTTCCCGACAGCTAGGCCCCCTTGGCCCCGTCTCGCGGCGGTCAGAGCGGTGACCAGCTCGGGCAGCGACGTGCCGAACGCGACGAGCGTCCCGGCGATCACGCTCTCCGGCACCTCAATGCGCTTGGCAGCCTCGGTTACTCCAGGGATCACGATCTGCGCGAAGATCACTACCCCGGCCGTCGCGGCGACGAGCTTCAGGAGCGTCAGGAGCGGGGCCCGGCGTGCCGGGTGCCCCTTGGGTCTGCTGGTTTCCTGCCGATGCTGGCCCGCCCAGCGAACTGAGAGATACAGATAGGCGGCCAAGAGGGCCAAGAGACCGAATCCAGCAGTCTGCGAGAGCCTGCCTCCGGCGCTGAACGTGCCTTGCAACGAGCCCCATGGAGTGCTGAGGGCTACCATCAGAAGCCCGGCCCCGATCTGTATCCATCCTTGGCGGTTGACGATCTTGGGGTCCAGTTGGAGTGGTGCCACTAGGCAAGCCAAGCCCAAAATCAGCCCGGTGTCGGCAATCACCGAGCCGACCGAGTTCCCGAGCGCGAGCCCAGGCGAGCCCTCGATTGCCGCCAATACCGAAACGGCAGCTTCTGGTGCGGTAGTGCCAAGGCTGACGATCGTCGCGCCGACCACCATTTGGGGGATCCGGACGCTTTCAGAGAATTCGACAGCCTCGTCGACGAGGATGTCGGCCGCCTTGCCTAATGCGAGGAGGCTGGTTGCTATGGCAGCGAGCAGAACAGTCCAGTGGACCTGGGCAAAGAAGTGCTCCAGCAGCGCTTCCATCGGGGGAAGGAGCGGTCGTCGCCGCGTAACCGGCGCCGAACCGGCACATTGCCGGGCGCCTTTCTCATCGTCTCACACGGGACCCGCCGGTCGGCACTGCAGCCGGTTGCGCCCTATCGGCGGTCTCTCGGACCCCGCCCGGTGCGACGAGGTACGGTTCTGGGGCGTTGAGGTGTCACTCGCTCCCGTGGCCGCAGAACGACACGCGCGCGATCGCGATGCTGCGCAACTTGCTGCATTGGTCGGCTCCGTTTCGACGGCTTAGCCCTTGCTTTCCCACCAAATGTGGTCGGGCTGCGTTTGCGGCCTGGGAGGAAGGCGCGCATTCTCTAGGAGCTCTTCCATGTTGGCCAAGACACTCGGATGCTCCGCAGAAATGTCGCGTGACTCGGAGACGTCCTCGACCAAGTCGTAGAGCTCGAGTGGTGCCGCGGGTGCCGGCCGCACTGCCTTCCACTTCCCCGCGCGGATCGCCTGGGCCGGCACCTCGTCTCGGAACTCGCCTGTCTCGCTGTTGTGGCGCGGCAGCTCCCAGTAGAGGTAATTGTGAGCCCGCTGCTCAGACCTGCCCAAGAGGATGGGGACGACCGAGAGCCCGTCCGTCGCTGCTGGAGGCTCCGCCCCCGCCAGTTCGAGGGACGTAGCCAGGAAGTCGTGGAAACCCCAGACGTGGGCACTGCTCGAACCGGAGGCAATGTAGCCAGGCCAGCGCACGATCATGGGCACGCGCTGCCCATGCCCCATAAGCGGGACTTGACAACGGCACCCCTCGTGTGGCATCC
>JAPPMC010000164.1 GCA_028819235.1 Bryobacterales bacterium
TGAATGTGCGGGTGAGCGATAATCTGACCGAGGTGCTGGAAATGCTGGAACAAGAACCTCGGACATGGGCAGACCGGATCAGGGCCGAGGAGCGTGCTGAAATGCAACGGTCGATGGTGGCGATGCTGCTGGAAATGGCAAAGCTCCGCTTCGGAGGTGGGGCGGCAGAGCGACTGGCCAAGCTCCTCGACGGAATCAGCGACACCAACCGCCTAAAGGATATTGCCAAGTGGGTCGTGGTTTGCGAGAGTGGCGAAGCGCTGCTCGCGCGGCTTCGTAGGGCTTGAGGAACTGTCCCTCACTACGAGGGAGGCAGGACCATAAGCGGCCCACCGGAACCCACGGAGGCACGCTGGGTCTTCCCGCCGATAAGTCCGAGATGGGGCTTCCAGTTCGCCAAGCGCAGCCGAGTAACGACGACCTTCCTGCAAATCACTATCCGAGACCTCCCTGGGCTGAACTGGATGGCGAGTGTTGGAAAGCTCGAGGCTTAGCGGTTCCAGAGTGTGAACTGACGAACTCCAAGGCGACGGCTTGGGTTCGGCAAACGGTGGCGAGCCAGAGCGTGTCGGTTCCCACCGCGCTTTCCGGCTCTGCGGATGCAGTCCGGGCAGAGCCGCGTTGCGCTCGGCATCCCTGTGCCGCTACGGTCTCTTGCGCCGGCTCTCGCTGCTTCGCTTGCGGCAGCGGCAACATCGCCGGCAACTCAGGCATTAGGCCTGCCCTTTGGTCTGTGCACGACTTCGCGAGCAGTCTGGCCAGACTCAACGTTCACGCACACGCCAGCGGATTCCCCAAGAAGGTTGAGCTCGTCGGCTAGGGCTATGACGGTCGCCGTCCTTCCCGTCTAGCGGGGAGCCTACAGGATGAAGTAGAGCAGATCCTCGACCAGTTCAAGGGCCTCGTTCGATGTTGTTGCGGCTTAGTGGCGGGATGCAGTAGCGCCGCTGGGGAACCATGGGGCCCTCATTCTTGAACTTCCTTGCGCAACCTGAGTGGCACTCAGGATTGCCGATCGCGGGCCTTGGATCAAGACTGGCAGCGGTCGGCTGGAGGCGTTCGGGTGGTCGGAACTTCCTATGGGAGCATCGCAAGGGCGGTCAAGCAACACGGATGTCAAGAATGCCCTTGGGTCGGGCCGCTGCACTACCAGCGTCTCGTGCGGCAGCTGCACGGCCCGCTTCTGCAGTGGGGTCAATTTGGCCGGCGAGCTGTCGCCGGACCTTGGGTCACATACCCCACACAGTGATGGGTAGCTGGTCCGACTCCGGCTGTCTTGTGAAGATCCGCTCCTCCCACGTCTTTCCGCGGCGCATGTCGAAGACCACCAAATGCCCGGACTCCGCGCCGCACAGATCCATGTACTCCGCCGTCTGACGCAAGCCCTGGCGGACGATGGTCTCGAGGCCGGACCGCTCGCCGACAACCTTGCACTCAATGACATGCTTGCTCGCAAAGGACGCCAGCGTTTGGCCGGGCAGTGGCCATTCGATGAGCAGGTCCGTTCGTCCGCGGGCGACGGCATACTCCCGCGTGATTCGCCCTCCGCTGTTGACCACGCGCTGCAGGTAGGCGTGTAGCACGAGCTGGGGACCCGCCTCACGGTGGCCGTACCTGTCCACCCAAGACTCCGAATGCTCCCGGAAATAGCCTTGGAAAGCAGTCAGAAGTCTCCTGACGTCCAAGCTCCCGTCGTCGTTGACATACCAGACAGGGGAGACCATGCTCTCCAGGCCGGACTGCAAGGATGCGGTCAATTCGCGGGGAATGACCTCGGAATAGATTGGGTTCGCCATCCTGACGACGCCTTCGTGAGCCACCAGCCCGAGGTCGCGCACGTACTCCAGATCGCGGTCCGAGTAGTTCCAGTCGTGGGAGCTGGCCAGCATCGGAAGTATCACACTCCGAACCCGCTCTTCTCTGAGCTGGTTGGCAAGTTGGTCGAGGTGCGTGACGCGGTTGATGACGAGGGTCTCCTTGGCCAGCTCGATGGCGGCGAGGCCTATTGGTCGGCTTCGGTCGCGGCCAGCCTTGTCGTCAAAGCAGGCTTGGCGGGCGAGGGCGTTGACCAGCCAAGGCTGGCCCCGCGTAAGGTGCCAGATCCTTTCCCGTGCGCCAGCCTTGAACTCTTGACCGGTTTCGGCGGTGTGCTGGCCGAGCAGTGACCGGATCTCGGCTTCGGTGAAGTCTCCCAACCGCATCGACTCGGCCTTGATGTTGAAGGCACTGCCGCCGGCGATGTGTGTTCCTTCGGAGCTGGAGAAGATGCGGTAGTCGCGGACGTCTCGTACGCCGCAGAGGATGATGCTCTGCGGGAAACGCCGGGGTCTGTCCGGGTAGCCGCTGCGAAGCTGGCGGAGCACGGACAGGAGGGTATCGCCGATGAGTGAGTCGATCTCGTCGATGAAGAGGACTAGAGGCTTGGAATCGGCCGCTGACCAACGGGCCAGGACACGCTTCAGCGCGAGGTGCGGGCCGGCCTTGGCCAAGGCCGCGGGCCAGATCTGCTCAACCAGATCCTCCCCAGTCGTCCAGTCCGCTTCGTCCGCGAGCGCTGCCAGGATCGTTTGCATGCCGGCACCAACGTCTTGGCGGGCGGACTGCGCTGGCTCGAAGTTCACGTACACACAGCGGTATTCGCCCGCTGCGTTTAGCCGGTCGGCGAGCGCCTTGATGGTGGAGGTCTTGCCGGTCTGCCGGGGGGCATGGAGGACGAAGTAGCGCATGTCCTCGACAAGTTCGAGGACTTCTTCGAGGTCAATGCGGCTGAGGGGCGGGATGCAGTAGTGCCGTTGAGGCACCATGGGGCCCTCCGTGTTGAACTTCCTCACCCACCCTGAGTATGGCACTCAAGTCTCCTGATGGCTGGCCTTGCATCACCATTGGCGGCGGTTGGTCGGAGACGTTCGGGCGGCTACCGATGACTTAATCAGGATCTGGCTCCAGGGAACCAGATCATGTGGGAAGGCTACAGCGGGCGCACGCTCGCGACCATGGGATTCATGGTGCGAGACAGGCAGTTCCCTGATTGCCAAATGGGTAGCCAGTCGGTGTTCAAGCGCAAACTGTGGGTACTCGGCACCACTCGCTCCGAAGTGCCGAGGTGTCTAGGAAGCCAGACGCGTGTTCGGATGGGCGGGTGCGCCGTGCGCTCGAAGATCTAGCTCCTTCAGAATCAAGGGTCTAGATTCGTTCGACTGTACGAGCGATTGGGCCACCACTCCGCTGTCGCAGCTGCGGGTCGAATGGTCCCATCCAAGACTCATATGACTAGTTCTGTGCAGACCCGCCTCGTCCCTGCCGATGCCTCTCGACAATACCTAGGAGCTACCCCGCCAAAGCCCGTCGAACTCCATCGAGAGAAAGAAATGTTGATCCCGACGTCGACGCACTTGGTCTCAGTACTCGAACGCCAGCGTTCACGCTAGGCATGAGAGCTGGCCAACACTGACGCTAGACAGACGCTCGTGGCCGTCATTCGTGCGTCTCGGCGGTGCCTGCCTCTGCGCCTCCGGGAATCGAGTCCACTCTCTCGACCGTGCTATTCTGACCCGACGCTCGGCCACCACCCGCGTCCTGCTCGAATGAAGGACAAGGGCACAATCAAGCAGCACGCCGCGCCGGCCGTGGCGGTCGAGCCGACACCGCTGCGCATGGTCCCCGGGCCTCTGGAGTACCCCGATTCGGACGGTCGTTTCTTGCCCGACAACCCCTTGCAGACCAACGCCATCGTGGAGTTGCGCGCAAACCTCAAGCAGCATTTCCTGCACCGATCGGACGTGGTGGTGGAAGGCGACATGTTCCTGTACTACGCGGAGGGGCAGGAGGACGCGCGGCGGGTGCGGGGAAAGCGCGTGGGCAAGTTCGTGGCCCCGGACGTGATCGTCGTGCTGGACCACGACTTGGGGGGGCGTGGGACCTACAAGCTGTGGGTGGAGGGCAAACCGCCGGACTTTGCGATGGAGGTGATCTCACCGTCGAGCGAGGTCCGCAACCGTGAGGAGAAGAAGGCTCTGTACGCCAAGCTGGAGATCCGCGAGTACTTCGTGTTCCAGCCGGATGCGAGGCGACCGGGGCCGCGGCTGGTGGGCTACGAGCTCGGGGAGTGGGGCTATCGGCAGCTGGGGCCGGAGGCCGGATTGCCCGGGTCGGTGCGGAGCACCGTGCTGGGGGTGTCATTGCGGCCGGAAGGAGCGTTTCTGCGGGTGCGGGACCTGCGGACCGGGAAGGACTGCCTCTGGATCGCGGAGGTGTTTGGTGCGAAGCAGCAGGCCGAGCACAGAGCTGAGCGGGAAGCGGCCGGGCGCAGGGCAGAGGCGGCGGCCCGGCGAGAGGCCGAGCACAACGCTAAGCAGGAAGCAATAGCACGTGAAGCTGCCCAGGCACGACTGGCCGTAATGGAGGCCCGGCTGCGTCGTAGCGGGCTACAACCGGAGGACGATAGCTGAAGCACTCCCGGGCAGCCCGGCGCGACATCGCGCGCTAAGAGTCGGCGGCCCGCTCCACGCCTCACTCGGACGGTAACGCCGGAACGCTCAGTCGATGCTTCCCAGATACCCTGGTCACGCCAGCGCTGCGACCCCTGGCAAGACAGCCCCGCTGAGGAACTCCAGTGAAGCGCCGCCCCCGGTCGATATGTGAGAGATCGCTGCGCCAACTCCCGCCGCTCGGATCGCACGCTCCGAATCGCCGCCCCCGACAATCGTGACCGCCTTGTCGGAGACCGACTCTATGCATCTCGCGATCGCTAGCGTGCCTGCCGCGAATGCCTCAATCTCAAACACTCCCATCGGGCCGTTCCAGACGATCATCCGAGCGTCTCCGAGGATTCGGCGGTAGGATTCAATCGTGCGTGGCCCAATGTCAAGGCCCATCCATCCATCGGGCACATCAGACTCGACGGTGCGCACGTTGGCATCGGCGCTGAACGAGTCCGCAATCACGTGGTCTTCCGGAAACGCAAGCCGTCCTTCGCCAATCTCCAACAGCTCCGACGCCAACCCGAGGCGGTCTTCCTCAACCAGCGAGTCCCCGACGCGCGCTCCCGACGCCTTGAGGAACGTGTAGGTCATCGCCCCGCCGATCAACACCCGGTCCGCCAGCGAGAGGAGGTTCCGGATAACGTCGATCTTGCCTGAGATCTTCGCCCCGCCGATGATTGCAACGTACGGCCTCCGCGGGTTCGATGTGGCCATCGAGAAGTATTCCAGCTCCCTCTGCATCAGCAGACCAGCCGCCCGGTCAGGCATGACAGCCGGAACGCCGACGGTCGAAGCATGGGCACGGTGGGCAGTACCAAACGCGTCATTCACGAAGGCATCGCCGAGCCGCGCCAAACCAGCCGAAAAGCCTGCGTCGTTCGCTTGCTCCTGAGCGTGGAAGCGCAAGTTCTCGAGCAGCAGCGCTCGGCCCGGCTCTAGGCTGTCGGCCAAAGTCTCCACTTCCGGCCCGATGCAGTCCGGGGCCAGCGCCACTTCCGTTCCGAGCAGCTCTCCAAGCCTCTCAGCAACCGGACGTAGGCTCATGGACTCCAGCCGCTGGCCCTTCGGCCGGCCCAGATGTGATGCCAAGACCAAAGACGCCCCCCGGCCCAGAATCGTCTCTACGGTCGGCAGGGCCTTGCGGATCCGGGTGTCGCTCGTGATGGTCCGGCCATCCTGCTTGTCGAGCGGAACATTGAAGTCCGCCCTCATGAACACCCGACGGCCAGCCAGCGAAATCTGGTCAAGGGTGCGGTAGCCCATTACAACTCCCCGTCAGCGAACCATGGCGAGCCCGCAGGGGCGCAGGCAGCCTCAGGCTGCCAGCCGCTGGACCAAGTCCACGACGCGGTTCGAGTAACCCCACTCGTTGTCGTACCAAGCCAGGACCTTGACCATGTTCTCCCCGACCACGCGCGTCATCGCGCCGTCAACGATGGACGAATTGGGGTTGCCCTTGAAGTCGCACGAAACCAAGGGCTCCTCGGTATACGCGAGCACGCCCTTCAGCGGGCCATCGGCCGCAGCCTTCAGGGCTTCGTTAACAGCCTCCGGGGTCGCGGGCTGCTCAAGCTCCGCCACTAAGTCAACCACGGAAACGTTCGGTGTCGGCACGCGGATCGAGAACCCGTCGCACTTGCCCATCAAGTCGGGCATGACCAGACCGATGGCCGCCGCCGCGCCGGTCTTCGTCGGAATCATGTTGACCGCCGCCGCGCGCGCCCTCCGGAGGTCCTTATGCGGAAGGTCAAGGGTGCGCTGGTCATTGGTGTAGCTGTGCACCGTCGTCATGATGGCCTTGGTCACGCCGAACGTCTCGTGGAGCACCTTGGCAACCGGCGCCAAGCAGTTCGTCGTGCAGGACGCGTTCGAGATCACGGTGTGAGAGTCGTTGAGCTGAGAGTCGTTCACGCCCAGCACAACAGTGATGTCCTCTCCCTTCGCAGGAGCGGAGATGACTACCCTGCGGACGCTCCCGCCGAGGTGCTTCTGCGCTGCCTCCCGCGTGCGGAACAGGCCAGTCGACTCGACCACAATCTCGGCTCCCTCGGAGTTCCAAGGAATCTGGGCTGGATCGCGCTCCGAGAAGATCTTTATGCGCTTTCCGTCCACGATCAGGCAACCATCTCCCGCAGACACGTCGGCTGTGAGATTCCCCATCACCGAATCGTGCTTGAGCAGGTGCGCCAGAGTGCCGGTGTCTGTGATGTCGTTGATCGCTACCACGTCCACCGCCGGATTGCCCATCTGAGCCCGATATACACTGCGGCCTATGCGACCGAAACCATTGATGCCAACCTTGACAGCCATCGATTCTTGAACCCCCGTCGATCTGTATCTGGAATGCGGCATCGCCCGCGATGGCCCGCGAGCCAGTATGGTGGGACACTCGAACTCCCTCTGCCGCTTCTCCGATCATACCCAACCGACCCAGCAAGCCCGAGTACCAAATCCGCTAAGGGTCGAGTCGCCCGAGGATGTCTAACCCTTGGGTGCCCCCAATTGGGCCGGACGAGAGGCACGCCTGCTGTTGCGCGAAGGAGTAGCAGTTTGCCTATCGCTCTCGGCTACGGTCAGTGCGGCTTGCAGGTGCCTCAGTCTCACGCCCAACCACGGTTCCTCGGTCTCGCCTTCCCCAAGCACGGGTGACGGACAGTCTTGGGTAAGCCAAGGTACGAGTTTGGCGCCTCTGCACGGCAGAGTGCCGGCCCATCAGAGCACTTCCCCCGACCGTGGCCGATGCCATTCAGATCATGTCGGCGGCACCAGAAGGGATTACGTTCCGCGGAGGCTGTGGCTGCGGGCAAGCCGGTCGGAGTGCGTGTACCCCAAGCCCAAGAACCATAAGTGCAGGCTGGTGCCTCACGGCTTCTACGCTCGCGTGACCCCGCACCCGGGCACGCACACGGACCGCACTCAGCGTCTCGCCGGAGCGTAGCAACGGCTAGACGCGGTCGTCCGCCCGCAACCCTCCCTGTATACGCTCCATGGGCCAAGCGCCGACCTTCACTGGTGGTGGCGGAGCACCTCCCGCCCAGAGTGGCCGTCTGGCGTTGCCGCCTCTTGCGCTCGACCGCCAGCGTGCAGCGGACCGCCGCGACACAGCACCGCCTTGTTCATCACGCAGGCCCTCAGCTGCGGCGGTCAACTCCGTCAGCCCAGTCTCGGCTGCCTCGGGCACGGTCACCTTCCCCCTCCTCCTCCGAATGCCCCTCTTCGATGGTTTGCGCTGCTTGAGACAATGGTTCGCCTAGGAACTTTAGGCAGAACTGGGTAATACTTATCAGGCATGCCAGTGGGTCGTGTGTCGATAAGGCTGGATCGCGATGTGCGCGAGCGCGTGAAGCGCCTTGCGGAGAAGCGCCAGAGATCCTCGCATTGGCTGCTGCGTAACGCCATCCACCAGTACGTCGACCGAGAGGAGGCGCGAGAGCTGTTCTTTCAGCGGGGAGAGAATGCATGGCGGCACCATCGGAAGACTGGCAAAAATGTTTCGGGCCGCGAGGTAGCGGCTTGGCTCAGCACTTGGGCTGATGAGGACGAGGCTGCACCACCCGCATGCCACAGGTAGTTTGGATAGCGCCCGCACCGGGCGATTTGCGACGCCTGCTGTAATCCATCCACGGCTAGAGTCCGGCAGCGGCCCGGCCAAGGGAAGCCTTGCCAACCACACTTTGGCGGGCCGACCTGCAACGGAGTATCCGGAGTGCCGGGAACTGCCGGTCGACTTTGGCAATGGGGGTCACATGGTCCTGTACAGGGTGAATGGCGGGCAAAGGCCCCAGATCGACCCCTCGGCTCGTGTGTGCAGTCTTCAGCACTGGCGCCGGTTTGGGGGCACGAGTGGAGAATACGGACGTTGTCTGCGCCGACTGCTATTGCCGCGCACGACGCTTTCGGGCGCTCTTGGGCATCGGCCCACGTGCGCAACGACAGCGGCAGGGCTTGATGTCAGAGAAAGTCTCAGAAGTGCCACTCTGACGCTGGGATCCCCGCACGCGTCAGCCTAGTTGTCGATCGCGACGCCCAGCTCGACGGGGCGGCCGATCGTCCACCCCTATCATTAGGCACCGGTCGGGATGAGGATGTTCACGCTCGCGACCTACAGCCGCGTGATCAATGACGGGCCGGACCGGGATACGCGCTATCGCGTGCTCATGCACGACCTGCCGCGTAGGTTTCACAGGCTGGCGCGGAGCGACCAAGCGGCCGCGCTGGCGGAGCCGCCGCCCCTGACAGGCACACGTTGGGACGCGCTGCTGGCGGCGGTTGTAGAGCACGTGGCATGGCTGCATGGCCACACCATCCCCGCGTGGGTGGAGGAGCCGGCGCGCTTTCTCAGGCGGCCTTGGGTAATCTCGCGGAACCCTGTCATCGCGGCGGACTCTGTGCTGTACGCCCCGGCGGCCTTCATTCGCCACGGGGCACTGCCCGATCCCCTGGACCTAGACGCCCGCGCTGGCGATGAGCACGAGTGGGTACCCGGACAGCGTTGAGTTCAGCCCGGGCGCGCTAGAGCCGGCATTCCAGAACCTTGAACGTCGGCTTGCGGAGCAGCGGATCCGCGCGCACCTTTACGTTGTGGGGGCCCCATGACAATGTCGTAACGGCGCAGTCGCACCAAGATTGACATGGAAGCGCTTGCAATCGATCACGGGGAGGCCGTATCTCGGGAGGCGGACGACGTGGCTCGCGACTGGGGCTTGGAGAGGGGATGGTCACACGATGAGCTCCGCACGGCGGTGCCGGCTGTTTTGGATTCGGCGGCGAAGACGCTCTACAACTCACCCCACCTAGTCGTAAAGGGAGCATCAGAGGCCCACATTCTGGCGATGGAGGTTCACATGGGGAAGGAGTCCGACGAGCACGACATCAAATAGCTTTGACGGCGGCTGTGTGTGCGGACGATGAGCGATCTGGAGGACATCTACCGCCTGGTGTATTCCGACTCGGACATTCCTCGCCGCGCTTGGGCTCGCGTCGGGCGGGTGGTGGACGTAGTGCGGGACCAGCAAATTCGGCGGTGGTTGCGACGAGCCCGCAGCAGGGCCGACCCGGGACTCTAGGGATGGCGGGCTGCGTCCGCCACGTGGATCGGGACGTCCAACTAGCTCTCGCACCTGAAGTGGTGGCGAGCAGCGAAGATTCCAGGCCCCGGTCGACCGTGCATTGGAGGCAACTGCACTGCGGCCAACCCACGTCGATCATGTCCCTGATGCGGAGTTTTCGCTCCCAACCGTGTCGGCGCAATCGTGGCCCTGCCCGCACTGCCGAGGCACTCACGGCGGTCGGCACTCCGAGCACCCCTTGGATTGGCGCGCACCGAGTCTCCTTCTCCCGTGCCACGCGCAGTTGCCACCTACCGTTGTGCATTCCGGATTGGGGCAGGTTATGTGCTTGACCGACTATGAGAATCGGTGACCGGCGTTGTTCATAGCCCAATGGCAGGTGTGATGCCGATGCATCGGATTCTCCGGTGGTCTTGCGTGCTGACCGATTGAACCTACGCTTGTAGCAAGCGTCGCAGCAGCAACGACTGCATATCACGTCGCCCGTCGGCGATGAGGAGGACATAGACCGTTTCCGCGGTCACCCGATAGATGATGCGGTAGGGCTTGACGAAGACCTCCCGGTACTCCCGAATCCCTATGGTGAGCATCTCTCTCGGATAGCGTCAACGCTCGGGATGCTCTGACAGACTCTGGAACGTTCTCGATCCGATGTGGGACGTAGTCCGACCGGGCCGGGGAATCGTGGCGGTCGATGTAGTCGTTGATCTCTTCGAGGCCGCGGGCTGCGTTATTGGCCAGCAGAACCCGACAGGCCGTCAACGCCCCCGCAGCCGCGCGATCACATCCTCCGCGGCGTGCACCTGCCCGGCCTCAATCTGCCGGTTACCCAAGGCGAGGATCTTGAGCTGTGCCATCGTCTCTTGGGTCCTCTGGAAGCTGTCGAAATCCTGTAGGACCGCCTTGGGCTCGCCGTTCTCGGTGATGACCAGGGGCTCTGCCTGATCGCCGAGCGTGCGCACGATCTCCGAGGCATGGGCCTTGAGGTAGCTGATCGACTTGATCTGGCTGGTGGACAGTTTCATGGGCGCCTGCTCCTTTTCTGAGTCCAAGTACAGTCCACTAACAGGTCCGAACGCAAGGGCGGACCGCAGCTGCTGGCGCTCGCCTGAGAAACCCAGACCGTACCATGGCGCCGTCCGGGGCCTCGAACCAAAGCTTCACCGACCCTCGGTCGTGATGACCGCATGCGCCAGTTTCACTCAACCGGGACTCTCCAGATTCCAGAATTCGCATGGGGGCATTCTGCACGTGAACACGGTGAAGGCACTGCGCTAGTCCCATCGTTTCCTGATATAGCTGAAGAGATCCGGGCCGCTCAGTTCGCGCGTCGAGTTGTTGGCCCGGACGTAGAGGACCTCCCGTTTGCCTGTTTTCACGAACCACACAGGATTGGGCGATCGATCCACCTCGACGACGCAGATCTCCACACCCTCGATCCTTTCGATGCTGATGTGAGTGGAGGTCGCCGCGGCCGAACCAAGCTCCCCCACGATCCGGTCCGTGAGATGCCTCACGTATTTCTCTGTGTTCCAGCTCTTCAGCTCAAGGTCTCGCTGAATTCCGCACGGTTTAGCGCTGTCATCCACTCCGATGAACAAGTAGCCCCCTCTTGCGTTCAGAAAGCCGGCGACTGGCTTGAGGACGGATGCCTCGAAGATGACTCTTTGAGGGATGTTTGGATCCTGATAGCTGTAGAATGCCGAGGCCTTGAACTCGCGACGCTCCGTCTCCTCACCGGCGAGGAGCGCTTCGCGGGACTTCTTGGCAGCGAGCACCTCTGACGTGATCACGCCGACCGGGATCGCCACGACCGCATAGCCCAGAATCACGAGCACGGACGCTAAGAGCTTGCCTAGGACTGTCGCTGGCATCAGACTTGCGTGCCCGACGGTTGTCATCGTGATGATCGCCCAGTACGTACTTGCTGGGATGTTGGTGAATCCGTTCTCGGGTCCCTCCGCGAGATACATGAGCGATCCCGCGACTACCGAAATCAGAACAACACCTATGACAAGGGCCGCGATCTTGTAGCGGGTAGCCTCCAGAGCATTTCCAATCATCATCGCCGCTCGCGAAAAACGCCCCAACGAAAAGATGCGGAAAATTCGAAACATCCGCAGCACACGCAGTATGGCGAAGGTGTCCGCGTCGGGAAACACGAATGCAAGCCAAGTCGGCGCAATCGAGACAAAGTCCACCAAACCGAAGAACCCAAATGGGTATCGGGATCGTTTGCGATGGCAGAAAATCCGCAGCAGGTATTCCGTAGTGAAGATCACCGTGAAGGCAATCTCCGCCATCCGGAGTTGATCGAACCACACGGACCCCTTCCCGGCCATGGATTCCAGCATGACGACACTGACGCTGATCAAGATGGCGACAAGTAGCCACAGGTCAAACCTCTTCGCAGCACGACCGCCGCCAAAGAGGACATCGAACAAACGTTCCCGAATGGTCTTTGTCTTCAATTCAACACCTCACAAACGAGCCCCAGAGCGCCTACCGGTGACGCCCGCCAAGGGAATTATATGCGAGAGTAGCGAGATTCCCCGATTTCCGCCTACGCAGCACGTGGGGGCATCCGATCCTCCCTGGGACGTGCGAGGTTTTCGCTACCAGTAACCGTTCGAGCAGGTTGTGAAGCAGGTCAATGGGCGGCCCTAGCTGTCGGTCGCTGCGCCCGTCAGAGTCCGACAATGGCAGCACATGCACAATGGCGGCAAGCATGCGGCACGATCGCGCCTACAAGATCTGGCGTGCGGCTAGGGGTCTGCAAGCCACGCCCTCAATAGGGCCCTCCATTCGATTCTGGCCGTCGCCCGCAGCCATCCAAGATTCGGCGTCCAGGAATTGAAGCAGTGATCGGCCACTCCCCGGGAGTCGTGCACTCCAATCACGTCCAGCGGGCGGCAAAAGCGCGCCGGACTGGCCTGCCCAGCCGTCAACGTCGCCGCCTTGTGCCCCTATTGGCACGACAGCATGCACAATTGGCCGGGCCCACCCCAGACTCGCCGATCATCCTCAAAGGGGTTCGACACCAGAATGGGCCTGCCAACAACACAATGAACACTCCCCGGATCCCCTCGCCTACCGTGCGATAAAGAAGGAGATGCCCGAATTCCGGAAAGCGCTGCTGCGCCGAGCCGCGCCCGTGCGCTTGCTGCTGATGGACTGCGACGGCGTGCTGACTGACGGCACCGTGTTCTTTCTCACAACACCGGACGGCTCTGTGGCAGAGACCAAGGGCTTCGACTGCCACGACGGCATCGCGCTGCGGTGGCTCCGCGACGTCGGGATCGACACAGGCATCATCACCGGCCGCGGAGGCCTCGCCGTTCAAGTCCGGGCGCGGTCGCTGGACATGCGCTACTTGGTCGAGGGGCGCACCGACAAAGTCGAGTGTTTCGAGGAGATACTCCAGAATGCCGGCCTCAAGGCGTCACAAGTCGCCTACGTTGGCGACGACCTGCCGGACGTGCCGCTGCTGAGGCGGGCGGGCCTCTCCGTCGCCCCCGCGAACGCCCGCACCGAAGCCCGCGAGGCCGCCCACTGGATCACGCCATCCCGAGGTGGACGAGGCGCGGTGCGTGACGTCATCGAACTCATCCTTACCGCACAAGGTCACTGGCAAGGCATTCTGGACCGCTACATGTCGTAAGAGGCGCGCTCTTTAGACGACATCCCGACTCAATCAGTGGTCGGCCGGGCTAGGCACCTCAGGCTTTGTCAGCGGCTGCGGGTCGGGCAAAGGCTTGCGGGGCAATAGGTCTTCAGCATTGGCAGCGTTGTACACGAATGAAGCCACGATGATCGAGGCTTGGATCAGATCGGCCGCTTGGGCGCGGTCATAGCTGTCCATGTTCGAGTGGTGAGTCCGGGTCTCGTACTCGACGCGGTCCTGGATGAATTGGAACCCTGGCAGCCCAACGGCGTCGAACGAGAGGTGGTCCGTGCCGCCGGTACTCCGAATGCTCAGCGTCGTGGCACCCATGTCCCGGAAGGGTGCCAGCCACTGGGAGAAGATCGGCCGCACCCTATCGTTTCCCTGCAGGTAGACGCCCCTGATCTTGCCGGTGCCATTGTCGACATTGAAGTACGCAGAGAACTCGGCGTGCCGGTCGGTCAGCTCCATCGTCTCGGCATTGCCAAAGTGCTCCTTGACGTAGGCCTTGGACCCGAGCAGCCCCTGCTCTTCCCCGCCCCATAGAACAATCCGCACGGTCCTCTCCAGCGGAAGGTCGAGGACCTTCAGGATGCGCACCGCCTCCATCATCACCGCACACCCTGCGCCGTTGTCCGTGGCCCCCAGCGCTGCGGCGGTGGTATCCAGGTGGCCACCCAGCATGACCAGTTCATCCGGCTTGCCCGAACCTGGAATCTCGGCGACGACATTGATGGAGTCCAGATCGTCTCGGTAAATAGTGGTGCGCACCTCGACTTCCACCTCGGCTCCGACGCCCCGTTCGACCAGCCGATAGATCCGGTTGTAGTGCTCGGGGGTCAGGGCGATGGACGGAGGAGGCAGAGCGTCCTCTACGTGGCGCCCGCCAGCCCGTGGCGGAAACACCGTGCCACCGTCCCCGCGGGAGGCTGGGTGAATCACCAGGGTCACACCCTCACCGACCAAGAATTCGTTCAGCTTGGACTGAATCCTCCGGCGCTCCTTCGTGCGGTCCTCGCTGAACCAGCGCGGGGCCTTCATGAAGAAGTTTCGCCGGCTCTCAGGATCCTCCGGAATCACGAGCTCGGGATCCAGATAGTCGATGGGCGGGGACATCTCGCGCGCCTTCGCCAGTTCCTGCAGGTCTGCACTGGCGTGCCTGTGCATTGGGGCCCTCGTCTGCGGACGAACCCTCTTGACCTCCGAGATCATCACCATTTGGCCGGACAGCTTGCCCTTCCACTTTTCGATGAACTCGTCGATAGCACGTTCGTCCCGCACTGGACGGCTGTCTCTCCGCAACGGCGCGAGCACCGGCTGGCCGATTACCTTGCCCTCGGTTGAGGGGCTCCACCCCAAAGGCACGCCAATGAGCTGCTCGTACTGTGGCTTGAGCAAGTGCGCGGAGAAATACTCTCGAGACCACCCTTGGCCAAACGGCCCCCACTTCTCCAGCCGGGAGTTCTCCAGACCCCACTCTTCCATCTGCTGGGCAGCCCACCGTGCGGAGCCTAGGAATCCGGGCGAGTTCGTCACACGCGGGCCGAAGACCTCTACCAGTTGGAAGAGATGATCCATCACCTCGCTGTTGGTCTCGGCCTCGTGCTTGATCCGGCTGACGACCTCCAAATCAGCTCCGTCGGCAAGAGCAGAGAAGGGGGTCAGGACTAGGGCGATGGCCGTTGTCGAGGCGCGCACGGGCCCAGACTACCAGAGCGAACGGCAGACCCAACGGACTTCGGTGGTATCGGGAAGTGGGCTTGCACCACACGACCCTGCGCTGTATGCCTGCTGGCCAGCTGGCTGGGCAGCGATACGTCGCATGACTCCGAATACTGCAGCGGGTACTCCACAAGATGCGCCTGAGCGTCGGGGAATCTGCTGAGTCTGCAGCCCTCGGCTGTGCGAGACTGGCTCAAAGGGCGTCGGACGCCCACCTTGAGAGAAGAGCCGTCGATGAAGGTCTCGGTGACTAAGGAGCGACGGGCCGGCGAGCGCCGCGTCGCGCTGGTTCCTGAGGACATCGGCGCGCTCAGGCGGCGTGGAGCCGACGTGCTGGTCGAGGAGGGCGCTGGAGCGTCCTCGTTCTATCCAGACGCACGATACGAGGCCGCGGGGGCAAGCATCACCACCCGGCGGGAGGCGATGGCGAACGCCGACCTCCTACTCACAGTCAATGGTGTCACCGCCAATGACGCCGAAGCACTCAGGCCTCGGGCTGCAGTGGCCGGATTCCTGGCCCCGCTCGACGATCTGCACCTCGTCCAGCATCTGGCCCGAGAAGGGCTGTCCTTGATCTCTCTGGAGATGCTGCCCCGAATCACCAGGGCGCAAAGCATGGACGCGCTCAGCTCAATGGCCACGATCGCGGGCTACCGCGCCGTGCTGCTCGCAGCCCTCCATGCCCCGACCATGTTTCCCCTGATGATGACGGCGGCTGGCACGGTCAGGCCGTCCAAGGTCTTCGTGATCGGGGCGGGAGTCGCAGGCCTGCAAGCGCTGGCGACCGCACGGAGGCTCGGCGCGGTGACTGAGGGCTATGACATCCGCCCCGAAGTCAAGGAACAAGTCGAGAGCCTGGGCGCCGTCTTCGTGACCCTGGACGTCGGCATGGAACTCGTCACGGGAAAAGGGGGGTACGCAGCCCAGCAGTCGAAAGAGTACTACCGACGGCAGCAGGAAGCGCTCGGCGAGCACCTCTCGGGCGTGGACGTAGTCATCACCACAGCAGCAGTCCCCGGCCGGAAGGCCCCAATGCTGCTGCCCGAGGCAATCATGGACCGGCTCCGGCCGGGCACCGTGGTCATCGACCTCGCCGCCGAGCGTGGCGGGAACTGTGCGCTGACCGTTCCGGGAGAGGTGGTCGTGCGCGACGGCGTGACGGTTGACGGCCCGGTAAACCTGCCGGGCGCCGTGCCCAAGCACGCCAGCCAGATGTTCTCAAGGAACATGGCGAATCTGGCGGCCCTGCTGATCAAGGACGGCAAGCTGCATATCGACACCCAGGACGAGATCGTTCGCGGAGTACTGATCGCCTCCTCAGGCGAGGTCGTCCACCCAGTGCTGCAAGAAGCACAGAGCAACACATAGCCACGAAGGAAAGTCACTCATGGAATCATTCCTGGTCTCGGTCACTGTCTTCGCCCTAGCTGTGTTTGTGGGCTTTGAGATCATCACGAAGATCCCCTCGACGTTGCATACGCCGCTCATGTCAGGGTCGAACGCGATCTCCGGAATCACGGTAGTCGGTGCGCTGGTGGCCGCCGGAGCATCCGACAGCGATGTCGCAAGACTGCTCGGCTTCGGGGCGGTCGTGCTGGCGACCGTCAACGTGGTGGGCGGATTCCTGATCACCAACCGGATGCTGGCCATGTTCCGCAAGAAGAAGTAGCAAAATGACCGCCGACAGCGCGATCCAAGCAGCCTACCTGATTGCCGCGATCCTCTTCATCCTCGGCCTCAAGGGCCTGACATCTCCACGCACGGCGGTGCGCGGCAACCTGATGGGCGCCGCTGGCATGCTCATCGCTGTGCTTGCCACCCTCACCGACCGCCAGATCGTCAGTTTCGAGACGATCGCGGCAGGCTTGGCGGTCGGGGCCGTCATCGGCATCATTTGGGCCGTCCGCGTGCAGATGACGGCGATGCCACAACTCGTGGCAGCCTTCAACGGCTTCGGCGGAGGGGCGTCGGCCTTAGTGGCGGCCGCGGCGGCGTTTCTGCCGGGCACAATCGAGGGAGTCCCTCCCATTCAGGTCGATATCTCGGTGGCACTGTCTGCGTTCATCGGGTCGGCGACCCTTAGCGGAAGTTTGGTCGCATGGGCCAAGCTGCAAGGGATCCTCTGGTGGCAGCCTCGTGGCCTTGCCCTGCAGCTGCTGAGCAACGCATCCGCCCTGACGGCTGTGGTACTGGGCGGCCTGTACGTTTTGGACCCGGAGTCGATGTGGCTGTTCGCCGGGCTGTGCGCCGGGAGTGTCCTCTACGGCATCTTGCTGACAGTGGCCGTCGGCGGGGCGGACATGCCGGTGATCATCGCGCTCCTGAACTCGTGTTCGGGGCTGGCCGCGGCCGCAACAGGATTCGTTCTGGGCAACGACGTGCTGATCATTTCAGGGTCGCTGGTGGGCGCCTCGGGCTTCATCCTCACGCAGATCATGTGCAAGGCTATGAACCGGTCGCTTTGGGATGTTCTCAGGGGCGACCTCGGCCAGGC
Source organism: Bryobacterales bacterium (assembly GCA_028819235.1). Lineage (GTDB taxonomy): Bacteria > Acidobacteriota > Terriglobia > Bryobacterales > UBA6623 > VXMF01. The sequence goes on from JAPPMC010000164.1 coordinate 17,431, forward strand.
CGCTGCAGCGAGCCCCCAAGGGGACATTTATGCGGGCCGCGTCAAGAGCGCGAGCCCCGATGAGGCCGCGCTACTGTTCGATGTCGCCCGCGTGGTGACCGTCGTGCCCGGTTACGGGATGGCAGTCGCGCAGGCACAGCACGCCGTTCGGGACTTTGCGCAACTGCTAGAGGCGCGCGGGACTGAGGTGAGATACGCGATCCATCCCGTCGCGGGAAGGATGCCCGGCCACATGAACGTGCTGCTCGCGGAAGCCGACGTCCCTTACGACCGGCTCTACGACATGGACACGATCAATCCGATGTTCAACGAGTGCGACGTCGCGATCGTCCTAGGGGCCAACGACGTGGTCAACCCTGCTGCTCGCGACGAGCCCGGCAGCCCGATCTACGGTATGCCGATTCTGGAGGTGGACAAGGCCCAAGTCGTGCTGGTGATCAAGCGCAGCCTCAGCCCGGGATTCGCCGGAATCACGAACAGCCTGTTCGTGAATGACAAGACCCTTATGCTGTTCTCGGACGGCAAGAAGGCAATGCAGGACCTCGCGAGGGAGGTCCGGGACCTGTAGCAACATGCGCCTCGGCGCGTCGTTTGAATCCGCCGCACTTCAGCCTCACCGACGGGTCTGCTCCCGACGAAGTTGTTGTGGCGGTGCCTAGCGGGTGGGGATCCCGTTCCGGTCGCGGGAGTCTGCTTGCATCAGCGGCACTCCGATGATCAGGGGCTGTGCCCTACCTGCGCGGGTGGCGTAGTCGTGGACGGCTCTCGAGAGGAGCAACGCGTCGCGCCGTGGCAGTCCAACCGCACGAATGTGCCAACCGCTGAGCCGTACCTCAAACGCGGAGGATGTCAACTCTAAGCCTCCAGACCAGACAGCTGTCGGTCGCCTGAGTCCGGGGCGATCGCAAGGCCGCCACCCTTGGACCAGCGCCTTACGCGTTCGAGCGTTCCTGGCACGAAAGTCCACGGCATCGGGACCCTGGCTGGCCAAACCTTGTCATGAATCCGCGATGCTGCTGATCAAGTATCCGTTTAAGAAGGGGCAGCATTCCTGTGACGGGGAGAGCTACACAGGGCTGGCTGCTGAAATGGCCGGTTGGCCGACGGTATACTCAAGCTCAAGGACTATGGACTCGGAGTGGGTGGGCTTTGCGCTGACCGCGGTCGCCGTAACGGTCTCGCTGGCCACCTTTATCCGTGGCGGGTTTGCCCGTATCGAGAAACGGCTCGCGAAACTCGAAGACTCCCTGGCGCAGGAAGCCAAGGCCCGCCGGCAGGCCGACGCCCGGCTCGAAGCAGCCATCGGCGCTGTGGCCAGGGAGCTGGCGCAACTGGTAGCGAGAACTAGCCGCCTTGAAGACCGGCTCGGCGGGCTCGATGTTCGGATCGATCGGTCGACTGGTGAACTCGGCGAGGCCTACGCTCGGATCGAGTCCACGCTCGCTAGGCATGCCGACAAGCTCACAGATACTGCGGAGCGGACTGCCCGCATCGAAGGGATCCTCGTGAGGTATTTCGTGCCAATCGTTCAGGCATCGCCGCTAGAGGCTTCCGAGAGCCCGTAGCGCCGAGATTAGGCTAGCGAGGAATCGAACCCGACCGAGGCTGTCGAGTCCCCGGGCGCATCCACTGAGACCTGTCGCCGCCGTCGTGCGCAATGCTGAGAGCACGGAAGGAAACGGGTCGTGCCGGCCAGTGAGGCGCATGGCGGCAACCTGCAGCGTGCCTAGAGCTAGAGTTCTTTTCACCAATCCGCTTCGTCCCCAGCGCTGCGCATTCGGCATGGCGCAATCGACGCATTCGCTTGCGACTCCAGACCTTGAACGCCCCACAGCGCCGCACAGGGGACGGCGGTATTCCGGTCGAAACTGATTGGCGGCCACGCCAGCGGCGACATCGCCCTTTGTCAAGTTTGGATGTCAGCCGCCGGAGGCACGACTCGGATGCAACGGTAAAGGGCTGGGCTATTCGGGCGGTGCAGCCGTGGACGGCTGTCTGGCGAAGCAACGCGTTGCGCCCTTGCAGTCCAACCGCCCTAGAATGGCCCGTTGCACGACCAAGTCCCCGTGCTGCGGCACACTTCAACCGCGGAGCACGTCAACTGTAGGTCTCTAGACGCCTGTCGGCCAGCCGGATCAGTGCAGATTGCAAGGCCACCTGACATCTCCTGTACCTGGACATGACCTAGCAATCTAACCGGCCGATCCAAAGTCCACGGCCCGCCGGCAGCAAGACCCTCGACTTGGAGCAGCCCTCGGTGCATTGCCCAGCCAGTTGACACAATTGACGGCCACACTCGACAGCCTCGACCGGCGCACGCCAGATGTCGCCGATGGTCAGGCCCGGCAGCTGGTGTACGAGGCGACATTCAACACTCGCCAGCAGTCTGGGCGAGTTCACGGCAAGAACCCGCCGCCTCGAGGATGCGTTGGGTCGGGTGGCCAACAACCTGCCAACAACCCGAAAGAGCTGAGAGAATCCTAGTGTCGGCCCGAATCCACGGATTCAAGGCAAGCTGACGAGCTCGCCGAAACAGCGCAGAGGTCGGCTCGAATCGAACGGATCCTCGAGTGGCACCTTGCTCCATTCTTCCAGTCCAAGGCTGCCCGAGCAGAGCCCGTGTCTCCCAGCCCGAACGGGTACGATCGCCTTGCGCCGATGCATTCGTGGCGCTGGGTGCGGCGGCTCAGACTTGCCCCGCTTGTCGCTCGCACTGCTGGACGCGCAATCCCTGCCGCTCCGAAGTGATAGGACTGCGCTGGCCGAGCGGTCCCAGGCCCAGTGGACTTGCCCGCCACTTCGGACGGCAGGCGTGAGGTCACCTCAACCTCCGCCATGGCGTCTCGCGATCGAAGTGTTGTGACCGCCGACGTCGCTCTGGGCTTCCGATCCTCCCTACACCAAGACCCCGGACCGTGCGAATGTTCTGCGTCTGCGTTCGAAGGCCCGCGACCTGCCCTTGCCCCATAAGTCACGAGCGGGGCTCCTGCTGAGACGCGGCT
>JAPPMC010000221.1 GCA_028819235.1 Bryobacterales bacterium
TATGATTCTGCTAATCGACAACAGCTTGCACTTACCGATGCACCGTTGCACCTCGGGATGCAAAGCGGGGGTCAATAAGCTGGATGAGGCGACCGGACGACCGGAGGCCGCCCAATCACTGCCAATTGCGCCTCTGAAGTTGAAGATTGTCAACGAGTGGCCCCTCCCTGGCACGGCGAGTTGGACCGCGGCCCGGACCGAGAGCCGGCCTTGGACCGCGGCACGGCAGGAACTGTTCGAGTTGGATGGCACGGATAGGCTCGATTGCAGCGAATGGTTGGGGTAGCAGTTGGTCATGTTTGACCAGCGTGGGATCACGCTCAACGACGTGATCAGGACGGTGGCGACGTATGAGGGTGCCCACTCGATTAACGTCTCGAGGGTCCAGAAAGATGAAACCAACCAGGCTCAAGGGCCATTCCGGCATCCTGAGCGGCACATACTGGACATTGTAACGGTCTTCGGAATGAAACACACTGATATCGTCGTCATCGAGTGCGCTCTCTATCTTTATGGGATGCTTGTGGAGGGCGGTCACATTGAACGCCTCGACGACAAGGAGCGGGGACTCATACGTTCGTTCATGACGTTTGAGCAAGACGGATATCTTGGGGGTGATAACTTTGACTTGACAAACTACAGACCATCATCAGGAACGCACCGGATGGACGCGTTCTTGGCCATATCGAGCGGGATGCCGATGTCGAACTGGCTTTTTCGGAACAGCGTCTCGCAGCCGCCCGGCCCCCAAGCCTCGCACGGCTCTGCGTAGTAGCCGATCCACGGGTGGAGAGTCACGTCCCAAATTGACCCATCGGAGTCCTTGACGTATGCACCGTAGTTGCTGGAGCCCAAGGCCCCGGGGAGGAGGAAGTCCTCCCGGTCAGCACTGGCATACCCGGAAGGGTCGCCCATCGGCGGCCTGTAGTCCGTCCATAGGCCCTCACCAGTCGTTCCCAGCGGAATGCATAGGCCGAAAAACTCATTCTCGAATATCCGCCCGCCAACCGGGCCGGCGGCGGTGCCGGCGGGCGGAAGGGCGCACGAGGGAGCGGCGGACCGCCCCTCTGTACCCTGCGCCAGCATCACCGCCAGAATCCACTCGCGCACATGCCCGATGCGTGTCCATCGCGACCAGCCAGTGCCGCCGATTGTGGCTCCGGTGGAAGCCACGCCCATGAGCAGGGCTCCATTGTCTTGACCCCCGACGAGGAGCGGGCCGCCGCTGTCTCCCCGCGAGACAACAGGGCGCTCGTCTCTGGCGTGGCACAGCAGCATGGAGGCGTCACCGGCCTCGGACGGACACTCTGACAGCGTGACAGTCGCGTGCATGGGGCTGCCCCGCGTTCCTGCATCGCCGATGATGACGGCGTCCTGACCCGGCCCCAAAACGCGGCCCAAGGCAACAGAGCCAAGCCGCACGGGGGCAGCAGGTGCGTCCGCCGGGTGCTCCAGCCGTATCAGCGCGACGTCCCAGTCCGACGTTGCGGCATTGTCCTGATCCGTATACCGAGGGTGCCGCCACACCTCTTGCACACGGACGTATTGGGTGTCCGCGTCCCACCCTAGGGAGACCTCTGCCAGCCTGATGGCGTCGCGGTCAGCTCCGTCCACGCAGTGGGCGGCAGTGAGGACCCAGTCCATAGCGACCAGCGCGCCCGAGCACGTTCCATGCCACGGAAACTCTATGTGCGCCATGTATGGGTAGTCGAGAGAACTGGCCAGTTCGCCGCCCAAAACGTCCCGCCGAACAGGCCCTTGCGTGGAACCGGCCAACGCGGCCTCCGCGACCAGCAGCCATACGGCCAAGAACGCCAACACGCGCAATCCCATTACTCGACGCCTCCCCGTTTGTTGTACGAGAACTGATTTCAGAAGAATCCTGTCCCGCATGGTTCACCTCCCTGCGGCCGGCCCGGTGGAGCCGGGTCGGGTGAACATCATGTGGCGTTTGCGAATGAAGTCCTGCGTATTCGTCGCGGCCCCGGCGGCCAACCGGGGCCTTGCGCGCGATTGTTGTATTCGGCAGGCGACCCGGCGTGCGGGTGCGCCACTGATGTTCACGATCCGAGTATACCTTTTGTGGCGGTTTCGCTTGACCAGGAGCACCTCGGTGGGTGGCCTGTGTTTCGCCGTAGGCGTCGCTGGCGGGCAATTCCGACGCGTTCCGCTCCTATCGCACCGGCTCAGTGCACCACCAGCCGATGGCCCCCGTAGAGCCTACCGATCTCCTCGCTCACCAAGTTGACGCGGACTTCGTGGGCGGTGAGCTCTTCATCCACTGATCGAGGATAGTACCCGACCACGTACTCGGTCTCTGCCAACTGGGACAGAGATCCAAGGATTTTGCCAATCACCTTGCTGTTGAGCACAGCCAAGTCATAGCTTCGCCCGCCGGTCTTTGGGCCGATGTCCGCGAATAGCTGCATGCGGCTTTCCTGGTCGCGCGAATTGGACTGCCCTCCCCGGGACCCCGACGGGAACCTGGTCGGACCAAGCCTCGGCACGCGCCTCTGCGACCTCCGAACAAGGCGTTGGTGCCCGAGAACCACGGGATAGAGCGGTATGCCGAATGCTCTCGCCGCATGGATTACCACGTCAGGGCTGAGCTTGGTCGTGCTCAGGCCGTCCGAGAACACCACCATCATCCTCGAGACGTTGGCATCCCGCTTCGAAGCGTCGCGAGCGGTCTGGATGATAGCCTCGTACACGCGGCTCCCCCCTGTCTCCGACTCGTACGCTTGGTCCAGCGCCCACTGGAGCTTGGCAAGGTCACGCGTGGGTCCAGTGAACCTCTTCAGCGTGTTCGCAAACCCGTAGACGGAGATCATCACATCGTCCCTCAGGCCTTCCAGCATGGTCCTCCGGACGGTCGTGAAGTCCAGCAGGCCCGGCTTCATCACGCTGTAGCTGAAATCAATCAGGAACATGATCTCCGTCGGCACGGAACGGGACGAGCTCTCCCCTCCCTCGTCCGCAGGGCCCTCGACGAACGCGATGTCCTGAAGAACGCCGTCCTCCCGCAACTCGAAGGCCTCGCTGCCTAAGCCGTTGACTGACTTTTTTCGGTCGTAAACGTGCAGCGGCACGACCACCAAGTTGGATTCGGTGGTGATGACGAAGTCACTCTCCTCGACAGCCGGGGCATCGGGAGCTTGGGCTGCTCCGACCGCTGCCACCGTGCAGAGCCCGCAGATAATCAAGCCACGCTTGAGAATCGGTCCTAGCCGCGCCAGCGGCGAGGGAGTCGATTGGCTACAGAAGTGCATGCCCAGCGCCCGCGTTAGCTCTGGAATTCTATCAGCAGGCTCTCCGGACTGGACAAACAAAGATTCGATTCTCTGGTCAAATGGCGCGTTTCCGACGCATCTGGGTACCCGGCGGAACCAAAGCAGTTCGTGGGCATGAGGCTCGGGGGTGGTCCGACCGTGGCTCCCTTCATGGCTGGCCTCCCGAAGGCGCAAGAGGGCCTGCATTGGCACCGGCTTACGAGCTTGCCAGCGTGCACATCGGCCGACGGACTTGACGCTTTCGGAGTGGACCGCTTGGCCGCAGCCCTACCTCGCCTCGGCAAGAGGACAGTGTGGCGCAGAGGCATACCGGTCTGTTTGGGAAGCATTACTAGCGGCCCCCCCAGGCCACCCTGGTATGACTCGGGCCGAGATTGACCTGCTCACCCGCCACCAATGTCCAGCCTCAACCACTGGTTGAATGCCGGTGTGTCCCTTCAGGCGAGAGAAGCCGATGTCAAGGGCACCGCATCCGCGTTCCGGAGGAACTTTGCCAGTGCCGCGATGTCCTCCGGGCGAATCCCGCAGCACCCTCCCACGAGCGTCGCACCCCTTCCAATGAACCGCGCAGCCGATTCAATAAAGCCCTGGGTCCCCTTGTCTTGGCGCGGCTCGACGGCGACTTCTCCGTCGAGTGTAAAACCCTTGGGAACGTTGAACCGATTGGGGTATCCACCTATGGGCTTATCTGTCAGCTCAGCTATTTCTGCAATACCAGCCTCGATTGCGTCGGGATGCGTGCAGTTAAACAGGAATCCATCGATCCTCAGGTCGCTAAGGGCTCTGACCGCCTCCGCAATGCTCTCTCCACTCCGCAGCCCCTCGCCAGGCAGCTCGTTCAGCGTCCACGAGACGTAGACCGGGAGGCCCCGTTTCGCCGCGGCCCCAAGCGCCGCTTCGGCGGCGTTGCGCGATTCCCGAGCGCTCGACATGGTCTCGCAGAGGTACAGGTCGACCGAAGGTTCCAGAACCTGAGCGAGTGCAGCGTAAAGGGGCCCCGATTCCGCATCACTGGGGACAAGATCCGCCCGGTAGCTCTCGGAGAGCGGCGGCAATCCACCCGCCACGAGCACATTGTTCCCCGACGTGTCGGCCGCCCTGCGTGCGAGTCGCCCGGCAAGCGAAGCTAGGTCGACATATCGGTCTTCCAATCCGGCTTTTGAGAGATAACTCGGCACACAAGAGTAGCTGTTGGTCGTAATGATCCCGGCACCGGCAGCGATGAAGTCTAAGTGGGTCTCGACGACCGCCTGTGGAGCCTCCAGAAGTGCCCTAGCCGACCATAGCCCGCCCCGCTTTGCGGCGCCGCGTCGGATGAGTTCCCTGCCCATCCCTCCGTCCATGACAGTTACCATCTCGCTTTGACTCCTTCGCCGGGGACCATTCCAAACGCCGACTCAGTACCCACACGGCAGCACTCTGGCAGACGACCGCAGTGACACCGAACCGATGTCGTGCCGGCAGGTCGTCCCTGATGCTCGGCCGTTCGCAACAGCCCAAGAATCTGGTGTGTCGAAAAGGAAGCGGGACGGTGCGGCACTCCTCTTGCTGAACATGCTCTCATGGCGGCACCTTGGGCCCCCGACCGTCCGTGGGTGTCTGAACAGCCGAGGATCACGCTATTGTTCCGGGCGCCCAGGCCATTCTTCGTCCGATGAGGTCCTTTGGTCAGTCTGACTCGCAAGTGAGCCGAAGACGATGGACGCATTCGACACGCCGTGCCGTTGACCGGCCATGTCATGCCGACCGTTCGTGGATTTGGACCTGGGCAGTGGCCTCCGAATGAGATCGGCGAACCAACCCCGATTCGGTGTGCCGGTCCTTTGGGCACCGGGTTCGACAGCCTCGTCCGGGCCCTACGCAAGATGCTCGGCGTCAATGGGGAATCTTGGACGACCGTTCCCAACGGTGGGTCTCAGGCTTCCGCCGTCGCGACCTCGACTGCGTCGAGGAGCTCGGGGTCCGCTGAGAGACTCGAGAGTGCCCTGGATGTCGCGTGTGCGCCGAAACCGGCCCTCGCCAGCGCCGCATACAGGCGCGCCATCTGCTTAGGGCTCTCCACTCGTACTTCCGAGAGTCGCCTGCACAGCTTTCGGCGCAGGAACGCCCGAGCAAGCTCGACCTCGTCCGTGTTCTGGTAGGCCTCGGCCACTGCACTCTCCGCTACTGCCTGGTCGACACCGCGCCGCAAGAGCTCGTTCAGCACTCGCCGCCGACCCAAGAGGGTACAATCTCGCCTGAACTCGGAATAGGACTTTGCAACCTGGCCGTCGTCGACGTAACGATACGCGAGCAATCGCTGGAGGACATCCGCCACCTCACGCTCATCGGCGCACCGCCGACTGAGCTTTTTCCGCAACTCAGCGACCGTATGAGGCTTACGAGCCAACGCCCGAAGCGCAAACTCGAAGAGCTTCTTCGGGCCAAGCTCGGTGGAGCGTCCACTGACAGGGCGCATCGCCATCATCTTGGGTCGATGATGGCCGCTGGCGGACAAAGGGATCGAACCGACTCCAACAGACAATGCGAGTCGTCAAGCTCGCCCATCGTCATGGCGACCGGCGTAGCACCAAGCTGCAGCCCCACGCCGCTTTGGTAAGAGGGGAATTGTCCATTTGACTCCCGACCTTGATTGCGGAACCGGTGACGTACCATATCGAAACACCGTGCTAAACTAAGCTCCGCAAGCATCGGCAGGTGAATCGGCATGTCAGGTCTTCCGGAGAATACAACAGTATGACACCCGGACGAGGGGTCGCTCTCCGAGTCCATGACGACTAGCCGGGGCTCTATCCGTTTCACCGACCGGTACTTGCAGGGTCCGGCACCTTGAGTGCCGATGCAAGCAAACGAGGTAACAAGTGCAGATCATCATAGTCACGGCACTGCTGCTAATCTCAGGCCTTGGAGCGGATCTCCAAGGGCAAGAGTTCTCAAAATCCAAGCTGTACATTGAGCAGAACCACAAGCTGAAGCTCGTATCCGTCTCGCTCGACATACGCGAGGACTCGTTGGTTGCCGTTACGCTTGGCAAGAACCCGCAGACCGTGCGGATCGAGTACTCCGATGTCACCGACATGGAGTACGAACGATCTGCCCACAGGCGCTGGAAGACGGGCGTCCTGCTCTCCCCGCTGTTCCTTCTGTCGAAAGGCAAGAAGCACTGGTTCGCCGTGCTTCGCGGAGAGGACGAGACCGTGTTCCAACTCTCCAAGACTAACTACGCAAGGATCCTGTCCGCTGTCGAATCCCGTTCCGGCCTAGAAGTGAAGATGATTGCGAGGCGCGGATAGAACGAAGCGGAGCGAATATGCTCGGGCGAGCGGGAGTCCCCGGACTCGTCCGCTATCCAACGGCTCCGCAGCGGCGCCCCCGTGGCATGATACACTTGCCTCATGGACCTAGACGCACTTCAACGAAGGATACAGGATTCGATGACAGACGATCCGAAGGTCGCCACAAGGGCCAATAAAGCTCGGCACAACGGCCTAGACCTTCTGGGCCAGCAAGATTTTTCTGCCGTGGCGTACCTAAAGGTGATGAACGAGATTCGCCAATGCGGACTCGAAATCAATCACTACGCCTCTAGGCAGGCGTCTTGGAACGTCTACCAGATGCTAAATGCTCGCTACAATGCCGTGGCACTGATCGAGACTATACGGGCGAACCGCTGACGTTTTTCAGAGACTTCGTAAGCATGCACTTCCCCGCTGGGAACTTTCGATCAGCTCCCTCGAACATTGTCTGCGCAAGTTTCGGCGCGGACTCGGGAATGGATATCGGTTTGAATTCCTAGGTCTCAGTCTTGGTGATCTTGGTCACAAAGAGGGCGCATTTACTTCCGCATGTTTATCTGGGTGTTCTTGTAACCCAAGGTCCAGCCACGGCGATAGATATCAAGTTAAGTTGATCAAAGATACCGTGACTCCACCTCGCGCCACAACTCGGACATTACGGCGGAAGTTTGCACAGAGAGATCGGCGGCTGCTCGATCTTGATCTCACACTCTGGTTCCGCGCAGGTACGACGTGTCAAGGATCTGTCGGACAAGTCGAATCAGACGGGTATTAGCTTCGTCAGCTTTACTTCTCCCCACTAGCGCCTTGTACGTCAGACGCTTGCCGCACATCCCGTGCGCCAGCGCCGCCATCTGCTGGATCGCATTCGGATGGCGGTAGTTGTGGCGGCTCGCGAATTCTTGGGCAAATCGATGCACGTGCTTGACGCTCATTCAGTGATAGATTCCCTGACAGCCGCGCTTCAGCATCGACCAGACCGACTCGATCGCGCTGGTGTGCGTCTTGGCTCTTGCATACCCACCCAGGCTGTGTTGTACCGACTTGTGGACAATTCCCAGAGGTCCCGACTAGGACGGATTGCCGCCCGTTCAGGCCGTAGCGCTTGGCTTCGCGCTGTCCTGCACGAAGCCCTGCAGTGTGGACTTGTCTGCGGTCTGAATCGCCTTCTCTACCACCTTCTTGGTCCTTGGTCCTTGGCTCCGACCACCGCCGCCCTACTGGATGGCCCGTCTCCGGGCTTGAGCTTCTTGCTTGTGCGCTTGGTAGCCTCCTTGCCGCCCATTTACGTCTCGCCCACCTCTACTGGGTCGGCGGACCGACAGCAATTCTCTGCCTAGTACTTTTGGATCCGGTGCGCGATGAAGGACGCCGACGACTGGGGAATGCCAAGGTCGCGGTGGACCTTCATCGATGAGACGCTCTTGAGGTTTGTCTCCATCAGATACAGGCCGATTGCCCACTTCTGGAGCGAGATGTGGCTGCGCTCCATTACCGATCCGTTACGGACGCTGAAGTAAGGGAAGCCACAGAAACAACTTTCCCTTTTTGGTGGCTTGAAGGAAGGGTTTGGGCATTAAGGAAGCGTGGATTGCGGTGGGGAAAGAGCGGAGGCCCTGTCAGGAAGGCAGCTTCTGGTGGTTTGAATTGGAGTTGGTCGCAGAGGGAATTGGATTCGGAGAGGTTGTCGCGTCGTTCTGGCAGCGGACCTGGTAGTTGTTTCGTGATGGCGCGATTACACAAAGAACGGAAGTTTACTTCTGTGGCTCTCCTAAGTGCGGCAGCCGCCACAGCAGCGCCGCATCGTCTTCACCCTGGCAACGTTCTGGACTCGGTCCATCGAGCCGTAGTGCGAGCAGGAGCGCCACGCACCGGGCTACCTGGTCTTTTCGAACGACTCGAAGCCACTCGCGGGCCGACTTCTCGTCAAGGAGCTTCCGGCCCTAGCTAAGCGGCAGAATGCGGAGCGTGAGTCCGGTATGCCATGACCGGCAACGGCTGCGACAGTCAGACCGTCCGGTCACTGAAGTGGGTTTTCGTACCAGATCACGCCTAGCTCATCACCCTTGTAGCCCGATGCGAGGTAGGGCCCCTTCTCCTCCAACGTGACCACGTCGAGGTCACCATCGGCATCCAGGTCGACGATCTGGAGAAGGTCAAAGATGAAGCCCTCCGGCCCGCTTATGGAGTGCGGCGTCCAATCCGGCTCGGTTGCGGCGGCCTCGAAGGATAGCCAGAACACTCCGATCTTGCCGTCAGTGGCATGCTCGCACGCTACGACAAGATCCTTTTTTCCGTCGAGGTCAACGTCTGCCACCTTGACGGACTTCCCGCTACCGGTCGACGGAGGCATCGGGATGTTATGAGTCTCCCAAGTGAGCGGCGCTTGGGCGGTCCGGCGGTGGTAGCGGATTGGGCCACCCTTGACTGCCACGAGAGTGTCCCGCAATCCGTCGCCGTCAAGGTCAGCAATGTCGTGGTGCATCGCCTCATAGGCACCCACAGGACCAATGCGATGCTGGGCCCAAGGTCTGTCTGCGCTGCCGGCCGATCCAGGATTCTCGAGCCACAGCGCGCCACGAGCGGCGTCCATCCTGTCAGTCGCAACGATGTCTAGGTCACCATCTGCATCTACGTCCTCAGAACGGAGGGTCATCACCCAGCCGGCATCGTAGAGCGGATGCCAATCCCATTCACCTAGGTTGCGGGGATTCTCTGGCGAACGAAGCCACCCGATCTGGGCACCGTCGCCCTTTGCGCTGGCGATCAGGTCCACACCGTGCCGGCCGTCCACATCCAAACTCATCGAATACATCCACTGGGCCGCTCCCTCTGTTACAGGGATGGAATCTGTCCTCCAAGCCGAAGGATCGAGCAGCCGGGTCACGTCCCGAGGAGCCCAGTGCACGTACATCGAGCGGGTCGTCCCCTCACAGGAACTCACCACATCCAAGACTCCATCCCCGTCCAGATCGACGAGGAACGCATCTTCCGGATCCCCAACCTCGCCGACCGTGACCGCGGGCCAAGGATCACGGATTCCGGACATCCCAGGGTTAACGTACAGGCGGATCTTTCCTCCTTGTTCCCAGGGCGACACAATGTCCTGATGGCCATCGCCATTGAGGTCCGCTAATCGCACCCCATCGGCTCCTAGCGAGGTGTCATCGATGGTGTGGCGCGGCCAAGCCTCGTCCGTCCAAGCCGTCGCCCCAATCTTCAGGGAGGGCTGACCACATCCAGCGGCCAATACGACCGCCAACCCGACCAGCGGGAACGTTAGAGTACTCGGCTTCCGCGTGCGGAAGGCCGAGTGCGGAGTCGAATCAACCCAAGCGGCTGGGATGCCCGACCATAGCCATGCTCGACCGACGACTCGGTTCATCCTTCAGTCAGGAGGCCGAATTCTGAGTGGAGCAGGACGGTCGGACCGCCCCCGATCAGTGGGCCATGATCGGCAAGGTCGCCGAAGTCATGTCCCAGACAATGCTCAGCGTTGCATTGCTGCCTTCTCCCGGCTCGACGCTGATAGTGAGCTGCTCGACCTCGGCGTCGGTGGCGGATACACTCATTTCTTCGCGCCCGAGATCCTCAGACTCGTCGTAGCTGAACGCCCCCCACTGATCCGCAACTTTATTCACGATCAGTGTCCACGATGACTCGCCCGGAATCGTGAACAGGCCGTACGTGCCGGCCGGCACATGCAAGTCGCCGAGCATCAGATCCCGATCTGACTCAAGAGTTGTCGCCTCGTCAGCGCCAGTCCGCCAAACCTCAGCGAATGGAACTAGACCGCCGTAGATCTCGCGACCCTTCTTGTAGGGACGACCGTACGTGATCGTGATGTTTGCCTCGCCCACCGTCGCGGCCGTGCTCTCGTGCGGGCTCACCCGCTCCGGCTCGGTGGCCGCAGCCGTCTCTTCCTCGGCTGGCTCCGCCGCTGGCGGCTCAGCGGTGCAAGCCAAGCCGGCCAACATCGCGACCGCCAAGATCAGGTAGGCGATGGTCTTTGTCTTGTGCATCGTGGTTCTCCGTCTCTGTCCAGGATTCGTTAGCGGTTCCGGTGACCGCCTGCCTGTTCATGTTAGCGTCTCGTCGTAGTGGCCAGCGTGCATAGCTGATTCTCGCAAGAGGTTCGAGTTGCGCGGGGGAGGCCCGACCTGGGCGAAGACGGAACCTCGACTGCCATTCGTAACCCATGTGCCCATCACCAACCGATGGAATCTGGCCTGAGTTTGCCCGTCCGCAGTACCCAGTCTGCGAAGACACGTGGGCAACGATTTGGGACGCGAGATGGAACGGCCGAATGACGATGTGCAGGCAGTCGTCGAGTGGTGCGACTCGTCGTAGGCCTGAGGCTAATGGACGCTACTTACGAACCCAGGCTTGATGAGTTTGCGGTCGGCCGTGAGGGCGACCTAGCGCACGCTACGCTCGGCATCCGGAGCAGTCGCGCGACCGACCGCCGTAGCTGGGCTGGTGGGGATTCCGGGAAGACAGCACCGCGTGGCAGGTCCGCTGTGCGGCGGTCCTAGCATCTGGCTGACCTAGGCCCGCAGCTCTCCGGCTCTGGTCGGAAATGGAAGTAGGCCGCCGTTCGGCGAGACAGTTGGAAATTCCGGAGCGCAGAGTACCACAACGCACCCTTGCGCCCACAAGAGCATTCTGCGACGAGTCCCGTCTTGGGGGACCACCTTCCGCCGTGGGGAGGGTGACTTTGCTGACCCATTGAAGAGGCGATGCTGGCCAGCGGAGTGGGGTGCAGCTCCGATCCCTAGAATGGAGCGGTGCACAGCAATGCAGGACCGCGCCTGAGCGCGATGATGTTCTTCCAGTTCTTCGTTTGGGGAGCTTGGTATGTTGGCGCTCCGCTCTACCTGGTCAAGATCGGGTTCAGCGGCAGCGACCTCGGGTGGACGTACGCTGTCGGTCCGCTGGCGTGCATCCTCTCGCCGTTCTTCGTCGGCATGATCGCCGACCGATTCTTCGCGACCGAACGGATGCTGTGCGCCCTGCACGTCCTCGGGGCCGGCTTCATGTTCCTGGCAGCTGAACTGATGGACCCAGCGGCCCCGGCCTCTCCGAGCACCATCAACTGGATCTTCCTTGGCCACACCTTGTGCTATTTCCCCACGCTGGCCCTGACGAACTCCCTCGCGCTTCACCATGTCACCGATTCTCAGAAGCAGTTCCCCCTGATCCGCGTTTTCGGCACGATCGGCTGGATCGTCGCGGGCGTGACGCTCGCGCGGATCGGCTGGGGCGATCAGCTGGAGATGTTCCGCCTGACCGGGGCGGCAGGCGTCCTGATGGGGCTCTACTGCCTCACCCTCCCCCATACGCCTCCACCGTCCAAGGGCAAGAGAACGACCCTTCGGGAACTGGCCGGTGCCGACGCCCTTGAGCTGTTACGCAAGCCGTCGTTCGCGATCTTCATGCTGAGCACGTTCCTGATCTGCATCCCTCTCGCGTTCTACTTCCAACTCGGGGCCAAGGCAGTGCAGTTGGCCGGGATTTCCGACGTGACCCAAGCCATGAGCTACGGACAGGTCTCCGAGATCTTGTTCATGGTGCTGATGCCTCTGTTCTTCCGACGTCTCGGCGTGAAGTGGATGCTGGCGATCGGCATGTTGGCGTGGGTCCTGCGCTACGTGCTGTTCGCGCTGGGCACGGAGGATGCCGTGATCTGGATGATGTACTCGGGCATCATCCTGCACGGTATTTGCTACGACTTCCTGTTCGTTACCGGGCAGATCTACACCGACATGGCGGCCCGGCCTCAAATCCGCGCACAGGCCCAAGGCATGCTCGTGCTGTTCACCCTAGGATTCGGGATGCTGCTGGGAGCCCGCGTGGCCGGGATGTGGGAGGAGGCCAACACGCCCCAAGAAGTCCAGGTCTTGAGCGCCGAAGTCCAGCAGATGGGCTCCCAGATCGCACGTCTGGAGGAGGCCGGAGCGCCCGCAGCCGATGTCGGCGCCATGCGCGAAGATCAGGCCGCCCTGCTTCAAAGAGCCCAGAAACTCATCGACTGGCAGGCTGTCTGGGCACTGCCGGCCGGCCTGTCGGCGCTGGTGCTGGCGCTCTTTGTCGCAGTATTCCGAGAGCGGAGCGCCCCTGCCTGACGCCCCTTGCCGGTCAGTGGAGGCGCTTCGCCAGCGCCTTGACCGCGTCTGCGGCCAAGCGAGCTGCGTGCTTCGACTCGTTGGGCAGCCCGTCCAAGGCCCGCTCCACATCGTCGGCACTGATGAGGCCAACACCGCGACCTGTCCGGCCGACCAAGATTTCCGCAAGGGCGGATCCGGCCGCAATCGAGGCCGTGCAGCCGCGCACGCGGAACTTCACATCGCGCACGATCCCATCCTGGAGCAGGGCCGAAACGGTCATGATGTCCCCGCAGACAGGGTTCTCCACTTTGACCGTGACCGCCGGCGGGTCCAGCGCGCCGACCCGACGGGGATTCCGAAAGTGACCGAGCAGCGTCTCGCTGTACATCAGCGGTCTCGCCCCGAGATGTCTGCCTCGGCTTCGAGTCGCAGTTCGACTTCGCGGTCCTTCCGGTCAATGGTTCGGAAGACGAGATCCCTTCGCATGTCGAGTTCGTGCTTGGCCATCTCGAAACGGGCCGCCACCAGCCCGCGCACCGTTTCTCCCGCTGCCACGTAGCGGTTGTCCGTGAGCGGCTCGTCCCGCATGCCGCCCAGCGCCGGATAGTACTTGAAGAGCTGCTCGACGTCGAAGACGCTCAGGATGCGGCCCCGCCGCAATGCTCCGCTGGAATCGGTGACGTCAATCTCGCGGAAGTTGACGGCGATTTCCCGGTTAGAAGTGTTGACTGCTTCGAAATTGACGATTGCGACCGAGTTCGAGGCGTCCATGCCAAGCGTCCGGACCGAGGTGATGCTTCCATCAAGGCGAGGCGTTGCGCCCCAGTTGTAGGTGATGATCGCGCCTGCCACGATCGCAGCACCCAGCAGCCCGCCTCCGGCCGTCACACGATTCCACACCACTGCCGTCCCCACCTCCCGCGGACATCACTATCGTGGCACACGGTCCTACTCGGACCGGCGTTTACTCGGGGCCTGCTCCACCAGATCGCTCGGGTCCGCAAACACAGCGGTCTTCCAGCCGGAATGAACCGTGAACCCGTGACCCTCAAAGAACGACGGCTCACTGGTCACCGCCAAGAGCTGCCGCACGCCTCGCCGCCTTGCCCTACCGAGACAGGCGCGCACGAGCTGCCCGCCGATCCCCTTGCCCATGAAGGTCGGGTGCACCGCAAGGCTCCGCACCTCCGCCAAGCGTTTCGAGTAGATCTCCAGCGCGCAGCAGCCCAGCAGCACCCCGTCGCGCTCCGCGACGAAGAACGATGGAATCCCCGGCAGGCCCGTCTGCAGCAACTCGTCGGGGTACAGCGCCACAAGCCGTCGAATCGGGGCCATCTCCCCGCGGCGGGCTGGCCGGACCATGACCTCAGCTTCGGGGCGCTGGCGCGGCACCGGGTCGTGATGGGCGACCCTCGGGCTATCCACGGCTGCTCCGTTCTCTCAACGCTCCGACAGTGGGCATCGGCGACCCGCCACCCGTTACTTGGAGGGGAACAGCCGGTCGGGATCGGTGACCGGGGGCTCGCACGTCGCATCGCGGCAGATATACGCGGTGGGCGCACCGTTGACGGCTCGCATCCCTTCCAAGCGTCGAATGCGCTCGTCGCCGGGCAAGGGCGGACGCCGCTCACGCACCAGCACCTTGTTCGGCAGGTAGCGGTCGTGGACGGCAGCCAGCATGGCCTTCATGCGCGCATCGTCTGGACCGACCAATACGATCTGGTCCCATCCGCGATGCCACGCGTCCAGAGCGCAGGACAGCAGTTCCTGCTGGAATACCGTACGGTTCGACGCGTCGACAAAGGCCTCCAAGATGGCTCTGGCCTTGTCGCGAAAGTCCGGCCGGTCCATGAGCGCGGCCAGCTTCTGCAGCACGAGCGCCATGACCGAGTTGGCCGAGGGAGTGGCGCCATCTGTCGACGACTTCGCGCGCACCAACAGCTGCTCGTGGTCGGACGCGGTCAGGTAGAACCCTCCTCCGTCGCTGTCCCAATAGTGCTCGACAAGCGTGTCAACCAGCCATTCGGCATCTACCAAGTGCCGGGGGTCGGCATCCCATTCGTACAGGTTGACCAAGCCCCAAGCCAAGAAGGCATAGTCCGTGCTGTAGGCGACCAGGTGCGCCCGCCCGCGGCTGTATGTTGCGAGCAGACGACCGTCACGGGTAACCTCCCGCAGGATGAAGCCGGCCGCCTGCACGGCCGCCTCGCCATAGCTCGAAACACGCAAGACAGCCGCCGCGCGAGCCAATGCCGCCACCATCAGCCCATTCCAGCCCGTCAGGACCTTGTCATCAAGGCCGGGTCTCGGCCGCCCTTCTCTCAGGCGGAACAGGGTCTGGCGAGATCGCTCCAAGCTCTCGATCACATCGTCGGCCGCCATGCCTTCGAGCCGGGCCAGGATCTCGGCGTCGCGAACCACCTGGAGCACGTTCTTGGGCCCGTGCGGCACATGGCTGTCCCCGGGATGCATCCAATTGCCGTGCTCGGTGACATCGAAGTGCGAGCAGAACAGAGCAGACGACTTGGCGTCGAGCGACCGCTCCACCTCGTTGAGGGTCCAAACGTAGAACTTGCCCTCCTTCCCCTCGCTGTCCGCGTCCTCGCTGCTGTAGAACGCGCCGTCCGGGCTGCGCAAGTCCCGCAGCACGTAATCGCAGATACCCCGGATTCTGGACGCAAACAAGGTCCGGAGCCTGGGGTTCTCTGTGGCCTGCCAAGCGTCGACCAACGCCATTACAACCAGCGCTTGGTCGTAGAGCATCTTCTCGAAATGTGGCACGAGCCATTGCGGGTCGGTGGCGTAGCGATGCAGGCCCCCACCGAGATGGTCGTAGATGCCCCCGAGCGACATGCGCTCCAAGGTCAGCTCGACGGCATCCCGGAAGCGAGCTTGACCGGTGGCCCGGAACGCCCGCAGCAACAGGTCCAGCGACAGGCTCTGCGGAAACTTGTTCGCCTGGCTGGCGATTCCGCCGCGAGACAGGTCGAATGCTCGGAAGACGGCGCTCGCAGCCTGCTCAGTGTGATCTGGACCGGGAACGCTCGAGGGAGGTCCGCTCGAGGCGAGCAGCGACCGCACCGCGTCGGCCGCCCTCCCTGCATCCGACACGAGGGTGTTCTTGTCGGCCTTCCAGCGCTCGTCCAGATATCGCAGGACCGTGCGGAAGCCGGGGCGCCCGTGGGCATCCCGCGGAGGAAAGTACGTGCCGGCGAAGACCGGCTCCAGGCTTGGCGTGAGGAAGACGCTCATCGGCCAGCCTCCATGCCCGCCCGAGAAGAGCATGGTGGCGGCCATGTAGATCTCGTCCAAGTCAGGACGCTCTTCCCGATCCACCTTGATCGAGACGAAGTTCCTGTTCAGGATTTCGGCTATCTCCGGATCCTCGAAGGACTCGTGCTCCATGACGTGGCACCAGTGGCACGCCGAATAGCCGATGCTGAGAAAGATCAGCCGGCCCTCGCGCCGCGCCAGCGCCAAGGCCTCTTCGCCCCAAGGGAACCAGTCGACAGGGTTCTCTGCGTGCTGCAGGAGATAGGGGCTGGTCTCTCCGTTGAGCCTGTTGGACATCTCCACCTCCCGGCCGTGCCGGGCGTGACGGCCGCCGACGTGTTCCCGGCCGCTTCTAGAATGACAGGCCGACGAAGATCTCGACGTGGTTGCGCAGCGTGTTGGCCAAGCCTATCTCGAATGTCTTCTGCTGCCAGCGCATGTAGCGGCCCTCCACGCTCAGCTTGAGGTTGACGTCATCGATCAGCTCGAACCCGATGCCACCGACCAGGCCCATGGTGCGGTCGTTCGCGACATCCGGCGTGATGTCAACTATCTGAGGCTCGCCGCCGTCCAAGGACCCGATCTCCCGCCGTGCCTGGGCGTTGCGCACCAAGCGCATGCCCACTCCGCCCGAGAAGAATGGGCGTGCGCGCTGCCGCGGCCCGTTGAGGTAGTAGCGCACGGTCACCGGAATGTCCCAGTGGTTGGCCTCCGTGACCACGAACTCGTTCGAGAGCAGCTGCGGGCCGCGCGTGGCCGTCTGCGTGCGCTCAATCCGGGTGCCGGTCTTGAAGCGGATACTGTGCGAGATGAGATCCGCCGTGACCCCCCAACGGGGAAGAAGGTTCACCTGAACGCCCGCTCCTATGCCCCAGTTGTCCTGCTGCGGCTCGGAAGTGGCCGTGAACCTGGTCGGCGGGTTGGTCGAGGTGCTCGTCTGCTCGTCCCGGCCTTCGGTAATCTGCGCCGTAATCTGGTAGCCGAGGCGCACACCGACCGCAAAGCGCTCGAATTCCACGCGCGGGCTGCGCCGCTGCGGCCCGTCGTCCTGCTGCGCGGCGACGCTGGCTGGGATCAGAGCGAGCAGCACCAGGGACAACACGGCGGGAATGCCCGTGCCAGCAATCGTCGGTCTGTGTTGAGCCTTCATTCGTCCAAGTTCCACAGGTTGGCCGCCGCTCAATTGAGGTCCACGATCACGGGGGCGTGATCGGAGGCGGTCAGGCCGGATATCTTCTTTCGGTAGTCGCGGTCGATGCGCGCGTCCGCCAAGCGCTCGGCGACGGCAGGCGTGCCTAGGAGAAAGTCGATCCGAAGACCACGGTTCTTGTAGAACGAACCGTAGCGGTAGTCCCACCACGAGAACATCCGCTCGTCGGGATACTTCTCGCGGTACAGGTCGACCAGCCCTCCCTCAAGCAGATACGCAATGCGCGCCCTTTCGGATTCCGTATGGAAGATGGTCCCCTCCAAGCGCTCCTCATTCCACGAGTCAATCCCTTGCGGGACGACGTTGAAGTCCCCGCAGAGGACGGCCGGACGATCGGAATCATGGGTCGACCGCACATGCTCCGCGAGCGCGTCGAGCCACCCGAGCTTGCGCCGGAAGTCGGCGTGCTCGAGGTTCTTGCCGTTCGGCACATATACCGTGGTGAACTGCAGCCCACCCACGTCGGCGGTCAGCAGCCTCGAGCCCAATGACTCTTGGCCCGGAAGCCCGATCTGGCGCACATCTGCTGCCTCCCTGCTCAAGATCGCAACTCCGTTCCAGGCCTTCTGACCGTGGGTCAGCGCGCTGTAGCCTTCGTCCTCGAATGCGGCCGTCGGAAACTGCTCGTCCAGCAGCTTGAGTTCCTGAAGCCCCACGACATCGGGCTGCCTTGAGCGCAGCCAGTGCAGGACGTAGGCGAGCCGCGCGCGCAGACCGTTCACGTTCCAGGTGGCGACCCGCAATTCCCTATTACAGCACGGCGCCGGGAAAGGGCCCGACCACAGTCGGCGCGCCATCGTCCGCCTACCCGGCGTTGCCTATCAACGGAACGCTGATCTACCCAACGGCCTCCCAACGCCTGCTTCGCGCTGCCCGCTCAGCGGCGTCCAGGACTTCCTGGTTGCGGACGCCGTCAGCGAAGTCCGGCCGCAGCGGCTCGCCGGAATCCACGGCCCGCAGCCAGTCGTAGAGAGTGTGCGTGAAGCTGTGCTCGTACCCCAACAGGTGACCATCGAACCACCAGTTGTCGGCGTAGGGATGCTTCCCCAGCGAACACGCGATGATCTCGTGGAAGCCTTGGGCGTCGGGCGTGTCGTCCACGGAGTAGTAGCGCAGGTTGTTCAGGTTCTCCAGGTCGAAGGTGATCGAGCCACCACTGCCGTTGATCTCGAACGTGTTGTGGTTCTTCCTGCCCGGTGCGAACCGAGAGGCCTCGATCGTCCCGATCGCGCCGTTCTCAAAGCGCACGCAAAGGGCCGCGGCATCGTCCACCGTCACGTCTGCCATCTCACCGGAACCGGGCGACACCGGACGCTGTTTAATGAAGGTCTCCGAGGTCGCAGCGAGTTCGGACATCTCCCCGCAGAGGTGGCGTCCCAAGTCGATCACGTGGGCACCGAGGTCGCCCAAGGCCCCGCTGCCGGCCAGCTTTGCGTCAAAGCGCCAGACCAGCTCCAAGCCCGGGATCAGCGCCCAATCCTGCAGATAGCGCGCCCGGAAGTGGTAGATCTCGCCGACCCGCCCGTCTTCGACCATGCGCTTCGCCAAGGCAACCGCCGGGACTCGCCGATAGTTGTGCATCACCAGATGGCGCACCCCCGCAGCCTCGACCGCCGCGAGCATCGAGCGGGCCTCGTCCAGGGTATTCGCCAGCGGCTTCTCGCAGACCACGTGCTTTCCTGCGGCCGCTGCCGCCAAGGCCATCTCGGCGTGCAGGTGGCCCGGGGTCGAAATGTCAATGATGTCGATGTCTTCGCGGGCAACGACAGCCTCCCAGTCCGTGGAGGCCTCTTGCCAGCCGAATGCCTCTCGGGCCTGCTCAGTCTCGCCGGGACTCCGCCCGCAGATGACGACCTGCTCCACGTGGGGGGCGTCCGAAAAGTACATGTTCACGTTTCGGTAGGCCTGACTGTGGGCCTTGCCCATGAACTTGGTTCCCAACAGGGCTACGCGGAAACTGCTTTGCTCCCCGCCTGCTTGATCTTTCGGCTTCAAGGGTCTTCCTCCAATTGGTTGTGCTAGTCGGCCGCGAACTACAGGAACATCTCCTCGTCCACGGAGATTCGGTCGGGCGTTTCCGGGCGGGGCCCGGACGACAGCGAGCGCACAGCGGCCGATACTCCCGCCCGGATGGCTCGCAACTGGCGGATCGGCACGCGAATCCCGTGGTCAAAGACGGCCGCCATGGTGCTGATGTGGCCCACCAGATGGCGGAGGCCGGAGTTTAGGCTGTCAGCATTGCGCTCGGCCACCGAGGTGAGATTTGCTATCGCGGACTCGACCTGCACGGACTGCTTCTGCAAACGGGCCGTAAGGTCGTTCAGGCGCGCGACGAGTTCGCCCGCTTGGGCAGAGAAGGTGCGGAGGAACCGTTCGGAGTCCGCCGCCACGGGGGTCCAATGGTCGATGAACTCGTCGGTCCGCCGCTCCATCCTGCGAAAAGTCTTGAGCGCTTGGAAGGCGCAGTAAGCGAGGGTGAGCATGGCGCCCGCGGCGACCACGAGGGTCACGGCGATGACGACATTGACTTGCGACTCACTCATAGTCGGCCCTGCCATCTGCGGGCGGTCGCCGCGGGGTCACTAGTCCGAATCGCCCATGGCCCGGCGGTACGCAGACAGGCCAGCCTGAGCGGCCGTCGCGATCCTCTCGCGCTGTGCCTCCACTGCGCGCCTGCCGTCGTTGACGGCGGCCTCGGCGGCGGTCCTCACGTCCTCACGGGTGTCCGTGCCAGGTTTCGGGGCCAGCAATAGGCCAGCGATGCCGCCCACGCCGAGCCCGGTCACGAAACAAGACAGCGGACCAATCATCTCGTGGGGCGCGACCCGCCCGCTCCACTTAACATTATAGGACTCCGGATGCCTGATCTCCCCGCACGCCTCCCAGGCAGATTCAATGTTTGATGCGGTTTAACGCGGCGCGTCGATTGAGCTGGT
>JAPPMC010000162.1 GCA_028819235.1 Bryobacterales bacterium
CCCTCTCCCACCATGCTCAGCTCTGGCCTCTCAAAAAAGAATCGCCCTGCGTAGAGGACAGCCTGAATGTACGCCGCCCGGAGCCATTGCTGAGGTGTTGGTGTGCACATCAGGACCCCTCCTACCGATAGCCGCGCTGCGCCGTCAGCATCATTGACAATTAGCCGTAACTTGCGCACGGCAAGATCAAAAGTCGGACTCTTCGCTAACGAAGCGCTCCGCAGCCGCCCGGTCAAGATCCTTCGGACTGGTCCACCTAAGGTCAAGTGGGAGAGTCAATGCCAAACGGAAGCCCGACCCGCTCGCATTTGAATCTCGAGATCGTGCCTACAGTCGCAGCCTTGGCGGTGTGCCTCACTCAAACGCTTGGAGCACAGCCATCGGCAGGGGCCTCTGGGCATGGATGGTCGATAGTCCGGGTGGCTGGGGCACCCACTGCACGCCACGAGGCAGCCATGGTAGCCGTTGGCGGTAAGGGGTATCTCATGGGCGGTCGCGGGATCAAGCCTGTCGAGGAGTTCGATCCTGCGACAAGATCCTGGCACCAGCTCGGCCCGACGCCCTTCGAGATGCACCACTTCCAGCCTGTGGAAGTCGGGGGATTGGTCTACGTGGTGACAGCCATGACGGGGAAGTACCCGAAGGAGACTCCACTGGACGCTTGGCACACCTACGAACCGGAGGAAGATCTCTGGCAAGAGGGCGGGCCGATCCCGGTGGGAAGGCGTAGGGGCGGTGCCGGCACGGTCGCCTATCAGGGCAAGATCTACGTAGCGGGAGGGATTGTGGACGGCCACACTAGCGGCACTGTGCCGTGGTTCGACGAGTTCGACCCGGAGACTGGCGAGTGGCAAACACTCCCGGATGCGCCGAGGCCACGCGACCACTTCCCCGCGGTTGTGGCCGAGGGGCGCGTGTATCTCATCGGCGGAAGGAACACCAGCTACCACGAGCCGGACAACTTCACCGCGTTCTTCGGCGCCGTCATTCCCGAAGTGGACGTCTACGACTTCGCCACGGGCGAGTGGTCCACCCTAGCCGAGCCGCTGGATGTCCCATCCGCCGCGGGTGGCCTAGCCGTGTTGAACGGATCGATCTACTACTTCGGGGGCGAATCCGACAGCAGGATTGCCCATTCCGAGACCCACCGTATTGACCCGATGACTGGAGCGGTAGAGCTGGTGGCGCCGCTCCACAGGGGGCGGCACGGGGGAGGGGCCGCAGTGCTGGACGGAAAGATATACGTTGCCGCTGGTAGCGGCGGTCGAGGGGGTGGGCCTGAACTCTCGTCCACAGAGGTGTTCGTACCTGAGCGGTGACGCGCACCGTACCCTTCCCGGCCACACGAGGAGGCCACGTGCGGGCCCTGTCGAGAATACCCGCCTAGGCCGCTGGACCCTCAGGATTCTGCGGGTTCGGCCCAATGATCCAAGCGGCCTGATCAAGGGGGCCATTCGTGGTCTCGGACAGAATGTCCGCCCTGAGGCTGACCGGATCCATGCGCTAACATTAGGCTCTGCGCCGCGGAATCGGCGGCTGCGTTTGCAAGGCGGGCGTGCCTGCCACGACTTTTGAGACAAGAATGAAGATGCCCAAACCGGTAACTCGACGCACTTTTCTTTCGCGTACCGCATCCACATCGCTAGGGTTCACGATCGTCCCAGCCTCCGTGCTGGCCAGACCCGCCCCGAGCGACCGCCTGAACTTCGGCCACATCGGCCTCGGAGGCCGCGGGAGGCGCTTCCTGCGCCCTCTCGCGCACTTGGACCAGAAGGTTGTCCCTTGGGAGAATCTCGGCGGCGCCGGTGACCGCTACATGCGCCCCGCCCTGTCCACTGCGCTGTGCGACGTGGATTCGAGCCGGCTAGACATGTCCGCGACGATGGTGGGCGGTAGGCCGCGCCTGTTCAAGGACTTCCGCAGACTTCTTGAACTCAAGGACTTGGACGCAGTGTTTATTGCGTCCCCCGACCACTGGCACGCCCTGATGACGATTATGGCCTGCCAAGCCGGCAAGGACGTCTACGTTGAGAAGCCGGCAGCGAAGACCGTCGAGGAGGGCCGGGCCATGGTCACTGCGGCCGAGCGCTACGGCCGGGTCGTGCAGGTAGGCTCGCAAGGGCGGTCTCAGGAAGCGGCCTACTACGCCAAGAACTACATCAACAACGGGCAGCTCGGGACTGTCAGCGAGGTCAAGTGCTGGCACTACGAGAACCCGCGCGGCACTTGGACGCCGGACGAGGAGCCTCCGTCCGGGCTGGACTACGACGCTTGGATCGGGCCGGCGAGAACCGTGCCGTACAACAGGACACGGACGCACGGCAGCTTCCGGTGGATGCTTGACTTCGGCGGCGGGCAGATCCGCGACCGGGGCGCGCACGTGATGAGCGTGGCGCAGTGGATCATGAACGCGGACAACACAGGGCCAGTGAGCGTTGACGCTACGGGTGAGCCGCACCACGGCGGCATCTACGACACGCCAATGCTGATGAACGTCACGTATGAGTTCAAGGACCCGGACTGGACCTTGATCTGGGCCCAGCCAGGGGAACCGTCCCAAGAGTTGGACGCTCGCTATGGCGCGGTCTACTGGGGCGACAAGGGCCATCTCACCGTCACTTACGGGGACCGCAACACGACGGACACCGAGCAGAAGGCCAAGGACTACGAAACACCCCGCGGCGGCGTAGAGGTCTTCAAGAGCCCTGGCCACGGCGAAAACTTCGAAGACTGCATCCGAACGCGCGAGAAACCCATCATGGACATTGAGGCCGCCCACCGCGTGTCGATCCTGTGCATACTCGGCAACATCTCCTTGCGGCTAGGCCGAAAGTTGGACTGGGATCCCGTGAACGAGCGCGTGCGGAACGATGAAGAAGCGAACCGCATGCTGAGCCGCCCCGGGCGGGGACCATGGCATCTGTAGGCCCGGTTCGCATCGGGCAGGCCCCTGCTGGAAGTGACGTGTTGAACCAGGAGATCGAAATGAGCAAGCCAACGAGCGAATCGCCAAGGACTGGGCGAGTCGAGACGGGAAAGGTTATCGCGGCCACGCTTGCCGCCGCTCAGGCAGCCCGCGCCGCGGAGGCCGAGGACGCCTTCTTGGAAGGGATCCAGAGCAACGACGAGGACGAAAACTACGCCGCTTGGTCGTCCGCAGCGAACGTGGATCCAAGTGTCATCCCCACCCTCGCGGAGCTGCTCGACTCAGAGAAGCTGAACGTCCGGAGGTCGGCGGACGAAGCCCTGAAGAATATCGTCCACTCGGTGGGCAAAGTGATCAATCCGGCATCGCTGTCGGCCAACGCGGGGCGGCCCGACGATCCAGGCCGCATGGACCCGCGGCAAGCCGTTGTGGCGCAGTTGCACTCTGTGATCTCCGGCGGGGGAACGCAGAATGCGAAGGCAATCGCGATCCGGCACCTATCGCTCATCGGGACAACCGACGATGTCGGGAAGATCGCAGGGCTGCTGCGGGACATGGACCTGCAGGAGGAGGCTGCTTTCTGCCTCGAGCGTATCCCTGGCAAGGCCGCCGAAGAGGCCCTGCTGGCAGCGCTGCCGACGGTCGACGCTGCCTTCCAGCCGCGCATTCTGGCGGCTCTGGGGCATCGGAGGGCCGACGAGGCCGCCGGCGCTTGCATTGAGGCCATGCGGTCGGACGACGCGACGATCGCGATGGCCGGAATGAAGGCTTGGGCCCGGATCGGGTTGTCGGGCGGACAGGATCCCGAATTCCCGGACAAGGCATCCCTGAGCGAGTGGCAGGGCATCGAGTTCGACGACAGCATGCTGCGGTTTGCGGATGCACAGCTAGAGAGAGGCAATGCTGCGAACGCGGAGGCCATCTACCTAGAGGTGTTGGACCGCGAAGAGGAGCACCTGCAGTGTGCCGCGATCATTGGGCTAGCCCGGATCGGCACGGCGGCTGCCGCCGCCGCGATCTTTCCCAAGCTGTCGAGCGATGACAACACCGTCATGCTGACCGCGAAGCAGGCTTGGGCCAGACTGGCCGGGTAAGCACGAAGCAGGCATCTGGCCGCATCGCCGCGAGGCAAACGCGCTCTGCGGGCGGGCCGCGGTCAGGGTTAATGGGCGACCCAGTGGCTCCCAGCGCCCCGCTGGAGGCTGACCGCGCTCCTCCGCCAACCGCGACCGGTTCGTAGCCCGCACTGACCCATCAGCGCGTGCCGTGTGCCGAGCTGGTCTCGGCACCGCCTGACGGTCGGCTGCAACAAGCCGAGACCGTCCGGCCGCACCGTCCAAACGCCTTGTGCCCGGCGAGGGACTCGCGGACCGCCCGGGACCGAGCCGGGCACGTCGCGCGCGGCTCGGGATTGCCACAATTCCCGGCAGCCGCTGCACTACAACAGGCCTTAACTTGCGAGCGTAACGTCGAGCGGGTCCACCTGGCTCACCCAAACTTCGCCAGTGGGTGGCACGCGGCGTCCGTGGCTGCAGGCGCTGCTATCCTTCGCATTCGCGCGACGCCGGGGCCTTGCACGCGATGCCCGCGATTGGCGCGCAGAGACCATGGAGCCAGACCTCAATATCACGATCTCGTCTTCCGCGCAACGCTGTCCGACGTGCGCCGTGCCCAAGCCATCCTAAAGGCCCACCTAGAACCGTGGCTGGCGGCGCTGGTGGCCGACGAGCCGCCAGTTCCGCTCGATGGCACCTTCGTGGACGAGGAACTGCGAGGCAGCCAGAGCGACAAGCTCTTCCAGGTCACCCTCAAGGGAGGCGAGCCGGGCTTCGTGCACGTCCTACTGGAGCACAAGTCGTCGCCGGATCCGGGCACGGCGTTGCAGGTCTTCAAGTACAAGGTGCGCATCTGGGAAGCCTACGCGCAGGGCAGCCGGGACAGGCTGAGAGCGCTGCCGACGATCATTCCGCTGGTGTTCTATCACGGCAGCAAGCCTTGGACGGCGCCAGGCTCGGTCGCTGAAATGCTGGCGACTGCAGACAAGCGGCTGCGTGCACTGGAGCCTTCGTTCGGGTACTACTTGCGGGATCTGGGGCACATTCCGATCGAGCGGCTGGCCCCGGACCCGGCCGCGCGGGATGGACTGGTGGTGCTGCGCTATTCGCACAAGGGGGGTGAGGCAGAGAAGATGAGGGTGCTCCCGCAGGTGCTGGCAGCACTCCCGGACGGATCGGAGTTCGATGAGCAGGTGCTCTTGTCTGCTATGGCTAAAGCGGCTCACGGTCGTGGGGTTGACGGAATGCGTGGGGGATCCAGATCGGTCACTCCAGAAGGCGCAGCAGCGTGACGAGCAGGGCCAGTAGGGTGAACCCGACGCCCGTCATCCTGCGAAGAGAGCTGATCTCGGCCCTCAGCGACTCGGCCTGTGTGCTCCGGGAATCGAGCTTGGACTCGAAGCGGGCGATGAGGTTGGCCCCGGCCATGTTGCGAATGCCTATCAGTGCATTCTGGTCGATCCCTACCCCGAGTCCCTCCGGAGAGGCGGTCACCCACAGCCGCCAGCGACTCGACTGCTGTGAGAGTCCGTCCAGCAGGCTGAAGTCGACCTGCTATGGCTGCAGGGCATGCTCCAGCGCCTCGAGCGCTCGCCTCTCGACTGACTCGCCGGCGCCACTCAGGCGGCCAGTCGGCGGCGGGCCTGGGCGAGGTCGTATTTGAACTGCCTGCGCATCCAAGACTCGGCGCTGGGCCAGCCTGCGGCCTCTAGCCGCACGGCCAGTTCGGGCGTGACGGGCGCGTTGCCGGCGATCACACGGTCCAGCTCGGCGGGATCGACGCCGATGCGGTCTGCGGCGGCTCGGGGGCTGAGCCCCTTGCGCTCGCATGAGTCGGCGAGGCGGGAGCCGGGGTGCGAGGGGTTGCTCCGAATGCGCTCGACGAGCCGCTCGAGCTGCTCGGCCGGAATCGCTCCGTCGATGGCGTAAAGTTCCATTTCGTCCATGGCGTCCCTAGCTGCGGTGGTAGTCGACCACCTCCACATCATAGGCATTGCCCTCCTCGAAGCGGAACACGACGCGCCACGCTCCGGACACCGGGACGGCGGAGAAGCCCTTCCTGTCTCCGGCGAGCCGGTGGACGCGGTATCCGTCCCGGCGGAGGTCTTCGGGGGATGACGCGTCCTCGATGTCGTCTAGAATCCGGGCTATCCTGCCTGCCAGCTGCCGCGGCAGGCGCCGCCGGTCGCCCTTGGCGAAGCGCCTAGTGGGCCGACCGCCGTAGGAGCGGATGACCACTCCCCCACGCTAGCACGGCCGCCGGTCCTCCGGCAGGCCCCCTCGCCCCCCGTCCAGCGGCCTTGCTCCTGAACCCGCGCAAGGCTATCGCTGCCTGCACCATTCGCGGGGTCGCCGACGCGGCCCCCTTTCCACGTCCGCAGGGCAGCCGCCGCAGTCCGCCCGTCGGTCGGGGAGGGCCGACATGGCGGGTAACGGCGCAGGCGCAGCGCGGTCGCGCACGCACGTGTAGCCCCGGAGGAGCTGGCAGGGTGGCGGGCGACAGCTGCCCTACCCGGGGTGCCGCTGTCGGATCTGCTGCGGATGGTGATGAGGCGGGCGCGGGAGTGGACGGCGGAGGCGCGGGCCGTGGAACGGGAGAAGTGGCGGCAGGCGGCGCGGAGCGTGCACTATCTGAACCGGGTACGGGAGGACGGGGCACGCAGTCCCCAGCAGGAGCGGCTCGACCGCTCCTACCCGCGCCGGTCCCGCAGGTTGAGCACCATATAAGAGGAATCGCAATCAAGCCGCCCCCCCCCGACGGCCAGACTGAATCGCACCTCGTCTTGACGCCATGCGGCGGCGCTTAACCGAACTCTTTTCCGTCCTTAAGCGAATGCCACTGGGCCCCGCACGGGTGCCGCCGCCCCTGCGTCCGCGTCTCGCCGGAGCTTCCCGAGAATCCCGTCATACTGTGCCGTTTCACTGGCCTTGGGAGCCGATTCCAATTTGCTTGCGACCGTTTCCGGTCTTCTTCGGGGCCTTCGCGCACTCCGGTACGGCTCTGGATTACGGGCTCATTGTCATGCAATGCGGCCATGCCCCAGCGCACCTCCGACGTCCTCGCCGAAGCCCTCGCCGCAACGCAGCCGCTCACCTTCCCCCCAGCTCCAGCAGGCCCTCCGCGATTCCTAGAGGAATCGAGCTCTCGAGGAGCTGCGCCGGCTGCTAGGTTAAGGGCGTGAGCGCAGAGCTGATCGGGATTCTGGGTGTGGGCGGCGCGCTGGCCGGGCTGATCCTGACCGGCAAGCACGACACCGACCAGCGACTGGCGAACGTGGGCCGGCGACTGGCGCGCGTCGAGGCCCTGCTGAAAGGGCTGGGCCTGCCGGGCCGGGCCGGTGCGACGGGCACAGTGCCCGGAGACTAGCCGCGGCCATGGGTGTCGTCCTCGAGAGCACCGTCCGCGTTGCCGCCGTGCACGAACTGGACCGGATTCGGGTGGTACCCCGGGCCCGTTCAGTGGGCCGGTAGCTTCGAGACGCTGCAAGGGGCAAGCAACTGGCCGACACGCGGTTCGTGCTGGCAATCGACGGGACCGAGCCGTGCTTCGCCAATCGGCAGGTCGATTGCCGTTTCGTCACGGCGGACGATGCGCCCTGACCCAGTGCCTACGCGGCTTGGTCATTCCTAGACAGGCCCGCCTTCTACGGGGCTTCAGCACGCCGTCCAAAGTCATTCACCGTATCCGCCTTGACGCACTGCTGCAGGTAGGTGCCGGTCAACTGGCGGGGGTCGGCCCCTGCGCGGACCCTGCCACGCATTAAGGAGCCGGAGGCCGAATCTCAGCGCCGGTCACGCGTGGAGCGAGAGCGCCCGCAGCAGCTTGTCCTGGATGACCGTCAGATCCACGATCCGGTGGGTCGCCGTCGCCTAACGCTGCTTCTGGCCAATGGCCCGCCCCTTGCAAGAAGGGGCACGCAGGACGCCGATAGCATTTTCTCCTAGATGCGCAGGCTCTGGCCGGTCACTCGGCCGATGCGCGCTCTGAAGCTCGGCGCGGGACGCCTCCTATCCCTAGGCGTGGCGGCAGGAGATCCCCCAAGTGCAGTTCCTAGGGCCTCTCCAAGGGGCAATGGTGGTTGACGATACGACCGGCCTCGCGGTTGAACCATGCGAGCTCGGCGGACCGGGTATCGAGGAGGACAACGCCCACCGGCAAGATCTTGACAAGGGCCTCCAGATCTGCTCGCGCGTGCCACTCGTCGCGATGCACGAAGGTGTTGGAGATCGCCGTCAGCGCCTGGGAGGCCAACACCATCAGGACATTCCCATCCGCGACGGCGAACCCCGTTCATCCCCTCTTCCAAGAGAAAGGATCTGGGGACGGAGACGTCGCTGTGGTAGAGCGGCTCGTCCCCGAGGGTCGTTCGCCGGCATCCGGTCCGCCAAGTAGCCGAGAGCCAGAATGCAGGCGAGCAGATCTGGCAGAAGTAGAGGCGCCTAGGGGTTCCGGAAGTGCTCGAACAGCGGCGGCCCTTTCGGTCAGGCGGCCATCTTGCCCTTCTCGACTGGCGTGACGGGAGAGGTGACACACACCAACTCAAGAATAGGTGTGAGAAGGGGTGTTGGCAGGCCAGAATGAAGCGGATTCGGGCAGGATCAGGGTCTGGATGCGGAGGAAATGAGAGGGTATGCCTGGTCAGAGTGAGCGGTCACCCGTCGCGAGCCAGCGCTAGGTGATGGTGATTGCCATCCAAGCCAGCGTTGGGACAAACGAGGCGACGAGTGGCACTGTCCCCGCGCAGAATTCGTTAGGTGGCAAGAGATTGCCGTGAACACCGCCAGTGGCTCCATCTATCGCACATTCATAGCGTTGATTTCCCAGACAGGAGATCCTCGTGCATCATCGAAGCGCGACAAACCAATGGGATCGGGCAAGCACACGATCCGGCACCCGCCCTCGCAGCCCTGTCTGATGACCGACTCCCAACGGAATCCTGACGCGGTTGGTCTTGCCCGCCCTAGCGTCCTCTCTAGCCCGTATGTGGGGAAGAGCCGAGGCGGATCGCGAGCCCGCTGAGTTCACGCGCTCAAGACGGTCAGGACTTTGAGCGCGGCGGCTGGCGTCGGTTATCCATGCTCGGAGCGCGGACGACGATGGTCGCAGACAGGCTAGCTACTGGTCAGTACCGTGAAGATGTGCGATCGGTCGGCATCGAATTGCTGGGTGACAGGTTGAGCCAATGAGTCCGGCTCGCCGAGTCGGGCGAAACGATACTGGTGACGGGTCGTGGCCGAATAGTGGCGCAGCTTGGTCCGTTGAGGGAGAGCCGGAGTCCGGTCCTTGCCGACGCCGTGCGGTCCAGCATTCTCACGGCGCCAACGCACGCCGGCTGGGGGCCGTCGCCAAAGCCTCCCGTGATCTCGCGGCTGGAAGGAATCCTGGCGGAATTGGATGAGAGCAGGAGCGACCGATGTTCTGTCGCGACACTTCCGTCGCGGACGCGCACCTGCTGGCCGAGGACCGCCAGCCGCCTGCGTCGCTCTTGGACGAGACCCTAGTCTCCGGGCGGCTGCTGGAATGCGAGGTAGGGACCACGCTGCATAGGCGCGGGCTCGCCGGACTCTACCGCGAGTTGCCTTGGCTGATGATCGGGCGGGTCGAGGTGCTGGAATTCACGCGGACCGTCGTGGCGCGGGCTCTGGGTGCGTTTCCGAGTCTCAGTCCGTAGCGAACCAGTCGATGCCCTTGATCTGACGTCGAGTGCATGTCTGGTCCATTTAGGCTCTGGAGGTAGCGATCGAGAGCTTCGACGGAGGGCTGGCTGCCGGTAGCGCACGCATGGATTCTCCGATATCCGGCCAACAAGCACGCCAGACCCGTGATCGCCACACGCGGCGGAATTGGTTCTTGGTGAGCCCAACCACGCACGTCCCACGCGTGGGCAGCGCAGGTAGACAGGTTGCAGATCTGCGCAGGAGGTCCCCCTGATGGCGCATTGGACTACGCTCCTTCGCATGGTCATCGCTGCCTTTCACAATCACAGAAGCCAATTGGACGCGCACTGATTGCGGAATCTGGAGGAAAATGAACGCCCAGTCTGGAGCAAAATGAACGCTCTGTCTCATGGGGCTGCTCTCGATGTTGACGCGACCCGCCTTTCCCAAGTCCGGCTTCATCCGTGCAGCGAAGCGTCGCGACAGGATTCCGGGTCGGCCGGAGTCTAGAGGTGTGTCCGCCCCTTGGGTTCAACGGACACCTAACAGCCGAGAAAATGCGACATTGCCTGTTAGCCCAACTTACGAGCTCCGCCTCAAGACGGAACAGCGGCGGCAACTGGCTCAGCGCGACGGGCGAAGGACACGTTGGCAGCCAGGTCGTCAACTACATGCGACGGGATGGTGAGCGGGCGCTGGATCCGACTCGGCACCGGGGCTGGAAGCACGATCATAGTCCGAGCCGGGGGATCGTTCCTCGACCGTCGGCTGTTGTCCGTGAGCCGTCCGACCAACACTAGCAAGTGCAGCGTCCGTAGAGTGTCCTGGCGAATCGAGATGGGGGATAGAAGGATCCCTTATCCCGGCGGCACCATCTCTGAACCGACTGGACTACGTTTGAGGCAACGGGCGGGGTTCTGCGGAGGCTGCCGGTTAGGACAGAGATCGGTCGGCGGTCCACTGGCTACTGCTGTCGGCCGAGCCTTGTCGGGAGTTGCGATGGCGTCGCCGTTTCGATGGGGCGACACTCGCCACTGCTGCTGTAAAGTGAAATGCAAGGGCACTTGCTTAAAGCTAGCTCGGGTATCTCGCTGATGGTGTCTAGCTCGACAGAATACTCCTCGTTGGCCGAAGTGGCGGCAAGCGAACCCGACGCGGTCGATTACCCGGACAGGAATTGGACAGCGCCGAGCCTCTGGCACGGCGACGCTGTAGCGATGGCCAAGTCAGCTTTGGGACACCAATTCAGGGAGCGCGACGACGTGCTCGTGGCCATGGAGCTGGTGGTGTATTACGAGCGAGGCAACAACCGGGCCTGGTTGCAGCCGGACGTGCAAGTGGTGTTCGGCGTGGAGAGTGTGGAGAACCGCGAGACGTTCAAGGTTTGGAAGGAAGGCAAGGCACCAGACTTTGTCCTGGAGGTGGCATCACCGTCAGATGCCGAGAAGGGTGCGCGGGACCAGGCGAGGGAGTATGCCGCGATCGGAGTGCGGGAGTACTGGCGGCTCGACCCGGTGGGAACAATGATCGCGCCGCCGTTGGAGGGCTACCGTGCTACGGGGGGCGACCATGAATCGGTGGAGTTGGTCGAAAGGACAGGTGGAGTCCAGTACCTGCGGAGCAGAGTGCTGGGGTTGGACCTGCGTACCGAAAGGTGGAACGGTGAGGCGACGGTGCTGGTGATTCGCGACCCGCGGAGGGGCGAGGACTTCAACGGCTCACTAACCCAATTCGAGCGGCGGCGAAAGATTGCGGAGGATCGCGCGATCGCAGCACAGGAAAGATTGACCGCAGCAAGAGAAAGGCTGACCGCAGCTAGGGACGAAGCGACCGCGTCAAAGGAGCGCGCGCGAGCGGCGCTGAACAGAATCCGGGCAGCGGAGCGACGACTCTGACACCTTACCGGCCAAACCCGTCCGATGCGGCAAGATTCCGAGGGGTGAGTCCCCCTTTTCACAGCCAAGTCCTCTAACACCGGGGCGAGCTGGCAATCAGCGTGAGGACTCTGACTGCCCATTCCCTTGACTCCCCATCCTGATTGAACAACCATCGAGGCCTTGCAGCAGGGTCCGGACGTCCAGTTGGAGCGGCTGGAGGCACGGTAGCCACCTTGGCGTCGAGATTGGTCTCCCTCCGGCCCACGCATCATCGAGAATCAGCCAAGTTCTGTCAGCTCATCTGAGCCGATCCAATGCGCTGCGGTATATGGGCACGTACCCTCACCCCAAGAACCTGTCCTGGCGGACACCGAACAGTGGCGGCCCACCTCGCTGTGGAAGGCTTCGCGGGGGTTCTGCGATGGGAAGCCCTGGACCGCACTTGGCCGCTTCTGCCCATTGGTCCCACCGACATCAACACTTGAGTCACGACCGAATAGGAGCGACCCTTCTCGTTAGTCCAAGGAACAGTGGCTAACGACGGAACTGCCAGGGGAACTGGAGCACGTCAACGGGCGAAGGACAAGTTTGGCCGAACTCCAAAAAGCCTGCGCCGGGAAGTTGGACCGGAGTTGAGTCTGACGCGCCACCGGAGCCAAGAGCCCGATCAAAGTCCGAGCTCGTGATAGTTCCGCGACCGTCGGGCACGGACCACCTTTTCTCCGTGAGCCGTCGCCGTCCTAGTGACCCTATCTGGCCCGGCGTCAATAGGCTGTGTCGACGAACCGGACTACGGTCGGGGAGCCCGGGGAACTCCCTCTGGTCGGCGATGCAATCTCGCAGACTGGATGCCAGATTGACTACCGAGGATGCAAACACTGGGGTCCGCCAAACGCTACCGGTGGGGACAGAGATTGGTTTGGTTGAGTAGTTGGCGGCGGCGCTTTGCCGCATTTTGGCTGTCTCCGGTCGGGTAGACGCGGCCACGTGGGGCTGACACAAGATTCCGGTTCTTGAAGTCGTTCGTCAAATCGGCATCTCTAGTGTAGAGGATGCGGGCCTTGCTGATGCGAGCGAGGGCTATTACGTGTCGATCGTTAGACTTCCCTTTCGACCCTCGAGCAAGTGCCTTAGTCTCCGCAACAACATCGTCGTCGCTGAACCTCCGGACACGCCCATCCTGAATCGCAGTTTCGGCCCACTTCTCGAAGGAATTGCTGGTCGTCAGTTCCTCCGTGAGCTTACCACCTAGCACCAATCGTGCCCTTGGCCGTTCCAGCCAATCGAAGAACTGTTCTCCGGCAGGCGTCCGATTGTCGCCGAATACTTCATCTCGGGCACTCGTGTCCAAGATCGCACACATGGCTCAAAGACCGATTGACCTGCGTCGCTCAGTGCGGAAGAACTGCCGATACCCTTCGGGCATCGGCCCATTCTTGGTAATCAGATTACCATTGGCATCCCAACCCAGCGAATAGATCGAAGCCGAGAGGTTGTCGCGTTCAAAGTAGAGGATAGAGACATCTTCGGGTTTCAGCTTGGTCGTCCCGTCTCGGATGTCCATGCGTACACGGTCGATCAAGTGATCGCTGTGCGTCTCGACGATGAGCTGCCGTCGCGAGGACGCCATCTCACAGAACAGAGTTCCAAGCGCGGCTTGAGCACTTGGGTGGAGATGGACTTCGGGCTGTTGAAGTAGGAACATCCGTGGACCCTTCGGACGTAGAATCTCAGTTACCAACGGAAGTACTTGACTCACACCGTAGCCGACATCGATGATGTTGCGGAGAGGCCCTTTGGATCGTGTTCCGAGTTTCCTCACCTGAACTTGGAACGGGCCTCCGGCCTTCCCTCCCAACACCTTGATTGCGATTTGGTCAAACAGACCAGCTGCTCTTCCGAATTTTTCGATCGATTTCTTCAGGTCGTTCCACGTCTGAGACTTAGTCCGTGCGATGTTCGCGAGAAACATCGGAATGTGCTCGCCCTCCGGATTGGATATCGCATGGGCTGGGTCGTAGGTTCTTCTGGGATGTGACCTCACCGGTGCGCTAGCGAAGGGGCGACCGACCGGCCCTGGTCGAATCCTTACTAGATCCCAGAGTTCTTTCCAATCCTCATCGGTTGGCGACTGTGAAGTCCCGTCAGCGTACTCTAATCGTTCCGGTTCCAACTCAGAGAACTGCTGGGCTGTACTGAGCAGAAAACTAAGTGGAGGTAGATCACGTTGTGGGCTGACCCATTCGGTAGACAGGTTGAGTCGCTCTGTACTACTGAGTTGACTGAAAGTAAAGATCCAACCACCAGACGAAGTGGCGATCTCCAAGGAGACATGGCCGTCTTCGGAAATTCGGTACTCGGCCCAAGCGTTACCACGCCCTTTCCGACGAACGTGGGGAACGACGCCCGAGCCAGCTCGCCGGAACGTGAAACCATAGTGGGCTGGCAAGTGATTGAATTCACGGTGCAGAGCGATAGGATGGGGCGTCTTGCTGATAGAAAACCCGGTTTCGAAAGAAAGCGCCCTCCCACCCCTTCCTCCGCGGAAGTGGGCGATATCATCAAAGGTTCCAAGATCATATGGGGGTTCTTTGAAGTCTGGAATACGCTCGAAAAATGCAACGTCCCAAAGTACCCTGATCAGCGCCAAGAACGAGGTCTTCCCCGTGCTGTTCTCCCCAACCAACAAGGTCAGCGGGGCAAGACGAGCGGTCTGCTTTCGGTGAAAGCAACGGAAATCGCTGACAGTGACTTGGTCCATAGGGCTGTGCTCCTTCAGGAAGTTGCGTGGACCTGAACGGCACGACGCGACCACCTGCAGGCGAGGGACTCACGACTGGGGAAAGGTTAACACCAACGTAGACCCAGTGTAACTGCCAAGTGACGCAGCGGTATGGATCGGGAGGAAAAATAATTGTGCTGTCACCGGGGCGTACCGAATCCGGACGGTCGGTGAGCCGGATGGAGACTATTCTCGAAGTCAAGACGGCTGCCGAGCTTCCACCCACTCGAGCAGGACGTGAGCCGCTTGCAGTAAGGCCTCGTATTGGTTCACTCCCTGCTTGCTCGCAGTCGAAAACAGACTTCGCAGCGTCGCGAAGTGCTGCGCCGCCTACTCGGAACCTTGCCGTCCCGACATATTCGTCCTTGGTTTCATCATGTGCAGACCCAGCCCGACCGGATTCTTCCTGAACGCTAGTCAGGAGTGTCTGACGAATCGCAGTGCCGCCCGTGGCGCTGCAGCAGACGCAATTCCGAGTAGTGCCCCGTCGCCCGGCCTTCTTCGAAGTTCGGCACGGCGCCACCCATGCACTCGACACAGGCGGTCAGCGAGGCTGGCATCCCGCTGGGAGTGGTGCGCATCGAGTACGACGCCGGGCCTAGACGGGGTGCCGGCGAGCGCCAAGCCGGTCGAGAAGCGCACGACGGGCCGCTGGCTGCGGGGGCTGCGCGACTGCGTGTAGCTGGCCAGGGAAGGGCAGCGACCGCGGCCGATCACGGTGCTGGACTGGGAAGGGGACGTGTTCGCGCTGTTCGCCGAGATGAAGCGCCTGGGGGACGTGGACCTGCCGGTGCGGGCCAAGCACAACCGGGCCTTGGCCGGGGGCGCCTCGAAGCTGTTCGGCGATCTGCGTCAGGCAAGCCTGGAGGTTGAGGTGCTGCGCCAATCGGCGCGCCGCGGGACGCACCGGCAGAAGAAGAGCGCGGCCAGGGCGCAATGCCAAGGTGGAGTTGCGTTTCGGGACGGTGCGGCTGCCGGCCCCTGACAAGGACTGCCCGACGCTGAGTAGCACGCACTCGGCCAGCAGCCAACCCGCGGGGGCCGGCCCGGCCAGCGAGTAGGCGGCAACCTGCAGGGCCGTGTGCAAGGGGAGCCAGAACGCAAGCAGAACAGCGGCGTCGGTCAGCCAGAAGGAGGCCTATGCGGTTGCCAGCACCAGCCGCAGCGCCAGGGCCCGCCGCGGGTCGTGCCCCAGCGCCAGGCGGCCCCGGTGATCATCGACTTGATCTCGGCGCGCAGATCCTCGCGGGCGTAGGCGCCGGAGCGGGGGCCCTCGCGCATGCCGCGCAGCGGGATCTCCCGGGTCAACCGGTCCGGGTGCCCCGTCCTGTGCCCTAGCTCGTGCATCGCCGACTGGTAGTAGGCCGGCCCCTCGCGGAACTGTTCCCTGTGTGGCAGCGTGATGCGGTCCCGCAGAATGTCGCAGGAGGCCATGTTTTGGCCGGTGTGGCGGATCTCGGCCCGCGAGATCTTCAGCACGCGCTCGGCCCGGCGCACGGCCTCCCAAGCCGGCGGCGGCGGCTCGGCCTCGGGCAGGCCCGTGGTCTGCTCGGCGTTGAAGACCGTGTAGCGCCGCACCTAGGGGCTGCGCAGGCGCACCGTCTCGTAGGCCGGCTTGCCCTCCAGGTCCCTGGGCTGCCGGCCGGCGGCGTCGGTCAGCTTCCTCTGGCGCTCGAACTGTCAGAAGAGGACCTTCTTTCCGCGCTCGCCCTTGCGCACCTGTCCGTCGATCTGCCTGGTCTGGCGGTAGGTCCCTCAGTGGTGGTCCCGGAAGCCCCGCTGAGAGGCCGCAAAGGCCAGCGCGATCGAGTTGCCACCGCGGCAGGCCTTGCCGGTGCGCACGTTGGCAGGCAGGCGCGGTGCCCCTCTCGATCTGACGCACGGGCCGGTCGGCCAGCGCGGCCGCGTGCTCGGCCAGCGCCGAGGCGCCGCCGGAGCGCCGGCGCTTCCCGCTACTCGCCACCGGACCGCTCCCGCCGGCCCTCGTCAGGTCATCCGGATTCGAGCACGTCCTGGAGCTCGACGCCCGAGTCCTCGAAGGCGCCAAAGCGCTCGGCCTCCTCCGGGCTGACCTCGATTTAGCCCGGTGGGCTGTCCCAGCCCTGCCCGCCGCGGTCCCCTCCGCGGCCTTCTGCGTCCTGCATCTCTTCTCCTGCCGGCCGCCGGGAGTCCCCGGGGCCTCTTCCCGAGCGTAGGAGAGAGGGTGCGGATCGTCCCGCCGGCGACGGACGATCCCGCCGTGCCGGTCCTCCGGAATCAGGTCGCTCTCGGGATCGGGGCAGACTGCGCGGCCGTCTCTATGCGTAGCGCCCGCCCAGACTGGCCGCAGCGGCCCTTCGAACCCTCCGTTGGGGGCGACCGCGCCCAGACTTGGTGAAGTCCTGCGCCGTCGCGGGAAGATCCGCGCTACCGGTAGCGCCCATCGGACCGAGAGAGCGCGCGCTACGGATAGCCGGGGAGCGTCCCCCGTCCGCCGGTCCCCGTTCCGCTGGCGGCGGAGAGCTCCCGAGAGCCGCCGGCCGTCCGGCTCGGGCCTTCAGGGCCCGTCCTCTACGAAAGTCAGCCTCGTGAGAAGCCCCAAGATCGACGATCGCCCCCGAACGCGAACTGGGGCACGATGAAACGCAAGCTGCTGCCCGGCGATTCCCGCGGGGAGCCCGCGACGAGGGCCTTTCGGTTCTTGCGGCCCGGACGCCGGCCTCGATGCGGCCGTCCGGAAGCTTCCGCGACGGCCACGGAAGACTCTCTTCGCGATCCGCCCGCCCCGGACGTGCCTGCCGCTGCCGCTATGGCTTCCCCGGCCCGTCCGTGGCCGCGGGCTGGGGTTGGGCGGACAGGCGGCCCTCGATGTGCGCCACGCGCTCCGTCAGCGCAGACAGCTGGGCTTCGATCCTGGTCAGCCGCGTGTCGATCCGCGTCTCCAGCCGGCCTATGTCGGAGCGCAGCCAGGAGACCAACCCGACCATCAGCACCGCCAACGCGATCAGCTGGCCCCAATCCCGTAAGACCTGCACGCCATCAGCCTACCAAGCCATCTCGTCGTGCCCCACGGCCCTGGACCCTTATGCTGCCTTTCCGGGGCCCATCAGGAACACCGGCCTTGCCACTGCCTCCGCCATCCAGCCTAGAGCCCCGTCTGCAGGCCTGCCATCCCGGCCTCTCTCCGTGTGCGCGAAGCGCGCGCGGCCTGTGCCGCCTTGGTCCCGGGAGCGCCCCCCGCGGAAACCGCGCAAATCAACCTGCAGTCGGGGATCGGCCTCTGGCGGGCCCTGGCCGGGCGCCGCGCCAGCCGGGGACACCGCGCTGATCACGGGTCAGCCGGGCCATGTTCAGCGCGTATGCGGTATGCTTGGCCGGTCACGCGGGCGTACTGCGCCGACTCGAGGGTGAAGCACCTGCGCCGGCCCAGCGGCACCTTCCCGGCATAGGCCCACACGTTCTGGCACTTCCGGCAGAGCCGCCGGCGTGGCCCGTAGCGCCGCCGCACTGCGCGGCAGCCGTCGCGGCGCCAGTCGTAGGTCCCGTCCGGATGGACGACTCGGTGGCGTGTTGTCGACCGCCCGGCCCTGCCTGCAGACATGATCTCCGACTGCACGGCGTCCCGTGATCGGAACAGATCGACTAATGTATGTGCCGGCAAGCCAATCCCTCACCTGTCTGACGACTATCTGACCGACTTGCCCAGCCACTTCCGTGGCTGACAGCGGTGGCCGGCTACTGGGGCACGCACCTCAACTCGCCCCGACCCTATCTAGGCCGCTACGTCGCACGCCGACCTCGGCACTCTCGTCGAATGGGCCGGTATGGACGTCCGAATGAAAACAACCGACCTCCCGCATGGCGGAAAGTCGGTCTTGGGTCTCGGTGGTTGCGGGGGAGGGATTTGAACCCTCGACCTTTGGGTTATGAGCCCAACGAGCTACCTGACTGCTCCACCCCGCTCATTGAGTATAGCAGGCCGAGCTAGCTGGGGCAAAGCGTGTCCGTGTTCGGAACCCGCGTCTTCCCCGCCAAAAATCTTCTATGATTCACTCCAATGGAGGCCCCGAGATTGGACCGTCGACACCTTTTGCGGACTGGCGGAATTGCGGGCGCGGCCGCATTCCTCAACCGGTGCGGAATCGGAACTGCGCCGCCAAGACCGAACGTAGTAGTCGTCATGACCGACGACCAGACGGCAGAGCAGATGAGCTGCGCCGGCCACAGTCTCCTCCACACACCCAACATCGATCGCCTGGCTGGAGAGGGTGCCCGTTTCGCGAACGCCTACTGCACGAATTCGCTGTGCGCTCCAGGGCGGGCGGCGGTTCTTACCGGTACGTACTCCCACGTCAACGGGATCTTAGGGAATCCGGGGGGCGCCGAATCAGCCGAGCGAATCGACCCTGCCGTCCCGACCTTCCCTCAAGTGCTGCAGGAGAGCGGGTACCGGACCGGACTGTTCGGGAAGTGGCACCTGCGGGACGAGCCCAAGGGCTTCGACGAATGGAAGATCCTGCCGGGCCAAGGGGTCTACTTCGATCCCGAGTTCATCGTCGGAGGCGAACGGCTTCGCTACCAGGGCTACACGACCGACATCACGACCGACATGGCGCTGGACTTTCTGGAGCGAGCCGACGGCGGACCGTTCTGCCTGCTCTACCACCAAAAGGCACCGCATCGCCCCTTCACGCCCGCGCCGCGACACGCAGGGCTGTACGACGAGATCGACTGGCCGTTTCCCACGACCTACAACGACGACTACTCTTCCCGTGAGGTGGCCCGCCGAGCCCTCGACATGCGCTTCGAGATCAGCCTCAGACCGGACTACCACGGGCAAATCCCGGAAGGCCTCGAACCGGAGGCGGAGCGGGACTGGATCTTCCAGCGCTTCGTCAAGGATCACCACCGAACCGTAGTGGGAGTCGACGAAGGGCTAGGTCGGATTCTCGACTTCCTCGACGACAAGGGCCTTGCCGAGGACACGGTCGTGGTCTACACGAGCGACAACGGCTTCTACCTTGGCGAGCATGGCTGGTACGACAAGCGCTTCATGTACGAGCCGTCCCTACGCATTCCCCTGTTGATGCGCTATCCCAGGGTCGCAACGACCGGGCTGGTCGAGGCGCGCATGGTGATCCACCAAGACATCGCGCCGACGATCCTCGACCTCTGCGGCGTTCCGATTCCGGGAGTCATGCAAGGCCAGTGCCTCCGACACGTCCTATCCGGGAATCCTAGCGGGGATTGGAGGGAGTCCGTGCTGTACAGCTACTACGAGGACTCGTGGGCCAGGAGCGGCCCCAACTATGTGCCTCGCCCGGGCAACTACGGCACGCCACACCGCATCACACCGCACAGGGGGATCCGTACTGAACGCCACAAGCTCATCGAGTACTATCGCGAGGGCGATTACTGGGAGCTGTTCGACCTGCAGGAAGACCCTAACGAGCTGAGGAATCTCTACCACGAACCTGGACATGAAGATCTGATCTCTGAACTGACGGACGGCCTTCGCTCGCTGCAACGCAGCTTGGGCGAGGACGGATAGGCGAGCACGAGGCATGGATTCTGGGGCTCCGTCTGGCGGCCGCTGACGGTAAAGGCACGGCGAAAGGAGGCTGACAAGCGGCTGA
The DNA here is from genome assembly GCA_028819235.1 of Bryobacterales bacterium. GTDB lineage: Bacteria > Acidobacteriota > Terriglobia > Bryobacterales > UBA6623 > VXMF01. The sequence continues at coordinate 19,914 of JAPPMC010000162.1, forward strand.
CCGACCGGGTTGGCAGTGGATGCCTCAAGTGGACTGGCTGGGAGTAGCAAACCTCATGAGCGGGGCCGGCTCACCCCGACGGCATGAAATCGCGGGTG
>JAPPMC010000287.1 GCA_028819235.1 Bryobacterales bacterium
TCATCCCTCTCCCACCATGCTCAGCTCTGGCCTCTCAAAAAAGAATCGCCCTGAGACCCGGGGTTACCATGAGGGAGCCGCCCTGACTGGGCCCGGCGGGAGGGAGCTGGACGATGTCGATCAACTGCGCGCTGGCGCGCCGCGCTGCTGCCGCGCTGCTCGGAGCCGCCTTGGTGCTGCTGGGGACAGCAGCATTGCAGGCCCAAGGGCCGATCGGGACGCAGCCGCGCCGTCCGATTCCTGATGCCCCGCGCCGGCCTGGCACACCGCCCGGCCCGGGAGGCATCCCAGACTCCCCGACCAATCTTCCTCCTGTGGTGAACCGCGCCCCCCAACGCACGCCGGACGACCAGCCCCTGTTCACGGCGGACACAAACGTGGTGACGGTCGAGATCGCCGTGCTCGACAACAAGGGCCAGTTCATCCCGGGAATCCCCGCGGGGAATTTCCAGATCCTCGAGGACGGTGTACCGCAGAAGATCGTGAGCGTCGGCCAGACGCAAGCCCCGGCGACGGTGGCGCTGCTGATAGAGTTCAGCAACCGATGGCAGCAGTACTGGTCCGAGACCTGGTACCAGACGCTGACTGCGACGTACGGCTTTGTGCAGACGCTGCGGCCGGAGGACTGGGTCGCCGTGATCGCCTACGACCTGCGTCCGGAGATCCTCGCCGACTTCACCCAAGACCGCCGGGAGATCAACAATGCGCTGCAGCGGCTGCGGATCGCGGCCTACAGCGAGTCCAACCTGTTCGACGCCCTGGCCGACACCGTGCAGCGCATGTCTACCATCGAGGGCCGAAAGTGCGTGGTGGTGCTCTCGAGTGGGGAGGACACCTTCAGCCGCCTGAACTTCGGGCAGGCCCGCCGGATCATTCAGGAAGCTGGCGTGACGGTGCACGCGATTGGGCTGGGGCAGATGCTCAAGGAGCTGCTTGACTCTTACGGTATGGTAGGCGGCGCCACCCGCATCGGGTGGCTGCAGGCGGACAACCAGTTGCGGACGTTCACCAGGGAAACCGGCGGATTCGCCTTCTTCCCGCGTTTCTACGGACAGTTCCCTACGATCTTCCAGTCGCTCAACTACCTGATGCGCAACCAATACACGGCTGTGTATCAGCCGGCCAACACGAAGCGTGACGGGAAGTTCCGCGAGATTAAAGTGCGCTTGGTCGATCCGAGCACAAACAAGGAGCTCCGAATCACCGGAAAGAACAACAAACGCATCAAATACGAGATCATCGCGAGGAAGGGCTACACGGCCCCGCGCGAGGTGGAGTGATTCCGGGGCAGGCCGGTAGCCCGGCGCTCAAGAGGAGACACTGCAAATGACAAGATTCACGTGGATCGGGCACTCTGCGTTCCACGTTGCCATCGAGGGCGGTCCCGCCATCCTGGTCGATCCCTGGCTGGCAGGCAACCCCTCGCGCCCGAGAGATTACGAGGTTCCGAGCGCCGACCTGGTGCTGATCACGCACGGGCATGCCGATCATTTGGACCTTTCGTCCCTGTGGCCGGTCACGGAGCGCTTCGATCCGGAGATCGTATGCATCTGGGAGATCGCAAACTGGCTTGGCTCCAAGGGCTTCACACGTGTGACAGCCATGAACAAGGGCGGCTGCCACCACTCGAAGGACGTGCGAATCTGCATGACCCAAGCCCAGCACAGCAGTTCGATCACTGACGGGGACTCGATGATCTATGGCGGCGAGCCCGCCGGGTTCGTCGTCCGTCAGCCGGACGGGAGATCCTTCTACCATGCCGGCGACACGAACGTGTTCAGCGACATGGGGCTGATCAAGAGGCTATACGGGCCGCAGTTGGCGATGCTTCCGATCGGGGACCTCTTCACCATGGGGCCGCGGGAGGCCGCGCTGGCCTGCGAATTCCTCGAGCCCGAGATTGTGCTGCCCATGCACTACAAGACATTCCCCCTGCTCACCGGGACGGCGGCAAAGCTACGCTCCGAACTCGGAAAGGGATCCCCGGTCCAAGTGAAGGAGCTGGATCCGGGCGACTCGTTCGACTGGTAGACGGGCTGGGGACACTCAGGGCGTCGACAGGCCTTCGTAGGTCTCGTCTTCGGTCGCCTCCGTCGTTACGGGCAGACCGCGGCGGGCCCAGCCGGGATACACGATCTGCCCCATCGGGCCTGACTCGCCGTCGAAACCGCCGCGCATGTCGACGACGTTCGTGAACCCGTTGGCCAGCAGCAGGCGCGCTGCGTGCAGCGACCGCCCGCCCTTGAGGCAAGCCGTGATGATCTTCGCGTCTTTTCCGAGGGCGCGCTCGCACACCGCGACGAAGTCGCCATTCGGCTGCATGCCGAACGGGGTCCGGTGCAGCACGGGAATGTTTTTTGCACCGGGAGCATGCCCGGCCTCGAACTCGGGGATCGACCGCACGTCGAGATAGGTGTAGCCCTCTCCAAGTTCGAGAAGGTCCTTGGCCTCTTCAGGCGAGATTCGCTGTACATCCATGGCGCTACAGGATCCACGCTCGCGCATCCGACTTGCGGTTGTCAAGTCCGTTCCCGCGCGGTACTCGAAACGCCGTGCGGTGCATCGGCAGGAAGACCGCGGCGATGAGTCTACATATCGCCTCGCCTACGCGCACTGTAGTCAGGTGTCAGCCCGGACTCCCGCAACTTACTAGGATTCGCGTGTCGGTCGTTCGGTCTCTCAAGGGGAGCAGCCCCGGCCCTTGGGCATGCGGGGACGGCTGGGAGCCTACGGCAGGAGCCCCAAACGGAGTGAGTCGGTCCGGAGGCGGCCCCTCTCAGGCCGATCTTGCACCCTCTAGAGCGTGCAACAGACCCACATTGGGCAGGTTCGACTGGCGAGCTTCACGTGGCCCTCGACTCTCGCTTTGGGCTGCGAGTAGCGATCGGAAGCACCTCGAGCCGTGAGTGTGTCGCGCCCTGTGTTGGAGCGCATGGAGCGTTCCTGGTCGGTCACGGGCCAACCGCAATCTCTCGCCCAGTAGGTCCTTGTACGGCAAAGACGGGGACCGATTCAACACCGGCCCAGTGCCGAAACTGCGGCGGCCGCCGATCTGGGCGTCCTTCGCGTAGTGCTGATGATCACCCGGAGATTTGTCGGCTCACATCCCTGGCTCAAGCCCTACCATGTCGGCTCGAGTGAAATGCCGGCTCACCCACTCTAATCCCACTTGCAGTGCTATGTTGTCGATGACAACGCTCGACCCTGGAGCATTCATGACCCAAGTGAATGCATGGCTGCCGGATTCTATGGTCGAAGAGTTCGACTCCGCCGCGAGTCATCTGCGCCGTAGTCGCGCCGACGTCATCCGTCATGCAATTGATCAGTACCTTGAGGATTCTGGCGACATCTCGGTAGCGATCGACCGACTCGGTGATCCCGCCGACCCCGTGCTGGATTGGAGCCGGGTCCGACGTGAACTACTCGATTCGGATTGAGCGTCAGCGACTGGCGAACTGAAGACGTGTCGCCAAGTCAGATCACCTACGCCCCATAGCTACCATTGACCGGCTGGCGGCCTCGCCGAGACTGGGCAAGGCACTCAAGGGAGGGCTGCGGGGCTGCGATGCGTCCGTGTCGGCGGATTTCGCGTCTTGTATGAAGTTCGTGAGGACCAAGTCGTCATCTTGGTCGTTCGGGTCGCACACCGGCGGAATGCGTATCGCCGGAATCGGGTATAGGCGCCATTCAATGTTGGGCCGCAGCCCGCCCCTCACGGCGCAGCGGCCTGCGGCGGGCGTCATGACAGGAGAGGATCGGTTTCGACGCAATGCCTCTCAAGCAGATCTGGCACGCTTCAGAGCGCATTGCGCGAACACTGACGACACTCGACGGACGAAATTCAAGCGGCCCTCGACTGCAGTCGCACCCTGCGCTGCCTAGTGGGGAGGCCAACCTGAGAGTGAGCGGGTCCGCGATTTGGATCCGGTAGCCGTAGAGACGGCCATGGCCGCGCTGAGGCCGGAGCCAAGCACGCTCCTGCCGCCGGCGAAACGGAGGTCCCGAGAGCCATCCAAGGCAAAACTACATTCCCGAGAGCCCGACAGGGGAAAGTGAACTGCAAGGAACGACAGCGAGTCGGCCGGTCCAGACGATCCCGCAACAACCGATACTCTGTAGCAAGACGAGCCCCACTCCGGCGGCCAGGCCCCTTCTACGCAGCGGATGGCCGCTCAACTCGGAATCTAGTTTCGACCGAAGGGCGCGAGATCGCGGGGGCTTACGACAAGCAGTCAAGTCAGCAAGTTTGCGGTCATCTCGCCTCGACTCTCTGTGGCGAGACCCGAGAGTGCTGCGGTGAGCCGTCGGCGGCAGGAGGACGGCTCAGCCAACCTTGAATCTAGGCCCAGACCAGTCGACGTAGTCCAAATCGTCAATCATGGCGAAGTGGCGCATATTTCAGGTTGCGAGCCGGGCCGGAAGACTGATGGTTATCGACGCCATCGCTAGGTCTATGTCCTCAATCGGCGTTCCGCGCTGCTGCAGCGTAGCCTTCCATCGTCCGAACGCTACGGAAGCCGGCTCGCTCCAATCCGCCCATCGCAGGGCGGCGCGCTAACGCTGAAACTCGCTAGCGAGGAGCAGCCTGCGACGTGAGTCGGATACCAAGCGCGACAGGCCGAAGTAGATCTCGGCAGCCACAGGCGTACAGAGGTAGACGACCGAAGGGTCCTCGCCCCGCAATTGGCGTACCGCGTACGGCCGGCGATGCATGAACGCCGAAATTGCGCTCGTATCGAGGAGCAACATCAGAACGGGAGGCGCTTCCGACTCCTACGGGCACGGTTGATGCCTTCCAAGAAGCCAGCCTCGCTCGTCCGAAGCAACTGTAAGTCAGCCTCGCTCAAGTGATCATTCGAGAAAGGGTCCTCAGGGCAGGACGTCCGCTCTTCGACGACCCGGCGACACAACTCCACGATCAGCCGGTTAAGGCTGATCCCAAGCTCCTCAGCGATCCGATTCAGGCTGGCAAGGACGGATTCGGGGAAATCAACGCTGATGTTGGGCACAAGAACCCCTAACAGGATATAGAACGCCATTCGGCCGGCATCTCCCGGCATCGGTTGATGCTCCACCCGAGAACAAGATGTCGGACGCCTGAGGAAGAGCGCAGGCCTCCCCAGACGGAAGCAGAGGCATTGTGGGGTGGCCTGACTCTCAAGCGTTGCGAACTCTGTCTGTTCACGTGCCGCCTGAAGGCGTTGCGCTTCATGCTACTGCGCGAGATGGCCGGTCGCTGAGGGCACAGCTGCGGGAGATGGGGCTGAGCCGGAATGCGAAGATTGTTCGGTCGATCTGGCAGGAGAGCAGCGAGTCGGAGGAGTGGACCGTTCCGGGCTAGGTACAAGGCCGACCAGGACAACCTAGACGCACTGCTCAACGCAGCCCGGCACTCTGACTGATCCCCCGTTCCAGCGGCTGTACGGGCCATGGAGTGGGAACACTCAAGGTCCATGCCGCCCAATCAGCTTGTTCGCCACATCGTTCGCTAGTTCGGCCCACCGAAGACCTCGGCAGAATCAGGAGTTCGGGGGGCGGAGCAAATGTTGGCCACGACAGGAATGCTGCTCCCGTCTATGGGCTTTCGGGGGGCCTTCACGCTCGACTCCTGTTCATTTGTCCAGAGTCACTGAACCGAACTGGTGGGCACTCACAGGCGAGGATACGAATCAGAGGCAGAATCTAGCCCAAGCACTTAAGAGGCCAATACTCGCCCCGACTATCGAGATCAGCAGCGTCACCACGAATCTACGATCATTCGTCCACTGTCGATCCCGCACCTTGTTTAGTTCATCGCGAGCAAGTTCAAATTGATCCATTCCCAACTCTAGGTTCCGGAACATACACTTATGCTCTGACGCGTGCGCTTTGGGTGATGTCCGGTTATCGCTCCCTGCAGTCAGCTTGTCGGCGGTCGTTCTCGCAATCTTCCGCAGCGAGAGGTAGTCCGGTACCGTCGGCTGAACTAGGATGTCTTTGTAATCCGCCCGAAACGCCTTCAGAGCGTCTAACAGGTAGTCGATACCCGCTTTGGACGCCTCTGTACACGGAGCGGTTACAGAGGTTCTCGGCATCTGCGAAGGACTCGAGGGCAATGCTCTCGTCACTCTCCACCAGCCCTTTCAACAGATGGTGGCAAGCGCACCACAACGCGTCGATTGCGGGGACTGGGGTACGGATTGAGAAGTCTATACTTCTTTGAATGGATCCGGCGTATTGTATAGTTCCGAGATGTTGTTAGACTCGTTCTAGTTGGCTCACTCGGCTTCGTCAAACTTGAAGTCCTTTAATCGTTCCAGACGCTGGTCCATGTCCTGTCGTGTGAGGTACTGTCCCCTCTGAAGCCTGAAGTTGCCGGTGGCGACTCGGCTCACGACGCCACGAGCAATCTCCTTCTTCACCGCTTGGTGATCCTGACGAAGGCGAGGATCGATCCCCCTAGGACGAAACGTCGTTCGAAATGCCCGTCTGACTCTATTCAGCAATGTGCACTCCTTGCATGAGTGATTGTTGCATGATGCATTGCCCTGTCCCTCAGAGCATTGACCCAATCAGGTTTCTTTATTCTGCGGATCAACCCAAAGCCTGTCAATCGAGAAGCGCTCTAGGGACAATCCTCGAGCGGCGGAGTGATGGGGACGTAGCGTACCGAGCCTCACATATCCTGAAGTCGATGATCCTTGAGGCAACGGCCTCAATTGTCAGGTCCCACTGGCCGTGGCGCTCGTCTACTGGGTCTAGGATGGGCTAAGACTGCACGTCCACAACGGGGCGCGCACTGGCTGCGTCAAGCCGCATCGGAAGGCTCATCGGTTGGGAACGGCGGGTCGTCCTTGAACCGCGCTCACCAATTCTTCAGGTCCTCCGGCGAGATCGCCGGCCCAATTTGGCGTGTCCCACCGCCGCGCAGACGGGCTATGCCATGGCCGGCTCTCGTCGGCGGACCGTGAGCGCTTCGGCCATTCACCTCGATTCTGCACTGTAGACGAGCAGCACGCGGCTGGAGAGTCGGTCAGGCGCTGCCTGACCGCTTGGTCCAGGCACGCCAAGGGAAACCTGCCAGTATGCACCGGACCCGCCGCAGCGCTGTTGCGTCGGCGTCTCCCCGCCGGCATCTTGCCCACGACGCTGCCAACCAAGCGCTGCCCGGACTCCACCAGCGGCATACTTGAGACGCCCCCTAGCGGAGAATAAGACCGTAGCGCACGTCAACGGAAATCAAGAACTGTGACAATTGCGGAGCGTTTTCGAAATTGTCGATGGCAACATTGTGTTTGGCGGCTGAGGTCCCATCTCCGCTGTCGGACGACAGTATCACCGGGGCTCGAGCGAGCCCGCGAGGACCTTTGCGAACTGTAGAATGCGATTCCGTAGGTCCCGTAGAGCACTGCTCCCGACTTCCAACACCAAGACCGGCATCGAAGGTTGCGGTTGCTGGTATCTCATCTTCCTGTCCGCAGTAACCACAGGACGTCGAAACCATCTGCTGCGGCAGTGCGCAGCAGATCGCCGTTGGAGATTCCCGACCATCCCATCCATTGCGTTCAGTAGGCACCGAACCTCGTGGGGAACGACTGTGCCAGTCGGTGGTCCAAGTCCTCGTCGAACAGCTCGTTCATCCGCGCTCTCCCGCAAGGACGCGGCTTGCGAGGCGCAGCGCGGCGACGGCTTGCTCGCGTCGGACTGCAGGGATAGCCTCCAGAAAGTCCGCTAGGGACTGCCCGTCTGCGAGATAGTCGAACAGAGTGGCGACCGGGACGCGTGTGCCCTCGAACCGCACCCGCCCCCAGCGCGTGTCTTCAGTCTGTACCAGCGGCGCAGCGAACACGGCCTTCTTCGGCAGATCCTGCCATTCCTCCGGCAGCCTGGTTTCCGATACCTCAGCAGCGCTCATCGAATCTCTCCTCCTGCCTGACGCTTCCCGCCTCTACTTTGCAAAGCTTACAGCTAGCCCCTCGTCAGGCCGGTCACGTCGGCTGCAAGATTGGGAGTAGCGGACTTCGCTACAGCAGGTCGGGAGATCCGGCGCGCAAACGGACCGCGCCGAGAGCTGTCTTGGGTCGCCCGACAGCCTCGAGTCCGGGAACTCCCGCCAAGCGCGCCGCAAGTCGTTGCGCTGCTTGCAGACCCAACGTTCCAGACTTTGATGATCCGGTAGGCCTTGGCTCCAGTTGTCAGGTCGCACGCCAGATAGCCCGCGCCTCCCAGATCCAAGAAGTGCCGAGACGGGCTGTGACCACAGCTGGCATCGCTAGAGCGTCATGCGGCGGTGGCTTGGCTCACAAGAAGTGAGTCGCAATCGGCCGTTACGATGTGGTTGCCCATGCCCGATTGGGCCTCTGCCGAGACTGGCCGGGCAAGTTGGCCCATCCTATCGACGTGCAGGCGGGCGATGCTGTGGCCGACTGTCGTCAGCGCACCGTGAAACCGCAAAACGCCTGTTAGCCCACTTCAGGTATCGCGAGCCTACCGAGCCCAAAGCCACCACCCCCGCGCTTCCCGGTACAAGGCTCAGTAGCTTCACCCTGCAACCCGCTGTTTACGCTGCACGACGTGCGTTGCCACACACGATCCACCACTCGCTCTCGATTGCCGGGCTGCGCCTCTGCCGGGCAGGAGTCGTGACTTCTGGCTCGCTGTGCGTTACTCCAGTTCATCGCATCCTCCCTGCAACAGTCTTCGCTGGAGGAGGGTACTCCGCACCCTGAGAGCCTGGTCATGCGATATCGCGTCCTTGGCTTCCTCTCCATGGCGGAGCTGTAGCGGTCCAACAAATGTACAGCGGAGAAGCTCGAGCGGAACTTGGACAGGTTCATCATCGAGCAAACTGTCGCTGCGGCGAACTTGAATGGGTTGGCCCCAGAGCGGCGAAACAGAAAGGTCAAGAACCTCTCAGTTCCCGATCTCAACGCGCGCTCTTGTGCGGCGGTCTGGCTAGTGGCCAGCTCGAAGGGGAACTCCTTAGCCAGAAGTCTTGAGACAGGCCTAAAGGGAGCCGTCCGACGCGGTCGCCACAGCCGTTGCCCAGTCGAAGTGCGGAATGGGTGGGTGCGATGTTGCCGCGATAGCGGAAATTGGACAGCTCGTCCTTGACGACCGCCACTTCGTGCTGCGAGCCGCCAACCCAATCCTGCAGCTCGGGCCGAGCGCACCTTCCCTCCGGACAGCCAGTGCGCAGCTACGTTCACGCGTCGGAGTCCTCGATAGGCCTGGATTCCTTTGCGAGGCCCCGTACGAGAAGGGGGTATATTGCTCAATCTTCCAACCGGCATTCTGAGTCGGGTCTTGCGAGCAAGATTCCGTCGCGTCGAGTCCAGCGAGGGCATGGCCACGCATTCCTTGCCGCGGCCGGAGCCGAGTCGCTATGATCGGCGAATCGCGGGAGGCCATGCCAGACGATCCCGAAATCTCCGTCGTCGTGCCGGTACGCAACGAGGAGGACAACGTCCAAGAGCTCGCCCGTCAGCTCCAAGATGCGCTTCCCGTCTCCCACGAGATGATCTTTGTGGACGACGGCAGCACGGACGGCACGTGGGCCCGTCTGGCGGAAATCCACGATTCGGGGCGCGTGCGCCTAGTCAGGTTTGCCGCAGGATGCGGTAAGTCCGCCGCCCTGATGGCGGGGTTCGCGCGATGCCGGGCTCCCGTGATCTTCACGCTCGACGGAGACCTGCAAGACGATCCGGCCGAGATCCCCAGATTCTTGACCAAGCTCGCCGAGGGCCATGGCCTAGTGTCGGGTTGGAAGAAGGTCCGTCACGATCCCCTGCACAAGGTGGCAGCGTCACGGGTGTTCAACTTCGTGATGCGCAAGGCCAGCGGCCTGGATCTGCATGACATGAATTGCGGGTTCAAATGCTATCGCGCCGAGGTAGCCAAGCGGCTGCAGATCCACGGCGACCAGCACCGCTTCATTCCAGTCTTCGCGGCCGACTGGGGATACACGGTGGCGGAGGTCGAGGTTGCCCACCGGCCACGCGTTCACGGTCGGTCCAAGTATGGCCTGAGCCGGCTGGCGAAAGGGTTCCTGGACTTGGGCACGGTACTGCTGCGCACTCGGTACAAGGACCGCCCGGCCCACGCGTTCGGCGTGATGGCAGCGATCGGCGCCTCGAAAGGGCTGGCGCTGCTGCTGGTCGCCGCAACCGGCTGGCTGCCGCGCCCCGCGGAATGGGCAGTCATCGCACTGGGTGCAGCACTGCTAGTTTCGGCCCCTGCCCTGCTTGCTGCTGGGTGGGTGAGCGAGTACTTGCTGCATCTCGACGCCCGCAGCGGCAGGCTGCATCGGCCAGCCATCAAGGACGCGCGTGACTAGGCGCGCCCTCCAGATTCTCAAGGCCGCTGTCCCGCTATTGCTGGCGTACTTCGTCGGGAGAATGATCTACGCCAATTGGGAGCAGGTGCGATCGGAGGACTGGACCTTCAATCCGGGCTGGCTGTGTGCATCCGTCGCCCTTGGCGCGGCGTGGCACTTGGTGCGGCCCCTAGGATGGACTCGGCTGCTGGGCGGGCTCAAGCACAGGCTGCCGTATTGGGAAGTATTCCTGATCTACCGCAAGTCCGAGCTGAGCAGGTACGTGCCCGGCGGGGTCTGGCAGTTCGCCGCCCGCGTGTACTTGGTGCGCAGGTTTGGCGTAAGCGCCGCAGCCTGTCTCGCAGCAACGCTGCTGGATCTGACACTGGCGGCACTTGCGGCGCTCGTCCCCGCCGCATGGCTTGCGCGGACCGCGTCGGATTCGCTGAGCGGGTGGCAGATGGGCGCATTGCTGGCCTTCCCGGTGTTGGCGCTCGGCGTCGTGCACCCCAAAGTGTTCAATGCTTGGGCTAGACGGTTGGCCAGCCTGATTGGGCAGCCGATCCCAAGGCTGGAGGTGCGTGCACGCCAGATGGCCGCACTGTGGGCGATGTACGTAGGAACCTGGGTATTGCTCGCCGCCGCTATGGCCTGCTTTGCCAGAGGCCTGCTGCCGTCGGTAGACGGCGAGCGCTTCGTGCACGTGGCCGCAAGTTACCCGCTGGCGTGGGTGACGGCGCTCCTCACGATGGTCGCTCCAGCAGGCGTGGGTGTCAGGGAGGGCATTCTCGGACTCCTATTGGCGAACTCAATGACCGTCGGCACCGCCATGGCCTTGGCCGTCGCCATGCGACTGTGGGCCGTCGGCACGGAACTGGCATGGCTGGCCACGGGTCTGCTAGTCGCCCGTGCTCAGGGGCACGCCCAGACTTAGGACTCACGAACGGCAAGGCTGCGGGAACGGCGCCCCGGCCTTGACGTGGAGAGGTCTCTGCAGCGCATCTGCCATGCGATGCGGATCTAGGTCGCACGGGCGGCAACCCGACTCCCTGAGAGTGCGGCGTCGCTTCGCCCCGACCTACTTGAGAGCCCTCGGCCTCATGCTCGTAGGCGATCAGAACCATCGTTCACTTTCCCCAGACTAGGACGCTTTCGGCGTTGAGACCTCAGGTCACAGTACGCAGTATGGGCTACCTTCACTCGAGCCACGGGACTAGAGTTCAAGGCAGCGACCGCCGTCCGGCCCTTTCATCGATCTGGCACGATCCCGCGCCTAACTTCCTCTGGACGTTTTGACGTTCCCAAGAGATCTACTGGCCGAATCCTTCGGCATTGAGCGCCTACCGACCGACCTCTCGCGCTGGATCTAGAAGTCTCGGAACGAGCGGAGCCAGCTACTTCCTCCGAAGCCGCAACATCTGGTTCCCACCCCGCTGAAACTCGTATGCCACAGGCTCGATGGTCGCAATCGCACCCCGGGATCTGAAGGCCTCCACAACTCCAGCGACGTGCGGTGACGGTGTTCCGCCGATCTGCAGCAGCGGAAAGATCCGAACCTCCGAGGCCACGCGAAACATCTCCTCCGCAGCTTGAATGTGGAAGTCCACGTTGAGTTGCTCACTGGAGAGGAAGAGCAGATGAGATGACAGGGCGAGATCGAATGCTCCGCTCTCAAAGGGCAAGTCGGGCAACGACGCCTCCACGTAGCGGCCCTCGGACTTGCCCCGAGGGTAGTCCGCTATGAATCGGCGAAGAGCGGCCATTCTCCTACGGCCCAGCTCGGCGACATCCGGCACGTGGGTCCAGACAAAGTCGTCACTGTTTCTCCGCATCTGGTCCATCACGTGATCGAACGTATCTTCGACTCGTCGTTCTATGGCTGCCGCGGACGCGCAATAGAGCGGATCGACCGAGACAACGGCGCGTCCATTCGCAGCCGATTCGGCATTGAAGCTAGCAGGGCCGCCTCCGCAGTCCAGGATGAGACTCCCAAGGTCGGTCTCGCTCAGGCCGAACATTGCCTGATACTCGTCAAGGCTGCGTCCCCACGGTACGACCCGATCGAGTGAATAGGGCATCAATTGGAGCCTTTCTGATAGCCAGCGTCCGCTAGTTCCCAGCCGTACTACCTTCCCCGCCGGACGGCCCCTTGTGGGCTCGCGCGGCCCCGGGCCAGACCTATAGCTGGCGGACGGCGATGTTCCGGAACCGGTGCTCGAGTCCTGGCTTGCATCGGTCCCCACCGTGAACCTGAAGCGCGATGCTGCCTTCGGTGGCCCCGGCGGGAAGCCGGTTCTCAGAGTCCTCAAAGTCCGTGATGAGGGTCTCGTTCAGCCAGACCTCGATTCTTGGGTTCGCACCGCGGATGCGCACTCGTAGGGCGTTCCAGCCTTCCCTGTCCCACACCTCCTCCCAGCCATCCGAAGGCTGGGTTGACAGGCCCTCAAGCCGTTCGCCGTGGATTCCCCCGACATTGCCGCCCTCAAGGTAGTCCAGCATGACCTGATAGGCCTGCCCGCTCGCACTCGATCGCAGGAACACGCCGCCGTCGCAGCCGAAGTCGGGCCTGATTTCCATGTAGACCTCAAAGTCCCCATAGCTTGCGTCGCTCAGCAGAATCCCACCGTTCCCGGCGCGATCCTGCTTGCCAATCACTGCTTGTTCGAAAACGCGCCACTCGCGGGTGTCTCCGTGGTGGTTCGTCAGGCTGGTGTGCCAGCCAGCCAAGTTCCGCCCATTGAAAATCGGCAGGAAACCGTCGGGCACTTCCGCAAGCGCCACTACTTGCGCAAGCCCAAGCGCCACTGCCAAGATCAGAGGCCCGGTTCGCATCGCAGCGGCCAGCGTAGCATGGCCGGGAATTCCCACGCGGCACGCAGAATCGGGGCGCACAGGCGGTGCTTGTCCCCATATACGACCCGCAGACTCGGCAGCGCGGATCGTTCATCGGGCGCCGCGGATCGTCCCGGTTCCCGGCAAACACTATTCCTTTGTCGCGCTTGGACTCCGTTGCGGTCAAGGCGGTGAGTTACCTGCCGCATCCCAACCGCGTCCCGAACAACCTCAACAATCTGGCCGGCAACTGGCGCGAGCGCGCGGATCAACTCAGGAACCGGGACGATCACACCTTCCGGTTCGACCACAGCTACACGCCAAAGTGGAGAACGTATCTGCGGATGATCCTGACGGAGCCCGACGATACGCTCACCGGCTATTCGGCCGGGTACGGTGTGGCCGACCCGAACGGGTTGGACATTCTCAACCGGCGCCAGAACTGGGGCCTAAACAACACCTACACCTTCAGCCCGTCGTTCTTCATGACTTCGATTATCGGTTTCAACCGGGTCTCCGTGGACCGCAAGTCCGGTGACTGCTGCGAGACGAACTATGCCGAGGTGTTCGGCATTCCCGGCCTTGAGAAAGGCGGGGAGGTCTTCCCGCGCTTTAACATTCAAGGCGGGCGTGGCGTCCCGATGACTCAGCTCGGGGCTGCCGGCAACGCGAACCGCATCGCTGTATTCACGAACTTCGACTACGAGGCGAACTTCACCAAGATCCGAGGCCACCACACCTTCAAGTTCGGCGCGAAGTACACCTCCTACCAAGGCAACGAGGTCAGCCGCCCACAACCCTCTGGAGCTTGGAGGCCCACGGGCAACTTTACAGGCCAATGGCGGCTGTCCGGAGGCGGTCGGAACAACAACACCGGTATTACTCTGGCGGACTTCATGCTTGGGCACATCTGGAACCTCGACACGCGTGTGGCCCCCGGCATCGGAAAGCGCATCAAGTACTACTCGGGCTACTTCCAGGACGACTGGAGGATGACGCCGCGCCTGACGGTGAACATCGGAATGCGGTACGAGACCGAAACTCCTATCTACGAGGTAGGCGGTCGCATGAACGGCTTCTGCCAGTACTGCGCCCACCCGCTGGCTGGGCAGAACGGAATCCCAGAGGGGGCGATCGGGCGTGTCCTGTTCCCCAACAGGGATGGCACCGGAAAGTACCTCTGGCAGTGGGATAAGAACAACTTTGCGCCGCGCTTCGGCTTCGCTCTGCGGCTCAAGGAGGACAGCTCAATGGTCCTGCGCGGCGGCTTCGGAATCTTCTACGGCAATCCGTATGACCGCAACTCGATCCAGCCCGGGCGGGCGGGATTCGACAACATCTTCCGTATTCGAGGGGGCATGTCAGCATACCTTCGCGACGGCGTGCCCGCCGGTGCCCTGGACGACATCCCCGAGTCGGAACTCCACGGTGGGTTCGGAGCGATTGGCACGAGGTTCGTGACATCGACGATCCAGTTCTGGGACGAAGCGCGAGTCTTGCCGTACAACCAGAACTTCAACCTGACGCTGCAGACTCGCTGGAAGGGTGTGATCTGGGACATCGGCTTCATGGGAGCGCTGGGCCGCCACCAGGCGATCAACAACCTCAACATCAACCACGTCCGGCCCGAGGACTTGGCCGCTGCCAACGCGCCCGGTGCGAACATCGAGGACTTCCGGCCATGGGTGGCCTGGCAGGGTAATCAGGACCAAATCCAGCTGATGTCTCCCAACTGGGGCATCTCGAACTACTACGCGGTCACCTTCAAGTCAGAGAAGCGTTTCCAGAATGGGCTGGGCTGGACCGTCGCCTATACGCACACTCAGTGGATCGACAACATCCGGTTCATCGGGGATGCGGACACGTTCGGGGACAACGACAATCCCCAGAACATCTATGATCTGAGTGACGAGCGCTCCAGCTCCGTGAACCGGCTGCCGCATCGGATCGTGCTGGCCCCAATCTTCGAGTTGCCGTTCGGCCGAAACCGACGCTGGGGGTCCAGCTGGAACAAGGTGGTGGATGGAATCCTGGGAGGGTGGCAGATCTCCTCGATGAGCACACTGCGTAGCGGCGGCTACTTCGGGGTGAACGTGGAACAAGGCGGCAACCTGCGCGGGGACAACGCCGCCGGCGTAGCGCTGCGCCCGCACGTCACCGGGGCGCCCTTCAAGTCGGCGACTCAAGGGGAGCCAGCAGCAGGAGTCATCGGCTTCAACTGGCTCAATTCGGACGCCTTCGAACTGCCCGACCCGTACACCCTCGGCAACGCGGGGCGGACGCTACCCGGCATCCGCGGGCCGGCTCGCTACAACTTCGACGTAATGCTGGGGAAGAACTTCCGGTGGGGCGAGAACTGGAGGGCGCGCTTCAGTTGGGAAGCTTATGACTTCACCAACACGCCGGCGTTCAACATCCCGAACACGGCGCTGGGAAGCGGCCAGTTCGGCCTTGTCGTCGGGACCCTCCCCAACAGCCGCCGGATCATGCAGATCGGGCTCCGGATTACCTTCTAGGCACTGGCCTTGAGCCGGATACTCGCCGCCGTCGGCGATGCAGCGGCGAGGAAGACGGCCCGCTGGGCCGACGAAGTCCGCCCTTGGGGTTCCTGCGAGGTCCGCCCGAGCGGCGGGCCAACGCGGTCTCCAAAGCCTCCGAAGCATGCTGGGCCCGCACAACATATACTCGTGAAGGGCCTCTCACGGGGGCTGTCATGGACGAGTACTACGACCCAAACGACCTACCTCGATTCGCGGAGATGGGCGCCGACGCGCCGGAACTCTGGGAGAAGTTCAGCGCTTGGTACAGTGCGGTCTTCGAGGCCGGCGCGCTGAGCAAGCGCGAGAAGGCCCTGATCGCACTGGCGGTCGCTCACGCCGTACAGTGCCCGTACTGCATTGATGCGTATACGGAGGGCTGTCTGGAGCAAGGATCCAACCTGCAGCAGATGACCGAGGCCGTCCACGTCGCTTCGGCGATCAAGGGCGGGTCGGCCCTAGTGCACGGGATCCAGATGCGCAAGATCGCCGAGAAGGTGAGCATGTGACCGCAGTCGTGCCGACGCTGCATTCGCGCCAGCACCCCCTCTCGTCCAACGCCGAGCAGTTGAGGGTGCTCCAGCCGGAATCCCTTGCGCAGGCATCCACGCCTTTCGAAGAGACTCTTGAAAGGGCTGGCCTCGGGCCGCTCCGTGCACGCGGGATCGAGGTTGTCCAGATTAACGTGGGAAAGCTCTGCAACCAAACCTGCAAGCACTGCCACGTCGATGCTGGGCCGGACCGCACTGAGGAGAACATGGCCCCGGAAACGTTCGACCAGTGCTTCGAAGCGATCCGGCGCATCGGGCGGCCGGAGGTCGACATCACAGGAGGCGCGCCTGAGCTGAACCCGTGCTTCCGCCCATTCGTCGAGCGCGTGCGCGCGGCGGGCTGCCCAGTAACTGACCGCTGCAACCTGACCGTGCTGACACTCCGGTCGCAGCAAGACTTGGCCGGCTTCCTTGCGGACCACGAAGTCCGCGTGGTTGCCAGCCTGCCGTACTTTCTTAGCTCGCGGACAGATGCGCAGAGGGGCCAGGGCGTCTTCGCGAAGTCAATACAGGGGCTGCGCAAGCTCAATCGTCTCGGATACGGAATCGCAGGCAGCGGCCTAGAGCTCGATTTGGTGTACAACCCCACGGGCGCCTTTTTGCCCCCGGACCAAGCGGCGCTCGAGGCCGACTTCCGCCGAGAGTTGCGGAGTCGCCACGGCGTGGAGTTTAACTCCTTGTTCGCGATGACCAACATGCCCATCAGCCGCTACCTTGAGTTCTTGGTCCGGACCGGGAACTACGAGCGCTACATGGGCCGCCTCGTCAGCGCATTCAATCCGGCAGCCGTGCGCGCTCTGATGTGTCGAACCATGATTTCGGTGGGCTGGGACGGCCGGCTCTACGACTGCGACTTCAACCAAATGCTTGGTCTGGAGATCGGCTTCGGGGGTCCGAGACACATCAGGGACTTCGACCCCAGAGCACTCGAGGGGAGGCAGATCGTCACGCGGCAACACTGCTACGGGTGCACGGCCGGGGCCGGGTCGAGCTGCGGGGGTTCCACGGCCTGATCCCGGGGCGACCGGCCGCTCCCTCCGGCAGCCTCCACGCCTGCGGACGTACCCATGACAGCGCGGGCTGCAGCCAAGACGCGTCCAGACCGCGGCGCTTACTGGTCCCGACTGAAGCCGGTGCAGCCAACTCGGCCCGCTGCGGCCATCCGACGCGATGCCGACAGAGTGTGTTCATCCATGTTGAACGCATCCTAAATACACGACTTATTGAGCGACCATGTTAAGACAACAGCGAGAGTGGAGCAAGAGAAGTGTATCTATAGTGAAGCAGTATCACATTTGTAGCAATCCAGCGCTATGCCGATTGAGTCCCGCCTTCGTCGGCGGCACCTACACTCGCTGGCGCGTGTAGCCATTAGGCGAGAAGATCGCGGACGACTCGGCCGCTTACATCCGTCAGCCGGAAGTCGCGGCCCTGGTGGCGGAAAGTAAGGCGGGTGTGGTCCAGGCCGAGGCAATGCAGGATCGTCGCCTGCAGGTCATTAACCGTCACAGGGGCCTCAGTGACACGCAGGCCGAGATCATCGGTCTCGCCGACCGACTGGCCCGCCCGGACCCCGCCCCCGGCGAGCCACATGCTGAATGCGAGCCGGTGATGGTCCCGTCCGCGGCTGGCTTCACGGCTTGGAGTGCGGTCCTCGACCATGGGAGTCCGGCCGAACTCGCCACCCCAAACGACCAACGTCGAGTCGAGCAGGCCGCGCTCCCCAAGATCGGCAATTAGGGCACCGGCCGGCTTGTCGGTCGCCAAGCTGTTGAAATTCAGATAAGACGGACCGGGATTCGTCGGATTCTGTGATCACCGATGAGGGGTGGCAAGGGCGGGATTTCTCGGATTATTTGAGCGTAGATCGGGTAGCGGTAGCGGTGTTACCAGAGAAACGCTACCGAGTGGGTGGCGGCAGAGGTGTGGCCGAATGGGCTGGTCGGCTGGGGGGTCAGGACTTGAGGTCCGGCAAGCGTCGTTCGAGGCGTTCGAGGCTGTACTCGACATAGTCCCAGAAGCTGTCGGGGACGGACACCTCTCGCACCTCCTGCAGGACACCTTGGAAGTAGCGCAGGCTGCGGATGGGTTGCGATTGGGGGTGGTCGATCATGGTGGCGGATTTGCGCACGCAGCCGAGATGAATGGCGCGGCGGACGGTTTCGATCGGGATGCTGTCGCGGTGCCATTGGGCCGCGAGGCGCCGGTCGTCGGGGCCGAAGGCGGCTTGGACGCAGGCAGGCTTGAGGAAGGCCTGTCGCACGCTGTCGATGTAGGCGGCCGTGGCGCAGGGGACGGGTGGGGCGCGGGAGTCCTCGCGGAGGTAGGGCCAGAAGCGGGTGCGCACGCGCAGGCGGGAGCGGCGGTGCTGGTTGGGCGCGTGGCGTATCGTGCACACGCCCTTGTCTGCCAGCTCGGTCAGGTGGCGGGCCAGCGCCGAGCGGCTCTTGCCCAGGCTGTGCGCCAGTTCCGCCTGGCGGAAGGCGAGTTCCCCGCTGGCCCGCGGCGCGCGCAGGCAGACATAGGCGAAGACCTTGAAGGCCCCGTCGGAGAGCCGCCGCAGGGCCTGCTCGAAGCGTTCCCCGGCGGCGAACCAGCCACCCCCGGGGAGCAGTTGCGCCGACGGGCCCATCGCAGTCAGCCCTGCCCGCGCAGGGCGTTGAGCTGGCCCTGCAGTTGGGCGGCCCGTTCGCGGGCCGCGCCCGCCTCGGCGCGCGCCTCGCGCAGCGCCCGGGCGTCGAGGTCGGCCTGCCGGCGGAGCTGCTCGAGCTGGCCCTGGTGCTTGGCGGCGGACTGCTCGGCGGCGCTGGCGCGGTCCTTGAGGCGCTTGAGGTCGGCGCGGGCCTGCTGCAGCTCGGCCGTGAGGCGGTCGGCGAGTTCGGCGGCCTCGCCGTGCTCGCGCTCGCCGGCGGCCTTTTCCCGGAGCATGGCGGAGCGGTCCGCCTTGAGGCGCTCCTCGGCCAGGCCCGCGGCCAGCATCCAGACTTGGGCGCCGAACTCGCGGGCGCGCCGGGCCACGGCCTGGGGAACGCTCGCGGCGCTGTTCTGGTGCGTCTCGCGCCAGGCCCGCAGGGCCGGGCACAGGTCGCGGTAGCTGCCGCCCCCCAGCTCCTGGCGCAGCGCCTTCAGGGTCGGCTTGGCGCCGGCGGCGGCCAGCCGGTCGGCGGCGGCGAAGATCTCCTGCTGTTGCATGCTGGCTCCTGCTGGGGGTGGGGCGGCGCTCACGGCTGGGCCTCGCTGCAGCCGCTCTGCACGTGGCGTTCCGAGACTTGGCGGGCCTCGTCGAGGGCCGCCGCCATGAGGGCGAAGTGGGCGATGCGGTTGATCTCCCGCGGCAGGCCGCGGCCGGCCAGGTAGAGCGCCTCGCAGGCCTGCGGCTCGAACAGCGGCACGTCGCAGCCGGCCTGCTCGAGGCGCTGGCGGAGGTAGGGCTCCAGCTCGTCGCGGCGCAGGCCGGAGAGGCGGTGGCTGACGACGATGCGCTGGCGGAGCGACTCGTTCACGCGCAGGTTGAGGGTCTGGCGCAGGGGGGGCAGCCCGACCAGCAGCAGGCACAGGTGGCGCTGGGAGTCCATCGAGAAGTTCGTCAGCAGGCGCAGGTCCTCGAGGACGGCGTGGCTGAGATGGTGGGCCTCGTCGAAGGCCCGGCCAGACTGATCCAGTTCGCACTTCTGGGCGCGGGGAG
>JAPPMC010000030.1 GCA_028819235.1 Bryobacterales bacterium
GGCTCACCCAAGGGAGCGTTCCCCTGTCTCTGACCAAGCGCTTGGCGAACTCCAGTTCGGATAGCTTTGTAGGCGAGATGCGTGCTTTGTGTTCATTGCAGATATTTTGCATCGAGGAAGTGCACCAGACCACACAAACGCCTTGACGCGGCCGACCGGATGAAAGTAAGATCCGGGAACCCGGTGACCGGGCTCCAGAGAGGGCTTGGCGATGGGATGGGCTCATCGCAAACTCGCTGGAAGGGAGGGAGAGCAGCAATTGCAACATCTGAAACAACCATCGAGCGCATGGCTTGCGATCGCCATCACGATCGGCGCGCTCGCACTGATCGTTCAACCGATCGCACATGCACAGGTGACCACCGCGACGGTGTATGGCCGGGTCATTGACCCCACCGGCGCGGTGATTCCTGCAGCCGAGGTCGCGGCCTCGAATGAAGGCACCGGCGCAGAGTTTTCGACGGTCACCAGCGCTGGCGGGGAATTCACCCTGACATTCCTGCCCGCAGGCACCTACACGCTTGCGATCACGGCAGACGGGTTCAAGTCATACCTCGAGACGAGCCTGACCCTGGCGTCGGGCCAGCGACACAACCGGGACTATGCGTTGGAGATCGGCGCAACGACAGAGACGGTAACCGTGACCTCAGAGGCACCTCTGATGAACACGGTCAACGCTGAGCAGGACATCGCGCTGAACCGGAATCAGGTGTCCGAGCTCCCGATGATCAATCGCGACATCACCGGAATCCTGACCTTGGGCACTGGAGCTTCGCTCACCGATGGAGGCTGGACGATGTCCATCAACGGCTTAGCGCCCCGCGGATTCACGATGACGGTCGATGCGGTGGATGCCGTTCCTGACGCCGAGTTCGCAGGCATGGCCCTGTACCAGAACTTCAATTTCATCAAGGGCATCAGCGTCGAGGCTGTCCAGGAGGTGGAGACGTCGAAGAACATCTTCTCGGCCGAGACCAGCCACACCATCGCCGGCAACGTCAACCTGATCAGCAAGAGCGGCACCAACCAGGTGCACGGCAGCCTGTTCGAGATGTACCAATCCGGAGGGCTGCACGCGAACAACTTCTTGGTGGGACGGAAGGCGCCGTTGGTGTACCACCAGTACGGCGGCTCGATCGGCGGTCCGATCGCCAAGGACGAGCTCTTCTACTTCGCAACGTTCGAGGGTTATCGCTTTGGAGGCAAGACTCCTGTGCCCGGCGACGTTTGGTCCAACGGCATGCGCCAGCGCATTGCGCAGGCCATACCCGGGGCGAGCGACTATCTAGCTCTGTGGCCCGAGCCGACCGAGCCCGATGGCCCCAATCTGGACCCCAGCAATGAAGCCTGCGGGAACCTCCCGGCAAACACCCCGTGCCTGCGGCCGACATCGTTCTGGGGCGGACAGGGGGATGAGAGCCGCACCGACGACCACTTCGTCGGAAAGGTCGACTGGAACGCTTCGGGCAAGGACTTCCTGACCTTCCGCTACGTCGGCGGCAGGCCGCTGCGCCGGATTCCGCGCACGATGATCGGCAATGGCCGCCAATGGGATGGCCAGAACCACAACGGCGCGGCCACGTGGACCAGGATCATCAGCCCCACGATGACGTCAGAGACCCGCTGGGGCACGAACGTCAATGCGATCAATCGTTTGGACGTAGCCTTCGCCGCGAACAAGATCCCGTTCCTCCGAGGATTCGGCAACCCGGGCGAGCCCGGAGCCGAGGTGTTCGCCAAGGACGGGCACACGTCGACCCTCACGCAGAACTTTTCAAAGACGATGGGAAGGCACTCGATCAAGTTCGGCGGCATGTACCGCTACATGAGCGGAACCCGCGTGAATGAGGAGTCCCCCGTGTACTTCTTCGAGACCCAGGCGGATCTGCTTGCCAACAACATCACATCTGCCCGCTTCGTGTTTCCGCTGGAGAAGTTCCTCTGGACGCGGTGGTTCGTTGGCGGATTCTTCCAGGACGACATCCGAGTCACACCGAAGCTCATGCTCAATCTGGGAGTCCGCTGGGACTATGCTTCCGTCATCCGTTCAAACCAAGTGGACGGCAATCCAAACAACGTCTATAACCGTGACGGGCCCTTTGGCCAGCCAGGGGCATCGCTTCAGAACCAAAGTGCACTCTTCCGTCCGGCCGACAGCGCGTGGGACGCTTACTACAAGATGTTCTCGCCGCGCCTGAGCTTTGCGTACACCTTGGACGACGACGGCAGGACGGTGATTCGCGGCGGAGCCGGCGTCTTCTTCATGCCGAACAACATGTTTTCCGGACCCATCGAAATCCTCACGAACGGTCCGGATGCGCCGGTGGAGTTGACGGCCAACGAGGCTCAGGTGAGGACACTGGGCCTGCAGTACGGCGATCCGAACGAGGCCGCCCTAGCAGGGGCACAGTCGAGTGGCATCATTTCGGGGAGTTCCGTGGATCCGTTCAGGCGTCCGCCATACAGCCTGCAGTACTCCTTGGGCATCCAGCAGCAGCTCGACCGTTCCACCGTGTTCGAGATCGGGTACGTGGGCAACCACGGCGTTCGCACCATCTACAGCCCAGACTTCAATCGCACCATTCCCAACAGCGGAGGGCAGCGGAGAAGCCATGTCATGGGCTTGGCGGGCGACTTTGCCCAGTTCCGCCACTACATGAACGCGGACTCGACTGGCTACCACAGCCTGCAGACCTCGCTGAAGCGTCGGTTTGCAGACAGTTTCCAGTACAACATCAACTACACCTATGCTTGGAACTTCTCGCACTTCCGGGGCGATATGACGTGCTGCGGGCGGTCCGAGAATCCCCAAGACGAATACAACATGCGTCCCAACCGCGGACCGACCTCCTATCACCTTCGGCACCGGTTCACTACCGACTTCTTCTGGGAACTGCCCGGCAAGAATCTTGACGGTGCAGCGAAGCACATCGCCGGCGGCTGGACGGTCGGCGGGATCTGGGAGCTCCGCTCGGGGTTCACGATCCCGGTCAGCAGCAGCACGAGCCTCAATCCCGGAGCTCGGCCGGACATCCTCACCACTCACGACCAGGCGATCATGAGCAACTGGGGGCAGAATCAGCGCCAGTATTTGGATCCCGACGCCTTTGTGCTGCCCCCTACGGACGACAAGGGTGTCAACATCCGGCCCGGCAACCTGTCGCGACGCGCGCTATACGGCCCGGGCTTCAAGAACATCGACTTCGTTGTGCAGAAGAACTTCTATCCTAGTGAGAGCCAACGTCTGCAGCTGCGGATCGATTTCTACAACCTCTTCAACACGGTCAACTTCAACCGGGTGAACCAGAATGCCCGCTCGGGAACGTTTGGCCTTCTGAACAGAGTTGCGCCGCCGCGTCGCGTGCAGCTCATGATTCGGTACTCGTTCTAGCCAGAGCGGGAACTTCAGCGAGGGGCCGGCTGTTGTCGGCCCCTCTTTTTGTTTCAACCTTTTCCACGCCCAGCCGTGGGCTGAGGCGGGTTTCTAGCCATTGCGGCGATGGCACGAACTCTCCAACCGCGCCAGTCTGGCAGTGTGCCTTACGCGTGGCTTCTTGTCGTTTGCGGGGGAAGCTGCGCGGCCAGCCCCGAGCGAGCGCTTGGCGGAACGGCGCCCCTCTTGCGGTGTCTGCCGCTGCCGTGTCAGTGGCTTCCGGCTACCGTGGCCGCAGCCGCACGACCGCAGAGGGCAGGGGTGCCTGTAGACTACTAGCTAGAGTCGATAGCTGTGCCCGCTCTCGGGTCGATCTGGTGAGTAAGTCTGAGACGAAGGCGACCCGAACTGCGGAAATGGGTGGATTCTTAGTGCGTCTCATTCGGAATCGTCTGTCCGGCCCCTTGTGGGCCTTTTCACTCGTGCTCGGCACTGGGCCAATTGTCGCCTCGGACTCCGGAGACGAGGTCTTCGCCCTTCACGTCAAGCCGCTGATGGCCGCCAAGTGCGCCGCGTGCCACGGTCAGAACCCGCAGCTCATCCTGGCTGGGCTGGACCTGACCAGCCGGGATGGCCTGCTCCAGGGTGGCCAGACCGGAACGCCAGCCGTCGTTCCCGGCGATGCCGAGGCCAGTCTGTTGTATCGCGCTATCTCCGGTCTCTCACCAGAACTCGTGATGCCTCCCAAGGAGACTGATCGCCTTACCAACGAGGAAGTGGAGAGCTTCAGAAGGTGGATCGAGGCTGGCGCGCCCTGGCCTTCCGACGATGTCGTTGCCCGCATCGAGGCCGAGTGGCTCGCGGCTTCCGCCAACCGGGTCCGCGTGCCTACGAGTGGCGGCCAGACCGCGGAGTGGACAGATCGGCTCTACGACAGTTCCGATATCTGGGCTTTCCGGCCGGTTGCGAAGCCGACAGCGCCGTATGCGCACGCCCCTACTGCGGTCGACGCCTTCCATCGCGCTCGGCTACTGGAGGTGGGCGTAGAACCGGCGCCCCCAGCGGACCGGCTGGACCTGCTGCGCCGGGCAACCTACGACCTGACCGGCCTTCCTCCGACTCCCGATCAGACTCGGGATTTCATGGCGGACAAATCCCCGGGCTCGTGGGAGCGACTCATTGACCGTTTGCTTGCGAGTCCGGCCTACGGCGAGCAGTGGGGACGGCACTGGCTGGACGTCGTCCGGTATGCCGACACCGCAGGCAACTCCAACGACTACGAGCGCTCCAATGCCTGGCGCTACCGCGATTACGTCGTGAGGGCCTTCAACTCGGACAAGCCGTACGACCAATTCGTGATCGAGCAGCTTGCAGGTGACGAGCTGCGGCCCGACGACCCAGAGATGCGAATCGCGACCGGATTCCTGCGCATGGGGCCTTGGGGATCGGCGATGGTCCCCAAGAAGATGGCCCGACAGGCGTATCTCGACGACGTCGTGCACAGCGTCGGCCAGACTTTCCTGTCCCTCCCGCTGCGTTGCGCCAAGTGCCACGACCACAAGGTCGACCCGATTCCGACGCGTGACTACTACCGCATCTACGCCGCGTTCGCCACGACCCAGATGGCCGAACGCCCGGCGGCTTTCCTGCCCGAAGAGAACCTCGCACGCTTCGCCGAAGGGCGCGCGCACGTTGAGGCGCTGCGGGAATTCGCGTCCAAGCACAAGCAGACACTTGAGGACAAGCTCGAGGAAGCCGCGCAGCAGTGGTACGCCGACCGTGGTCTGGAATTCGTGCCCGAGGCCCGGCGCAAGGATGTCCCGGACGACGCCAAGCCGCCGCGGCACTATGGTTTGTCGTCGGCCGAAGAGGGGCGCCTGAAGGTCCGCCGGCAGGACGAGTGGATCTGGGTCCGGCGGTTGGAGCGCTACCAGCCAATGGCGCAAACGGTCTTCAACGGCCCGGACTACATCCCGGGGAATGGCCGCAAGCTCCGCGTTCCGGCGAAGCTGGACAGGTCTTGGCGTCCGGATTCGAGGATCCTCGATGGAGGTTCGGTTCACGCGCCGACTGAGCCTGTGAGCCCGGGAGTCCTCAGTGCGACCGGGTTGCCGGCGAGGAGCGGTTCGGGGCCCGACGAGTTTGCGCTTCCGGGAGGCCTGGATGGGCGCCGGCTCGCACTCGCCCGATGGATCGTCGACCCGGGTAATCCGCTCGCGGCCCGATCCATCGTCAACCGGGTTTGGGCCTACCACTTCGGCAGGGGGTTGGCGGCCACGCCCAATAATCTCGGGGGACTTGGATCCAAGCCGACGCACCCGCAGCTGCTGGACTGGCTCACCGCGGACTTCGTCCGCAGCGGGTGGTCGATCAAGGGGCTGCACCGCATCATCATGGGCTCGCGGCTGTACAGGCAGAGCACTGAGCGGCCGGACATGTCCGCGGTTCGGGAGAAGGATCCCGAGAACCGCCTCTTGGCGTACTTCGAGCCCCGCCGCTTGGCAGCCGAGGAGTTTCGGGACTCGATGCTCATGGTTTCCGGGGAACTGAACGGCGAAGTGGGCGGGGTCTTCGCCAAGCCCGAGATCAACATGGACGTCGCGCTGCAGCCTAGGATGATCCAGTTCTCGATCGCGCCTGCGTATCAGCCATCGCCAACGCCGCAGGAGCGCAACAGAAGGGCGGTCTATGCCTATCGCGTGCGGGGCCAAGCGGATCCCCTGATGGAGGTCTTCAACCAGCCGAGCCCTAACGAGTCCTGCGAGCGCAGGGACGCGTCTGCCGTGAGCACCCAAGCGCTCACGATGATGAATTCCAGCTACGCCACGAGCCGCTCGATCGCCTTTGCGCAACGGCTGAGGCGAGAAGTCCCGGACACGCCCGGCCAAGTCCGGCTGGCTTACGAGCTCGCACACGGCCGACCGCCCGAGCGGCAAGTATTGGAGAAGGTCTCCACCTATCTCGCCGCCATGGAGGAGCACCACCGGCAGCGCAGACCGCAGCCGCTGCAGTATCCGACCCGCATCACGCGCTCGCTGGTCGAGGAGTTCACCGGGGATCCGTTCGAGTACGAAGAATGGCTGCCCGTGTACGAACGCTACACCCCCGACTTGGGCGCGTGGGATATCCCACCCGCCACTAGGGCACTTGCAGATTTCTGCCTGTTGCTGTTCAATTCGAACGAGTTCGCCTATGTCTACTAAAGCCACCCATGCACTCCGGGCCTCTCGTCAGGCGAGAATGCGGCCAAGTCGTCGCGAGCTGCTCTTCGGCCTTGGGGCTTCGGCCGGCCCGTTAGCGCTGACGCACCTGCTTGCGGGGGAGGCTAGTGCGGCCAGCGGCCCGCTGGCGCCGAAGGAGCCGATGCTGCCCGCCAAGGCGAAGGCCTGCATCTTCATCGTTCTAGAGGGCGGGCCCGGGCACATGGACACCTTCGATCCGAAGCCCAAGCTGCAGGACCTGCACCTGCAGCAGTCCGCGCGTGACCCGAACCAAGTGCTTGTCGAGTTAACGGCCAAGACCTACTACGTCGGCAGCCCGTTCGGGTTCCGCAAGGCGGGCAAGTCCGGAATCGACATGTGCGACCAGTTCGTGCACATGGCAGCCCCAGAGGTGGCTGACGAACTCTGCGTGTACCGTGGCTGCCAGGCGCAGTCCGTCAACCATCCCGATGCCTTGTTCCACCTCAACACCGGCAGCACACTCGGTGCCGACCCGAGCGTAGGGGCGTGGGCAACCTATGGCCTGGGCAGCCTGAACCAGAACCTGCCGGGCTACGTTGTCATGACCGAACTTGCCTTTCCGCAGGGTGGTTCCGGCAACTGGTCCAACGGTTTCCTGCCGGCGCACCATCAAGGCACGCTTCTGCGGCCCTCCGGATCCCCGCTGCTCGACCTCAGCCCTCCTGAGTGGAAGACCCGCGAACAGCAGCGCGCAAGTCTCGACCTGCTCGGCGACATGAACGCCCGGCATGCCCGTCGCTATCCCAGCCATGCTGAACTCGCGGCGCGCATGGAAAGCTACGAGCTTGCCTTCCGGATGCAAGCAGAGGTGCCGGAGGTGGTGGACCTGAGCCGGGAGGCCGATCGCACAAAGAACGCCTACGGGCTCGACGACAAGGCGACCCGCGCGTTCGGGAGGCAGTGCCTGCTGGCGAGGCGCCTAGTCGAGCAGGGTGTGCGGTTCGTCCAGATATTCTCTGGCGGATGGGACAGCCATGACTTTCTCGAACGGAACCACTCTGCGCGCATCCGCAGCATTGACAAGCCCGTCGCGGCGCTGATCCGCGACCTGCGCCAGCGGGGATTGCTTGACGAGACCCTGCTGGTGATGAGCGGGGAGTTCGGGCGGACGCCGGACAACAATCGCCGAGGCGGCGTCGACGCCAACGGGCGCGGCCACAACGCGGACGCGATGGTCGTGGTGATGGCTGGCGGCGGCGCCCCGGCTGGCGAGATCGTGGGAGCCACTGACGATGTCGGAAACCGGGCGGTTGAGGTCGTCCACCCGCTGCGCAATCTCCACGTGACTTGGCTGCGCCTTATGGGCCTCGACGACAATCGCCTGACCTACTTCCACGGCGGACGCTTCAAACAGCTCTCGCAGGTTGGCGGGCAGGTCATCCCAGAGCTCATCGCCTGATTCGGCGCAGGCCTCAGTGGGCCTGCCGGGTCTCGAGCAGGAATTCCTCCCAATTCACGGAGCGGCCGTGGATCGGCACGACAGTTTCCGGCCTCAGGTCCAGTTGCGTAACGTTGCGCAGCAAGGCCCGCTCGACCTCCGTCGGTCGCTGCACCTCGTCAGGCAACAGGGCAGGGTCATACAGGTCCGCTTCGATTAGGATGCGCTCCGCTGGCAGGTACGCCATCAGCATGCCTTCGACGTGCGAGGCCAAGCCTTGGACATAGTGGATCTCAAGGTACCGGTTGCCGTCTCCGAGGATGTACTTCTCGTCCACGTCCTCCATCGTGTAGCCTTCTGAGATCTCGGTTGGCGGGTACAGCGAGACCATGTCCGGCTCCAGCGTGCGGGGAACGTAGTTGAGCAGCTCGGACTCGTAGAACATTCGGTTGCGCTGGTGCGTCAGAACAGTGGCACCCACGTGCAGGTATGTTCGGAGCCCGCCGAGGTGGTCGTAGTGGTCGTGTGTGTTGACGAGGAACCGGATGGGCTTGTCGGGCACCAACGCCACGACCTCGTCGATCACGGCGAGCGATCGCCGTTCGTCAAGGGGCGCTTCGATGACGGCGACAAAGCTTGAGAACTCAACCGCCACGCTGTTGTGCGTACCGCCGCCCAACAGCCATACCCCCTCCGCAAGCTCCGTACTGA
Source organism: Bryobacterales bacterium (assembly GCA_028819235.1). Classification (GTDB taxonomy): domain Bacteria; phylum Acidobacteriota; class Terriglobia; order Bryobacterales; family UBA6623; genus VXMF01. The sequence continues at coordinate 8,705 of JAPPMC010000030.1, forward strand.
CCACGTGGGGTGGCGCCTCAGTGGCTCCAGCCACGCTTTCCGGCACGTTAAGAGTCTGGCAGTCGTTGGCCCGCATCTCGGGAAAGCTCCCTCCGAAGCTGTTGTGTCCCCCGCTGAGAAGTGGCACTTGGCGCTCGTCATCCCACCCGTCGTGGTGATGCCAGCCGCCTGGGAATACCATCCCGTCTCCGAGGTCCACCCAAGCCGAGTACTCGTGCTCGTAGTTCATATCCCCCAGAACGGGATGCGGCACCCTCGTCTGCGTGCGCTGCACGATGTCCCCTTCGCGCACCGTGGCATTGACCCGGTAACGTCCAAGGACCGTCGCTGACACGACCGTGACCTTGTTGATGGCTCCGGTGGTGGCACCGTCCCGCCCGCTCTCGCCGACTTCCCAGCGCCATATGGCGGTTGTATTCGCGCCGGGCATGCGGGCGGCGCGCACGAATCCGTGGGGCGTCATCCAGATGTCAAGTTGCCACAGTTCGGCGCTATTGGGGGCCGGCACTGGATCGTCCGGTCCGTCAACGTGCCATGCCTGCTCACCTTGGACGGCAAAGGTCTGCTGCCGGTGCCGCTGGAGCGGAGTGCCTCCAAGCCAGCCTGGTCCGTACTTCCAAGAGGCCGGATTCTGGAGGGGCGGACGCTCAAACGTCTCCACGGACGAACGGCTCTCGAAGTCGATCACGCGCGTATAGCGTTGCAGAGGCTCGCCCAGCGGCCAGTCGGTGTCCTGGGTTACGTTCTGGCCGACCATGCCGGCGTAGGCCGTTCCCGAGAAGCTTACGCAGCGTAATCGGTCGACTCCCATCGCCCGCGCCGCCGCATTAAGAACTGGGGCGGGGTCAATGTGACCAGCAGCTAGGTCTTGAGCCGGCGACGAAGTCAACCCCAAGCATGCAATCGAAGCTGCGGAGAGCCGGACCGCAGCGGACCGCAGTGACATGGCCGATTTGCCTTCAGGAGCGGTCGATCCGGTGTTTCTGGGCATACTCGAAAGACGCACCGCACCATTCTAGGGGCGATGTCCTCGCGCGTCTGGCGCGTCCTTGTTGACCGCCAGCTCGCGCTCCTCCCCGCTCCGGGTCCGGGACGTTACTCAGGCTGGCGTTTCGCCGTCACCCCGGCCGCCATGGTCTCCGCGGCCATCTGGGCCTCCTCCAGAGAACGGTACTTGAACACGCCGCGTGGGCGCGGTCGGCTCGACAGTGCCCGGAGTTGGGCGTTGAGACGGATGAATCGCTCGAAGCCTCGATCAACGCTCCGCTCTGGAGCCGGAGCAGCGTCCATCTCCTCGATCGATCGGAATCGGTGCACTGCCACTTAGACACCCTCCTCCACGTCGAACCGCCGTCGTGGGACTGCGGCGTGCCGTTGGTCGAAGGGCCACAGGGTCCCCGCTTTGAGCCTGTAGAGTGTCCGCGGAGATGCGACCCGTACGCGGACACCCTCGACGACGGTCGTGACTGCCTCAACGGACTCGAAGCTCGCAAACTCGCCGAGCTTGGCGAGCAGGTCCAAGTACAGATCGCTGTCCGCCGGACCAAAGCGTACTGCCGGATAGTCACCCAGCAAGTCGTCGCTTCGGATTTTCTGCACGCCGGGATCGCCCGGGTACGCCGCCGCTAGGGCGGCGCGCAGGCGGCTGATGTTCGTGGCAGTGGCTTTGAGCAGCAGGTCGACGTCCTCCGTTCCCCGCACAACGCCGTGTACACCCATCGCAGTAGCTCCAATCAAGACGTACTCGACTCCGGCCCGGTCAAGTTCCCGGAGTATGCGGAGCACCTCCGCCTGATCCACGCATCAAGCCTACCAGCCGGAACGCCCACCACATGTAGGGCACGGTGCTCGATTCCGGCCCAGTTCCCGTGTTGCCGACGAGGGCCCGTTCGGCTTCGTGCGTGACGCAGCGATGGATGGCTCCAAGCCCAGCGATTGCGACGGCACCTCGCAGGCAGCGGGCGGCGCCAGTGCGGAACTGGCCTTTCCGCCTCGTAGGCGGGAATGACTGGCCCTCGGATGCCGGTGATCCGGCGACCACTCATTGAACGTGCCGGTGTGCGTGTTCTTGAGCAGGGCCAACGGTGACTCCAACCCGTTGCTGTGCCCGTCACGACAGACCTGCTTCTGGACCGGGCGCTGGGCCGCTACGTGGTTGGATGGGAGCGTCCCGCGTTCCCTCCCATCGACCATTCGGACGGTGGTCTCGGAGTCCGCGTCACGCGGCCCTTGACGAAGCCTTGAACGCAGACCCTGTGCTGTCCTACTCAGGCGCTAGCCGCTTCTGGATCTCTTCCAGTGGAACGCCCTTTGTCTCCGGCATCACCTTAAGCACCCAGATCAGCTGCAGCACCATCATGCTCGAGTAGAACGAGAAGGCGTGTCCGCCTGAGATCTCGGCGATCACCGGGAAAGTCCACGATATTGCTGCCGCAAAGGCCCAGTGCGTGAAGCTCCCCAAGGCTTGGCCCTTTGCTCGGACGCGGTTGGGGAAGATCTCGCTGAGGTACACCCAGATGACGGCGCCCTGCCCGAATGCGTGCGAAGCGATGAACACCATCAGGCTCCCCAGCACTACCATGCTCCCAAAGGCGCTGAACTCTGTTCCGTACCGGTAGAACGCGGTCGCCGTTGCGGCCAAGCTGACGATATATCCGACGGATCCCGCGACCATCAGCTTGCGCCGCCCGAACCGGTCGATCACCAGCAGGGCCGCCATCGTGAACACCAGATTCGTGCAGCCGACGATTACCGCTTGGGCAAGGGACGACTCGCTCCCAGCACCCGCCATGCGGAAGATGTGCGGGGCGTAGTACATCAGCGCGTTGATACCCGAGAGCTGGTTGAATGTAGCGATGGCGACCGCCAAGCGCACCGAACGGCGGTATTTGGGTTGGATTAGGGCCTCGTCGCCGCCTGCGGCGGATTCCGCCAAGGACGCCTCAATCTCGGCGAGCTCCCGTTGCACGTCCTTGGCACCCACCATCACCAGCACCTGAGCGGCCGCGCCGCTACGTCCCTGGGCAACGAGCCAGCGCGGGCTGCGGGGCGTCGCGAACATCAGGACAAGAAAAACCGCAGCGGGCAGCGCCTCCACTCCGAACATCACCCGCCACTCCATGTCGCCGTACTCCAGCCCTGCGATCCCGTAGTTGGACAGGTAGGCAAGCAGGATCCCCAGAACGATGTTGAACTGCGTGATCGCGACCAGCCGTCCGCGGAGCCTGGCCGGGGATATCTCCGCGATGTACATCGGCGCAACAACGGACGAAGCGCCGACTGCGAGCCCCCCAAGCCACCGAAACGCCAGAAAGGAGTACCAGTCCCAGGCTGCCGCACTTCCGACGGCGGAGACCAAGTAAAGGACCGCGATCCAGACCAAGCTGTCGCGGCGGCCGATACGGTCTGCGGGACGACCGGCAAACAGCGCCCCCAGGATCGTCCCGATGAGAGCGCTCGCGACGGTGAACCCTAGCAAGGACCCGCTCAGACCAAAGACTGCTCGCAGGTGGTCGGTCGTGCCGGAGATCACGGCCGTGTCGAATCCGAACAGAAGGCCGCCTAAGGCAGCGATGATCGAGCAGCGCAGAAGTGTGGCATTCATCGTGCTGTACTAGGTTATGAAACCGTCGCTCCTGTGCCGAGAGCGGCGCGATCTTGGCGCATTCGGGCAATCTGCTCGACGTGCGGAAAAGGGTACCCTGCATGTCCTGCATTTCGCAATCCCCTCGCTCAACCGGTGCTTCAGTGAGGGCACTTGGCCTCTTGGTACCCCGAAGCCTCCTCGCCCTCGCCGTAGCGGCTGCGGCGCTGGCGCTCCATCCCGCTTGGGTCCGTGCCCAGTCGAATGCTCCCGAGCCCTCAGACGAGTACACCGTCGTGCTAGCCGCGCCTTCGGTCGGTGAGCGGGTCCGCTCCAGCCAGGGCGGCGGGGCCAAGGGCCTTCGTGCGCGCGCCTTGTCGAGCATCGAGACGATGCGCAGGGCCGTGTCGCGGTCTCAGGTCAATGTGTCCGAAGCAATCGCCTCGACAGGTGCGGTGGCGCTGGGGACCACGACCACCGTGCTGAACGCAGTCTTCATTCGAGCCACACCGGAACAGGCCGTTGAGGTGGCAGCGCTGCCCGGCGTGCGATCGGTCACCCGGTCACGCCGCTACCGGCCAATGTTGGATGGAGTGGCTGAAATAGTCGGATTGGCGTCCGCCCGCGACAGGCCCGCGACCGGCGGTCTGTATGGGGACGGCGTCAAGATCGCCATCATCGACTCCGGTTTGGACTTCACCCACGAGGCGTTCCGCGACGATTCCCTGGCAATGCTCGACGAGTATCCCAAGGGGGATCCGGAGTACCTTCACCTCACCAGTCCCAAGGTCATTGCCGTCCGCAGCTATGTCGAGGCGCTGAATTCGGCCGTGCCGAGCACATCGACACCGGACGACCTCTCGCCCTGGGACGCGGGTGGCCACGGCACGACGGTGGCCATGGTTGCCCTGGGCGGCACTGTCGAGACCCCTCTGGGGACTCTTTCCGGCATGGCCCCCAAGGCACGCCTCGGCGTGTACAAGGTCTTTGGCACTCCCGGCCTGAATTTCTACACGAGCGAGCGCGCGATCGTCCAGGCGATTGACGATGCCGTCGAAGACGGCATGGACATCCTCAATCTGAGCCTAGGGACGTCGCAGTTCTTCGCTTGGGATGCCACGGGTGGCATCTGCGGGCAGCGGAGGGGGGCTCCTTGCAACCCGATCGCTGCTGCAGCCGACAGCGCGGTCCGCGACTTCGGAAGGGTCGTTGTGGCCGCCGCAGGCAACGAGGCGCAGCGCGGCAGCGACCTGCTGCGTTCGTTCACAACCGTCGCGCAGCCCGCCGCCGTTCCTTCAGTGATCGCCGTCGGCAGCACCGGCAACTCCGTTTCTCGCATGCCGAGCGTGAAGGCCGGCGACGATTCCTATCCGGCCCGGTCCGGGACCGGGCCGGCGCCCAACGGCTTGGTGACCGGCCCGGGCGTGGACGTTGCGGTATTCGGGGACCCACTCGGGTGCGAACCGTACCCGCAGGATGCCTTGGCCGGAGCGGTGGCGGTGATCGAGCGGGGCACATGTTTCTTCGTCCGCAAGGTGGAACTTGCGGATTCCGCCGGAGCGATGGCAGTCGTCGTCGTCAACCACGAGGGTGACGACGTGATCGGCATGGCCTTGCTGGAGCAGACGGACATTCCGGCCTACATGGTCGGGGCAAGCTCGGGGGCTGCCATCCGAGCGCACCTTGAGACTCCCGGCGCGACCGTGTCGCTGAATCCTGTGGTCTCGAGGACGGATTCGACCTGGGACTATGTGGCGCTGAGCAGCTCAGTTGGCCCAAACGTCTCGCTCGGGCTGAAGCCTGACTTGGTCGCGCCGGGCGAGAACGTGCTGTCCGCTTCGCCGAGATTCAGCCACGAGGGCGTGCTCTTCGCACCCAGCGGCTACAGGGAGAGTTCGGGAACGAGCCTTTCGGCCCCGGCCGTATCCGGTGCTGCGGCCTTGGTCTGGGAGGCATTTCCCATGCTGGACAGCCGACAGGTAGCGTCGTCATTGATCAACAGCGCCGATCCGATGGCGCTCCAGACCCCGCGAGCGCCGCGGATCTTGGAGGCCGGTGCCGGCCTGCTGGACATTGGCGCAGCCTTGCACGCCAGTGCCGTCGTAGTTCCGCCGTCGATCTCCTTCGGCAAGGTTGAGCGTGAGGGGATGCCTGTGCGGCGTCAGCTTGTCATCACCAACAAGGCCCGAGAATCGCAGGTCTTCCGGGTGAGCGTGAGAGCCTCCGATCCCGACAGTCTGGCGCGCCTGACGTTCAATGGCGCATCGTCCCTGCGGATCTTGCTTCCCGGCCACCGGAGCGTTCGCGTGCGGGTGGCGCTGCAGGGGAGCAAGCCTCTCCCCGGCCTCTACGAAGGGCGCATATCCGTTGTCAGCCTCAATGACGGCGCTGAGCTGACCGTGCCGTTCATTTACGCCGTCAGCGACGGCGACCCGGCGAACGCCGTAATCCTGCGGGGGCGCAGAGAGACTGGCATCCAGGGAGGGACCGCGAGTGAGTTCGTGGTGGCCCGATTGACCGACCAGTTCGGCATCCCCATCGGCGGTGTTCCGGTGGCCTTCACGGTCCACGAAGGGGATGCACGAATCGAATTCTCAACACCGCACTCCGACGAGACGGGCCTGATCTATGCCAGGGTCCGGTACGGTCCCGGCCCAGATCCCCAGGTCGTGGTTGCGCTGGCTGGAGATCTCCAGATACCGTTCGTGTACTCCGCCACAGGACAGCGCCCCCAAGTGGAAGCCGTCGTAAGCGCCGCCAGCGACGACGTGGGGGCGAGCCCGGGTGGGCTTGTCACGGTTCGGGGCAGGTCGTTCACTCCTTACGCGTCGGGTGCCCCTAGCCACGCGGACCGTCCCCTTCCAATCATGCGCAAGAGTGTGAGCGTGGCCTTGGATGGGGCTCAAGGCGAGTTCAGCCTGCCCGCGCGAATCCACTCTGTCGATGAGTACTCGGTGACGGTGCAAGTGCCCTGGGAGACGGCCGGGGTAGAGGATGTCTTGCTGAAGGTTCGAGGCGACGAAGTCTCGCTCCCCTTTCCGTTCGACCTGCAGGAGGCCGCGCCGGGCATATTCACCTACGCGGGGTCCGCCGGATCAATGGCCATGGCCCTTCACGCGGACGGCTCGCTCGTCACCGAGGACGCTCCTGCAAGCGCTGGGGACATTCTCACGCTCGTAATGACAGGCAACGGTCCGGTCTCTGAGCCACCCCCCTCCGGGGCCGCTCCCGACCGCCCGGAACCGACGGTGCACCGTCCCCAAGTGTGGGTGGGGCGTCGCTCCGGTTCGGTTGTCTACTCAGGGCTGGATCCCAGCGCGGCAGGGGTATACCTTCTCACCTTCGACGTGCCCGAGGGCTTGGAGCCAGACTTGCACTCCGTTGTGGTGGTCGTGAACGATGTGGCCAGCAACAGGGCGCTGCTGCCCGTGGACTGACGGCCCTCTACGTCTCGGATCCTGCCAGCAGGGATTCGACTTCGGCCAAGAAGGGCACTCGTCCCTGCTTGCAAAGCAGTGCGCCGGCGGCGCAGCCGAAGCGCATCGCCGAATGCTCGTCTTGCCCTTGAGCGAGCGCGAGCGCGAACGCCCCGTGAAAGGCGTCCCCGGCACCCGTGCTGTCCGACACCGTCACGGGAAAGGCTGGGATGCGGCCCCCAGAGAAGGCCACGCCGCGCTCCCCAAGCGTTACGGCTCCCCAAGCACCGAGCCGTGCGATGCGCTCCAGCAGGGTCTCCACACCGCCAAGCTTGATCGCCAGGTCCTCGTCCGCGACAACGTGCGAGGCCTGTTCGGCGATCTTCCAGATCTCGGGAAGGTCCTGATCCAGATCGTGGACGGCTGGGATGCCCGCTGACTTGGCAAGCCTCGCGACGCGAAGCCCTCCTTGCGCCCACCGCCCGTCAATCAGCACAGCGTCCGCATTCCGGACCGCACGCTCTGGGACCCACTCTGCACCGCCCGGCATCCCGTCCCCGAAGTACGGAAACAGGTAACGCTCCCCGGCCGGGTCGATGAAGACCTCGCACGTCGGACTTGTCCCGGGGAACGCGTGGTACCCGGCAGTGTCGACCCCATCAGCGGCGAGCAGGGTCTCTATGCGCTCTCCTGCATGGTCGTCTCCGCGCTGGCCCCAGAACGAGGCTCGGCCGCCCAAGCGAACGACCGTCACCGCGCCGACAGTCGCCGGCCCGCCCAGAGCTTCGAAGCGCCTCGTTGCGTTTTCTCGGCGATGCTTGGGCGGAAAACGCGCCACGCACAGCCGAGTGTCCAGAAAGCCCATGCCGACGCATAGAACGTGGTGACGGTCTGCGTCGGGCACTGCGATCGCTTTGTGCCCGGTCAAGGTTCGCAGTGTAGCGAACGCGGATGGCTTCCATTTCCGTGTTGGCTGGTGCCCGGCCGCTGATGCCCGTTGCGAATCTGTGCACGCGCCGATCGCCAGCCATTGCATGAACGCCTGCATCGGCGCGATTGGGGCTGCCGATGCTGGTTAGGCCGAGGCGCTCCCGAACGCACGTGGCACCGGCACCCAGCGAGGTCCACCCAGCCGTCCTCGATCCGCCCGAACCATAGCAGCCACTCAAGCCAAGATTCGCTCAGAGCACGATGCCGAAGCGTCCCTTGAGCACGAATGCGGACACGATCGACACACCAAAGAACCAAACTGCCCAGTGCGTCTCCCATCCAGGCGGGCCAACCTTCCGGCTCGGATACGCCAGTTCCAACCTGCTCACGTCTGCCGTGTTCAGCCGGGGCTCTCCCGGCTCCAGCAGCAGTCTGCGCCACCACGCCCGGGCCCGGGAGGGCGAGACGTAGCCGTGCCCGCTGCCTGTCAAGACCGATTTCGACACCGAGCCCCCAGGTGTTGTCAGCCAAACCTTACCCGACTCCGCCTGCTCTGCCCGGATGCGCCAGTACGTGCGTCCCTCGCCTCTGGCCGTGACGGACGTACTGTCTACAGTCACGCCTCCCGCAGATGTCAGATCCAATGGCGGAGCCGGCACATCCGTGGACGCCATGACCAGAGCGGACTCGCCCACGCGCAGCGGCCGTTTCCCGTAGACTGCGTCGAGATGCGCGTAGAGTACAACCATTGGCAGGGCCAGGAAGACCGCGGGCCGCAGCATGTGTCCGACATACTTCGCGTTCTGCGCGAGAAGCATCCACTGTGCCCGGAGCAAGACTCTGGGTTCGTCCGAGTAGACCCGCATTTCCAGCAGGTAGGCCTGCATGCGCTTCTTGGCGAGTCCTATTGCACGCTGGTCCGATGTCTTGCCGACGACCCACAGCATGATGACGCCGAAAACAGCCGAGAGCAGGACGAGGCCGATGAATGGGCTCCAAGCGGCAAATGCGCCGCTGTACGCCGAGACGCCCGCGCGCAGCAGCGCGTTGAATGCGTCGACGATCACGTTGGGCTCGGTCTATTCGATGTAGCCGAGGCCTTGGAGTTTGCTCATGATCTCTTCGTCTGAGGCCCCGTCCTCGATCTGCTCGAGTTCTCGCTCAATGACATGCACGACGAATTCTTGGGGCGAAGAGTACCCGCCGGCCTCGGCGCAGCGCTTGACGCGCTCGAAGAGAGCCTTGTCGAGCTTGATGTTATTCCCGGACCCGAACATCGCCCCTCCCATCATACGGCGGATGTCCGCCCCGCTTGCCCCGAGCAACCGGTCGCAAGCAGGCCCGAGGGGGACCGGGAGGACGCAAGCCGCGGCACGGGCTGGCGAACCGATAGGCCGAATGGATGCGTTGAGGGAAGGCGTAAGACCGTCACCGGGCTGGCAGACGGCGATACCCGCGTCCGCTGGCCCGCTCACCGATCAGGACAAGTTGCTTGTCCCGTACCAAAGATGCCAGTTGGCCAGACCCGTCATGCCGCTGGCACGACGTCGGGGCTGCGCAGCGGGGAATCAGTCACGCTTTGACGGCTCTCGGTCCTTTGTATGAGCGTCCCTATCGGAGGAGAAGGGCTTCCGGAGCTTGCCGATTATGCCTGAACCGATTTTCCGTACGCCGCGCGACCGCGTTGCTGCGCCAGCATCTCTGGAGTGCCGGAGCCGCCCACTGCGGCGAGGGCCAGCGCGCTTTCGGGAGGGCTCTTCGCTCGTCGCCTTCGGCATGCACCTAGCGGACAAGATCGGTGGCTTGCCAGGATCCTGTGTCTCGAAGACCTCAAACAAGTCTGGGCGAGACGCGATCAGTTCGGAGAGCTTCTTGAATCCATGCCTTCGCGGATCGAAGGCCGGATCAAGTGTGCGGACGTAGGCTCCCACGCTTGCGAGATTCGCGACATCCGAGTCGCCGGTAGTCGCATCAATGCTCTCCGATATCAACCTGGCCCAGTCGGCCGGTTCGGAACCTTCCCGCTTCTTGTCGTCTTGTGAGAACTCCTTGGGACCCAAGTTCTCCGTGTACACGAATACTTCACAGGCATTGACGAATGACGGCGGCGTATGCTGACGACCGACACCCATGACGAAGAATCCGTGTTCCCTGATCCGGGTCGCGAGGCGTGTGAAGTCGCTATCGGACGAAGCGACACAGAATCCGTCGACAGTGCCGGAGTGGAGCAGGTCCATCGCATCGATGATGAGCGAGCTGTCCGTGGCATTCTTGCCCGTGGTGTATCGAAACTGCTGAATCGGCTGCACGGCATGGCCTTGCAGGTGAGACTTCCAGCTTGACATCTGCGGAGTCGTCCAGTCTCCGTAGACACGCCGCACTGTGATCGTTCCAAACCTTGCGACTTCGGCCAAGATGTGGGCAACCTTGGAAGGTTCCGCGTTGTCGCCGTCGATCAATAGGGCGATTCGCCGGAGATGCTGGTCATCTGTCACAGGAGCACGAGTCTGGTTCATAGGAGCTACGTTCAAGCGTAACGGCTCCCAATTGATCTCAAACCTCGGGCTTGGCGCTGTCGTTTCGCAGGTCCGTATCGGTCCTCCCGATCTTCTGCCTCAGGCGCTCGTTACTCCTTACGATGGTACTCTGGACGGCCAGTACGGTCGACAAATCGACGACCATCAGCCGAATGCCACTTGTTCCTCGTATCCGAGAATCTCGTCGGTCGATCTCATGGTGAAGTCGGGTAGCTCCGCGCACCGGTCCCAGATCTCGAAGATGGCTTCCCGAATCGACGGTGCAACCCTCAGGCCGCGCGTACTCTCATAGAGCGTACTCGACAGCGCCGATGATCGCGCCAGTTACGGTGGCACCGCCCCTTCGCGAGGTCCTGAGACCGCCGCTCGGCTTCGACATTCTTGATGGCCAGCGCTGTGCGTGCATCTGTCGAGCTGTGAGTATGGGCTAGCGGTTTCGCGCCCGCCCGCCCGCCGACCGGAGTAGGCGCGTCCGGGGACCGCCATGGCCGCCCTAGGCCTAGGGCTTGCCCTCCATTTGAAGACTACCGGGCCGACGTCAGGGGAGCTGCCTGTGCCGTGCTTGCACCGCACTCGCCGGTCGAGCGCACCGACGAAGCGAGCTGTCGGGCACTGGAGATCAGTAGATCGTGCTTGCGCCAAAACCCTTCGTGCTCCTTATATATGGGCAAACCGGACCCTA
>JAPPMC010000137.1 GCA_028819235.1 Bryobacterales bacterium
CCCCGTGTATCCCAAATCCGGGCTAGCTTGTCAACCCACGTTGATAATCCCCTTTGAATTGGCCCGCCGGAGGGCAGGTTGGTTACTCTTTCCTGCCCGTCTGTCGCGCCCGACTTCTGCCTGAACCGAAGGGTCGGAGGCTTACGCCAAGGCCCCAGTGCCCGGTCAGCGCAGCGTCTTGGCGAGCAAGTGTGACTGCTACGATGGGCACCGTGACCCGCCGACTGTTTGTGCTTGTAACCACTGTTGCTTTGGCCCTGCACGCGGCCGACAACTGGCCGAATTGGAGAGGCCCGAACCTGAACGGGACCAGCACCGCTACTGACCTGCCGACGCGCTGGAGCACCGAGGAGAACGTCGTGTGGCGAACCGAGCTGCCGAGTTGGGCGGCCGCCACGCCAATCATCTGGGGTGACACCGTCTTCATCACTTCTGCCGAGGAAGGTTCCAGCCTCAACCGCCAGAACGCGAGCCTGCTGGGCGGGGGCGATGCCGACCGTGACCAGCTCTACCTCCTGGCCATTGACCGCAAGACGGGCAAGGTCCGCTGGCGGCAGTCGCAAGGCAGGGACAACAAGATCGGAAACAAGCAGAACATGGCCTCGCCCTCGCCCGTGACGGACGGCACACACGTCTGGGTGATCAACGGGAACGGCGAACTGCGCAGCTTTGACTTCGAGGGACGCCTGAAGTGGAAGCGGGAACTGCAGGCGGACTACGGAGAATTCGGCGTGCAGTTCGGGTATGCGTCCTCGCCGCTGCTGCACGAAGGCGTCCTGTACCTGCAGAACCTTCAGGGCATGTTCACTGACGACCCCTCATACGTCGTTGCCGTCGACGCCGCCAGCGGCGAGACCATTTGGAAGGTCGACCGCCCTACGGACGGTCTCCACGAGACTCCCGACTCCTATTCCACAGCGACGCTCGTGACTGTTGGAGACCAAACCCTGCTCATCGTCGCGGGGGCGGGCTACGCGACCGGACATGACCTCAAGACAGGATCCGAGGTCTGGCGGGCGGGAGGCCTGAACCCGAACAACGCCCGAAACTACCGCACGATCGCTTCCGCCCTGGTGGTGGGCGACATTGTGCTGGCACCCTCCCGCCGGAGACCGTTCATCGCATTCCGTGCTGACGGCACCGGCGATGTCACCACCTCGAAGAGGCTCTGGTCAACAGACTACGGACCGGACGTGCCCACACCGACGTCCGACGGCGAGCGTCTCTACATCATCGATGACCGAGGTGTGGCGCTTTGCCTGCGAGTAAGCGACGGAAGCATCGTATGGGACCGGTCCAGAATCGAACCGGGGACGTACAGCGCATCTCCGCTGCTGGCCGACGGGAAGATCTACGCCATCAATGAGGAGGGGACGACCACTGTACTGCGCGCCGGGAACGAGTTCGAGATCCTAGCCGTGAACCGCCTAGACGACTACACGCTGGCTTCGCCGGCTGTCGCAGGGAATCAGATCTTCATCCGCACTGCCCAGCACTTGTACTGCATCGCCAAGCAGTAAGGACCCCGCTTCGACCGGATTGGGACCCGTCGGGCCGGCACCGACCACAGGCGGGGGGCTCAGATCACAGCATCGAGAGCGCGCTGCTGATGACGCCAGCAATGTGCTGCGCCAAGAGGGCCGAAGACTCCTTCGAGAAGTGGACGTTGTCGGGACGGACATGCGGGATCGCCCGCTCCTTGATGAAGGCATTCAGGTCATCGACGGCGACACCGTGTCGTGTCATGACGCGCAGAGCGGCTTCGTTGTAGATCGGCACGTCAGCCGGGAATCTCCCCGCCGCGCCCTCCGGTACCGGAGTGGTCGGCCTCCAGAGAAGCTTGGCGCCAGTCTGTTGGAGCTGCTGGACCAGCAGGCCCAGATTCTCCTCGTATTGGCGAACCGAGTGCACGCGCTTGCCGTCCGGCGGAAGGGCCAGCCCACCTTCGCTGTCCACATGCTTGAGGTCGTGCAGGCCCCAATTGAAATGGATCAGGTCCCACCTGCCCTCCCCCAGCCATTTCCTCAGGCGCTCCAAGCCCCGCGCCGTATGGGCGCAATTCTCGGGCGGCCGGTGGACGTTCGCCACTCCCGCCAGCGCCTCCCTTAGCGGAAGGGTATAGCCAATGGAGATTGAGTCGCCGATGATCAGGACCCTCGGAAGGCCGGGCACGTCCTGAACAGGCGCGAACTCCGGCCTTGGCGGCTGCTGGGCCAAGCTCGCGCCAAGCACACAGGCAGCAGCGACGGTCCTGAAGACTAGCGCTCCCGAACGGGACGGACCGGAGGTCTCGCGAATCGTGCGCCACATGTCGCCACTCATGCTACCGCTCATCTCCGGTGCCAGCGGAGCCGCAGGGTGCGCGGCAACCGGCTGGGACCCTGCTCGGCAACGCTCTACAAGCCCGCCATGCGCCGCGAGACAGCGCAATCCGGCTGGGGCAATGTTTTGGCCACGCAAACCAGGCTGTGCCGGTGGACGACCCCAGAGTGCTGTAGAATGCCACACTCAGCGAAGATGGCCGATCCGAAACTCCAACACACGAAAACTACCCGCAGGGGCTTCGCGGCCCGTGCCGCCATCGGCGCCGGAATCGCGGCCGCATCCCGCGCCGGTGCGTCCCAAGCGAGCGCCAACGACACCATAACGGTAGGAGTCGTCGGCATCCGCGGCCGGGGCCGCTCCCACATGCGCGAGTTCGCGTCGATGCCAGGTGTGCGCGTTGGGTATCTGTGCGACGTCGACGAGCGGCTGTTCGGTGAGGCTCTCTCGGAGTTCGAGGGATATGCGGGGTACAGGCCTCGCACAGAGACGGACATACGCAGACTGCTCGAAAGGGACGACCTCGACGCGATCTCAATTGCAACGCCAGATCACTGGCACGCTCTGATGACGATATGGGGCTGCCAAGCCGGCAAGGACGTCTACTGCGAGAAGCCCTGCTCCTACACGCTTTGGGAAGGACGCAAGATGGTCGAAGCCGCGCGCAAGTACGACCGGATGGTTCAGATTGGCTTGCAGCGTCGGAGCAGCGCGAGGGTCCAATCTGTTGTCCGATTTGTGCGGGACGGGTCGTTCGGGAAGGCATACCGGGCCAAAGCCGTCGTCTACCGAGGGCGCATCAGCATCGGAAAAGTGCCTGAGTCGTCCATCCCAGAGGGCGTCAACTGGGACCTATACCTAGGCCCCGCCCCGTACCGCGCTTTCGACGTGAACCGGTTTCACTACGGGTGGCACTTCTTCTGGGACACGTCAACGTCGGAGGTGGGCAACAATGGCGTGCACCACTTGGACGTCCTCCGGTGGGGACTGGACAAGCAGGTACATCCAGTCAAGGTCCATTGCGCCGGCGGGCAGTTCGTCGAGGATTCCGACTCCGAAGTGCCGAATGTCCAAGTTGGGACCTTCGAGTACGCGGACGGCACTCTGGTCGAGGTCGAAGCCACAACCCTGTACAGCCCGCCATTCGGGGACGTTCGCGTCGGTGGGTACTTCTTCACCGAGCGCGGCTACATCGGATCTGCGGACGGCTGGAGGGCGGTGCAGGGCGAGTTCACGCCGCGTGACCGCCCCGACTCGCAGTCCGGTGTCTCCTACCGGGCCAACAACCTCAGCTTTCCGAGCATCGCCTATGACGATGGCCCAGAGATTCCGAACGTCGTCGAGCGGGAGGTCAGCCACTTCCAGAACTTCATCGACTGCGTCCGCTCCCGGAAGCGCGAAGACTTGCACTGCGAAGTCGAGCAGGGCCACTTGTCCACATCGCTGTGCCACTTGGCCAACATCTCCTACCGGGTCGGCCGGAAGCTGGCGTTCGACCCGGTCACGGAGACAATCACAGGAGATGAGGAGGCCAGCAGGCTCCTCACCCGGGAGTACCGGGAGCCCTACGTCGTACCTGATCGGGTCTGAACGGCTGGGGGCGGCAGATAGGCACGAGACTGCCGCGGGGCAGGTCGGCACGGCTAGTGGTCGAGCACTCGCAAACGCCACGCATTCCGTGATCGGCCATTACCGATAATGGAACGGTGGCGCCGCCCGCCACCGAAACATGGGTCCGCTCTCGGGGTTGCCGACGGCCCTAGGCGCGGACCATTAGCGCGCATGGCACGCAAGCTTCAGTCCCTCTACTTGCTGGGCCCTTCAGGGCGGCTGGAGGCGCTCTATGAAGAGCCCGAACCACCCCACCGCATCGAGCGTGCGTGCGTTTTTTGCCACCCACACCCCCAATACGGCGGGACGATGCACAACAAGGTGGTCTACCGAATGGCCCGCGCCGCGCGTTACTCGGGCGCCGCGGTCCTGCGGTTCAATTTCCGGGGTGTTGGAGCCAGCTCCGGCACCTACGACGGCGGCAGGGGCGAACAGGACGACCTCCGGGCCGCCGTTCGCTACATGCACGACCGGCATGCGGGAATACCCCTGCTGGTCGGTGGTTTCTCCTTCGGTTCGTGCGCCAGCCTGCGCGTGGCCTGCGGGGATCCCTCGGTTGAGCGAGTAATAGCCGTAGGGACCCCCACCGACCTCGCCGATCTCGGATTCCTGCGATCTTGCGGATGCCCGAAGCATTTCGTGCAGAGCACGCGCGACGAGTACGGCTCGCGAGAGAGCATGCAGCGGACGTTTGACATGGCCGCTCCGCCCAAGCGCATCAGATGGGTGGAGGCGCGGGACCACTTCTTCGCCGACGCCCTCGACGGGGTGGAACAGGCCGTGCGGTCGGCACTTGGCAGCGCTGCGGCGAGATGAAGTTCACGATCTTCGGGGCAGGCGCGATCGGGGGCGTCTTGGCGTCGCGCTTGGCGGATGCCGGGCATGACGTGCACCTCATCGCCCGTGGAGCGAACCTCAAGGCCCTCCGCGCCGAGGGCCTGCTCGTACGCAGCAGAGTCTTCGGGGAGCGCCGCCACAAGCTCCCGGCGAGTGCGGATCCAGCCGAAGTCGGGCCTTCGGACTATGTGATCCTGGCCATGAAGGCCGGGTCACTGCCCGGGGCGGCCCGCGATGTCGCGTCACTGAGGAGGGCCGACACGACCTTCGTCTCGCTCCAGAACGGCATGCCGTGGTGGTATTTTCACGGCATCGACGGGGACGAGCAACCGATCGAGGCAGTCGATCCCGGAGGGACGGTGACGCGGAACATTCCCCCAGAGCAGTGTTTGGGAGCGATCGCCTACATATCAAGTTCCATGCCCACGCCAGGTGTCGTGGAGCACACATCGGGAGCGAGGCTCCCGATAGGGGAGCCCTCGGGCAAGCGAACAAGGCGGTGCCTGCAACTTGCGGCCGCATTGCGGTCGGCAGGCATCAAGGCTCCCGTGCGTGCAAACATCCGTCACGAACTCTGGGTCAAGCTGATGGGAAACGCGGCCTTCAACCCGCTGAGCGCGCTCACGAGGACCACGCTCTCGGAATTGACGGCTTCGCCGCACGGCGTGAGGGTGATCGCTTCCATCATGGACGAGGTCCGGGAGGTAGCGGCAGCCGCCGGCGTGCAGATAGCGCTGTCCAACGAGCGAAGGATCGCCGGGGCCCGGGCCGTCGGCAGCCACAAGACTTCAATGCTGCAAGATCTGGAGCGTGGACGGCAGCACGAGCTCGACGCCCTCTTGGGGGCGGTAATAGAGCTGGCCGACCGATGGCACGTCGCAGTCCCGGCCATCAGGGCGGTCGACGGTGCCACCCGGGTGGCGTTCGAGCATGGCACGCGCCGATGAGAGCCGGCGTCGTGACGTGCAGCGACCGACACCGCGGGCAGTCGGGATTGGAGCAGTGAGTTGAGAGACGCCGACCGTAACGATTGGGATCACGCCCACATCGGGGAGCTGATCGACCTTGCGCTGAGGGAGGACATCGGCAGCGGGGATGCCACAACGGAAGCGTGCGTGCCACCGGAGACACGTGCTTCAGGAGTCTTCCTGTCACGCGAGGCCCTGATCCTGGCGGGAACTCCGCTTCTCAAGAGGCTCTACGGCGGCTGCCGTGTCGAGCTTCTTGCATCGGACGGGGACAGTCTGGGCGAGGATCAGGTCTTCGCCCGCGTCGAGGGACCGTGCCGGCAACTGCTGACGGTAGAACGGACAGCCCTGAACCTCCTGCAGCGTGCCAGCGGCATCGCAACCCTCACAAGCCGGTTCGTCCGCGAGATCGAGGGGACAGGCTGCACGCTGCTGGACACGCGCAAGACCAGCCCTGGCATGCGGATGGTTGCCAAGCTCGCGGTGCTCGCCGGAGGCGGCACCAATCACCGCATGGGCCTCTACGACGCGATCCTAGTGAAAAACAACCACATAACCGTCGCCGGCGGTGTCAGGCAGGCGATCGGGCTCTGCCGGCCGTCACGGCTACCGGTCGAGGTCGAAGTCCGCAGCTTGGACGAACTCGCCGAGGCGCTGGACTGCGGTTGCCGCCATGTGCTGCTCGATAACTTCAGCCCATCGCAAGTCGCCGTCGCAGTGCGGAGAGTGGGCGGGCGGGCCAAGGTCGAGGTCTCCGGGAATGTCGTGCTCGAGACGCTGCGGGATTACGCAATGGCCGGGGCGGACTATGTCTCGGTCGGAGCCCTGACCCACTCCGCGCGGGCCATGGATATCAGCTTTCGCATCCGCTAAAGGTGCCGCAGCACCCGGACCGGACGAGGATTCCTAGGCCCGGCCTCACCATCTCAGCAGCCGAAAACGACGATTGAACTTGCTCGGGCATGGGACGCCGAGTGCCGGTTAGAACTACGGACGGCGCCCGTTACAATTAACTCACTGCCCGGCTACCCTGGCCGGCGGATGGAAGCTTGGCCGGGTCCCGCTGGACGCGCCTGTCCTCGGCCCCGAGACCATGGAAGAACATCCCATCCACGGGTCTGAAAAGGGCGCGCGCGGCCCGAGCGACGATCGGCCAGCGACGGGCGCCATTGAGCCCAGGTCCTACCGGCACAGCAATCGACGGGTGGTTACCATCCTCGCCGTCGTCGTGGGAAGCGCGATTGCTGTAGAGCTGGTAACCCTTCCCCAGGTTCTTGCAAGGATTCCGACGCTTACACGCGCGGCGGAAAGCATATTAACATTCCCGATCCTCAACTTCGGCGAATTCCAGCTGACGCTGGCTCTCCTCTACAGGGCGCTCGTGATGCTCGGCCTAGTCTGGGTCACAACTCAGGCGTCGACCAGAATTGTGCGGAAGACCATCCTGGACTACACCGACCTCGACGAGGGACGGAAGTATTCCGTCCAGCGGATGGTGGCCTATTTGGTCTTCGCTCTCGGAACAGTCTCCGCCGTCCAAATCCTCGGGTTAGACATCAGCACGGTCGCGGTCTTCGGAGGCGCCCTAGGCATCGGCGTAGGCCTGGGATTCCAGTCAATGGCCAAGAACTTCGCGTCTGGATTGCTGCTGCTCTTGGAGCATCCCGTCAAGGTGGGGGACCGCGTCACGGTGGCTGGCCTGCAGGGGGACATTATGCGGATTGGTTCCCGCGGCACGTGGGTGCGCACGAACGACAACCTCGTCATGATCGTGCCCAATTCGGAGTTTGTGGACGGCATGGTGACCAACCTGACCGCCAACGACCGAATCGTACGCATTCCCGTGCCTCTGGGGGTTTCCTACGGGAGCGATCCGGAGCACGTGCGATCCGTGCTTCTCGAGGTAGCCAATGGGCATCCGGACGTGCTGGAGAATCCGCGGCCAGACGTTATCTTCGTCGGCTTCGGCGACAGCTCGCTGGACTTCGAGCTTAGGATCCACACCTCCAGCCGAGTCACCAGGCCGCGGCTGATCCGCAGCGAAGTCTATTTCGAGGTCTTCGCGGCCTTCAAGCGCGAGGGCATTGAGATCCCGTTCCCGCAGCGGGACGTGCACGTGCGGACTGTGGCACCGTCGGTCCGTTGGAAGACTCTGGCGAGTGGATCCGGGCCAGGCCGGTCTGGCGGTACTCAGGCAGTTCCCGCAAAGGACGTAGGCAGCCCCGAGAACTTGACGTTGGAGGCACGATCCGATGAGCGCACCGCGTCCGGCTAAGCCGAGCGCTGACGGCTCCGACGCCGGCCACGGCTTCGGCACGGCGCCCGTATTCCTAGCGTCAATCAGCACCATCTTAGGCGCCATCCTATTCCTGAGGTTCGGCTACGCAGTCGGGCATGTGGGGCTATGGGGCAGCCTCATGATCATCCTCCTCGGGCACTTGGTCACCATCCCTACCGTGCTGGCGGTCTCCGAGATTGCCACTAATCGGAGAGTGGCGGGCGGCGGTGCGTACTTCATCATCAGCCGTTCGTTCGGTACCAGCATTGGTGGTGCGATTGGCATCGCGCTGTACCTGTCACAAGCGATCTCAGTGGCCTTCTATCTGGTCGCGTTTGCTGAAGCGTTCGAGCCCGTATACGACTGGGCCGCCTTCACTTACGACCTCAGTCCGGATCCCCGGTGGGTAAGCCTCCCATCGGCCGTCCTGCTGCTGGCCCTCATGCTCACCAAAGGCGCCGGTATGGGTGTGCGCGCCCTATGGGTCGTTTGCGCAATGCTCGGTGGCGCTATAGCGGCGTTCCTGCTAGGCGAAGGTCCGGAAGCGATCCGACCCGACGGGCTGAACCTCACGGCTCGAATCGACAGTCCGGATTCTTTTGGCCTTGTCTTTGCCACATGCTTCCCGGCCTTTACCGGGATGATCGCCGGGCTCGGATTGTCAGGGGACCTGAAGAATCCTCAGCGCAGCATTCCGCTGGGAACGATCGGCGCAACCCTTGCGGGGATGGTCGTGTATGCCCTCGTGGCGGTGAAGCTGGCCGCCAGCGCTACCCCCGAAGCACTGGCCGAGGACCAGTTCATCATGTCCCAGATCGCGCTGTGGGGCCCTTCCATCTACGTGGGCCTCGGAGCGGCCGCGCTGTCCTCGGCGCTCGGTTCGATACTCGTTGCGCCTCGCACCCTTCAAGCTCTGGCTCGGGACAAAGTATCGCCGATCCCACGCGTGAACATCCTGCTCGAGCATGGCGCGGGCGAGTCGCAGGAACCAGTCAACGCCACTCTGGTCTCCGGAGCCATCGCAATCGTCTTTGTGGTGCTCGGGGACGTGGACTTCATCGCTCAGATCCTGAGCATGTTCTTCATGGTGACCTACGGCGCCCTTTGCGCAGTGTCGTTCCTTGAGTACTTCGCCGGCAACCCGGCCTATCGACCTACCTTCCGCTCCCGCTGGTACCTCTCCCTGCTGGGCGCGGTGATGTGCGGCCTGCTGATGATCCAGATGAACCCGCTCTACGCATTGGTTTCCATCCTTCTGATGGTCGGCATCTATCTCGGGCTGCGCCGGTCCCGTCGCGGGGAGCGGGACTTCGCGGCCATTTTCGAGGGCACGATGTACCAGCTCACCCGGCGGCTGCAGATCACACTGCAGCAGAACCGCGTCGAGCGATCGGACGGGGGCTGGCGCCCGTCCGTGGTGGCAGTCACCCGGTTCGGAGAGCGGAGGCTGGGGCACTTCGACCTGCTCCGCTGGCTCAGTCATCGCCACGGATTCGGCCATTTCATCCAGTACCTGGAAGGCGAGTACTCATTCTCGGAGGAGATCGAGGCCCGGCTGCAAGTTCAGAAGCTGGTCGAACGCACCGAGATCAGTCGCGCGGGAGTGTTCGTTGACTCGATGATCTGCCCATCGTTCCAGTTGGCGATGGCGAACACGCTCCAGATGCCGGGCATCTCGGGGCTCCCCAACAACTGCCTCCTGCTGGAGTTCGACCAAGATCGGCCAGAGGAGGTCACCGAGATCGTGGACGGCGCCCGCCTCGCGATGGACTCGATGTTCAACGTCCTCGTGCTGCGGTCCACCAAGTACCGCTTCGGCTACAAGGCATCCATCCACCTGTGGGTGACGGAGGACACGATCGACAATGCTGCCCTAATGCTGCTTTTGGCATACATCATTGTCGGACACCGCGATTGGAACAGGGCAGAGATACACCTGTTCGCGTGCTTCGAGGCCAAGAGCGACGCCGAGCGCGAAAAGGACAAGCTCTCGAACCTAATGAAGGAAGGGCGCTTGCCGATCTCTTCGCAGAACGTAACGGCCGTGCCTCACTCCGGCGGGCACTCGCTCGAGACGGAAGTCTCACGGCGGTCGTCGAAGGCGGACTTGTTGATCGCCGGACTGACCGCAGACGAGATCACTCTTGACGGAACGGCGACTGCCCTTCAGGCCTACCAGAGCGCCAATGACGTCCTGTTCGTACACGCCACTCAGGCAGTGTCTATCGATTGACCACGGGCCGTGCAGGTCGAAGCTGCGTTATGGCATGACCCGCACGTACTTCTGTAGCGTCCTGCGAAACGGCTCGCCAGCGTACAGGTTGCCATCGTCGTCCGCGGCAACGAACTCCGCACCGCTTCCCGCGGTCCGGCGCGGGTCGCCCCAAGGGAAGCGCACAAAGTAGCGCACCCAGCCCGATTTCGCGTCGCCCACTCGCAGCCCCATTTCCCAGCCGGGGTTCTGCACATCGTCCGACTCCGAGTCTGCGACATAGATGTTGCCGTGGCCGTCGAACGAGATGCCGCTCGGTCGGCCGAACTGCGTCCAGCTCGCCAGATGCTTGCCTTCTTGGTCAAAAATCTGGACTCGGTTGTTCTCGCGGTCCGCCACGAACAGGCGTCCGTCGGCATCAAGGGCCAGCGAATGCAGCACGCGGAACTCGCCGGGCGCGTAGCCCGTGCGGCCCCATTGCTTGACGAAGGTCCCGTCCGGGGCGTACTTCACGACGCGATTGTTCCCGTCCGGATAGTGGCCGTCACCGACGAAGATGGAGCCGTCGTCCGCCACGACAACGTCCGCGGGCGAGCTGAGGTGCCGAGGGCCATCGCCTGGGACACCGGGTGTCCCGAGCGTCATCAGAACCTCGCCAGTGCGGCTGAACTTGATCACCCTGTGGCCTCGCTGCCCACCCTCGGGAACGCGGGAGGGATTGGCCGCGTCGGTCACCCAGACACTGCCGTCAGGGGCGACGTCGATGCCGTGAGGCCAGATGAACATGCCCGAGCCGAAACTGGTGAGGGCCTCACCCGTCTCGAGGCTGAACTGCACGACCGCGTCCAAGTCGGAGTCCAGGCACTCGTAGCCGAACTTCTCGGATCCCGCGTCACAACGGACCACGGCCCACAGGTGCTTTCCGTCCGGATCGACGTCAACATCGCCCATTGCACCGGGGCCCCGACCGTCCGGGAGCTTGGCCCAGTCGTTCACCATGCGGTAAGGATTCGGATAAGGCTGGGCGCTCGCCAAGGCGGCCGCTCCTGCCAACAGCAGCCCGCACCTGCATATCCGGCGCCATGCGATTAAGAGTCTCATGGATGTACCTCGCTTGATCCGACGCAGCCGGACCGGCTCACATTATGGCGCAGGCGCGCCCATAGCGATCGGAAGAGGCATGCATCGCGCCATGGCCTTGCCGCCAGGCAGGGGGCTCCCTACGCTCCCGGGCCGCGACCGGATGGGCGCTTCGGGCCCGAATCCACCTGCGCGGTGTCATGCGACGCGACGGAGAAACGTGACGCGGCCCACCTCGACCCACTCGACGACGAACAGGTTCCCGGCGTGGTCGAAGCAAGCATCGTGCGGACACACGAACTCGCCGGCGCGAAAGTGCTCCCGGCCCAGCAGGCGTCGGTCCATGTAGTCGTTGCTTCCCTGCCCCAGATGGCCAACCAGACGATTCTCCCCGTCGAACAGACTCACTCTCGCAGCCAAGTCGGGAACAACAAGCGTCCCGTCGGAATGGATGTCGAAGTCGCACGGTAAATCCACGTCGTGCACGAAACCCAGATGTACGCCATCCAGGCCGAAATATTGCAGCCGGCGGTTCGCCCGGTCCGCCACCAAGACCCTCTCCTCCCCGGAGCGGCTGTCAATCTCGATCCCGTGGGGGCAGTTCAGCTTGCCGGCGTCTTGGGTCCTGCCACCCCCGAAGGTGCCCTTGTAACGGCCATCGCGGTCGTAGCGCACTACATAGCTTGAGCCATAGCCATCGGCGATATAGATGTCGCCATTGCTCGCGACAGCAAGGTTCGTGGGTTTCCAGCTAGGGGCCATCCGGTCCTCGCGCACTTCGTACGCCGGCGACTCGGAGGGATAGCCCAGCGTCAAGACAACGTTGCCGTCCAAGTCGGTCTTCTGGACGATCCTGCGACGGATGTCACAGAAGAATAGAAATTCCTCCGAACCCTCTTGGACAAGCCGGAAGCCGTGAGCGCCGCCGGCAAAGGCGCTGCCCCACGAGCGCATGAACCGGCCGTTTGGGTCGAAGACCACCACCGAGTGGTCGCTGACCGATGTCCGGTGGACGGTGTGGTGCATCCACACGCAACCAGTGGAGTCCACTTGCACGCCGTGGCAGTTGCCGTAAGCGATGCGGCTGGGGAGATCGCCCCAGTCGTGGTGCGCCTCGTAGGCGCGGCTTCCGGCGCGGATGATCGGAGCTGGCACGAGCCCGATTGTAGCCGCCGCGATTCAGCCGATAGGGGCCAGCGTCAGTAGCGGGAGACCCTAGGACTTCCGACATCGGCGGCAAGCGCCAGCGAGTCGAAGTTCATCACCATGTGTTCGTGTCGCACGGCGTGCATCCCGGGATCGTCCCAAAGGTTGTTGAACTCGCCGGGATCATTCTGCAGGTCGAACAGCTCGCCGAGTCCGTGGCCGTGATAGACGACCTGCTTGAACCTTTCGCTGCGGACCATCGTGCCGAAGCTTTGCACGCCGGCCAAGGCGCGGTAGTACTCGCTCCGAACGAATTCCCGGTGGCGGCCGGGATCCGCGTCACCCTCCAAGATCGGGAGCAGCGATCTGCCCTGCATCGAGGTGGGCACAGTCAGACCGGCGAGCTCCAAGAGTGTCGGTGCCAGGTCGGTCAGCTCCACGAGGGCGCTGCTCCGCAGCCCTTTCTCGAACCGGCCGGGAAACGAGATCACCAAGGGAACGTGCACCAAGCTCTCGTAGAAGCGGCAGCCCTTCAGCAGCAGGCCGTGGTCCCCGAGCGTTTCGCCGTGGTCGCTGGTGAAGATGACGACGGTGTTATCGAGCTGACCGCTGTCATCCAGCGCGTCCAGCATGCGACCGACGTTGTGATCAATGAGCTCGATCATGGCGTAGTACTTGGCCTGGTACGACTTGGCATTGAGGTCTTGAGGACGCTTCGGGGTGCGCTGGAAATTGATGTCCCTGAGCCGATCCTGAGCAGCTAGGTCGGACTCGCGGAAGAGCGGGCCGGGCATGGCGGACTCCGGATAGTGGTCCAGCCACTCTTTGGGAGGATCAAAGGGCGAGTGGGGATCGAAGCAGTTGAAGCTGAACAGCCAAGGGCCATCGCGACGCTCCTTGAGAAAGTCGATCGCGCGATCCGCGCACCATGTGGTTTGATGGCTCTCGGTCGGGATGTATCCGAGCCGCTCGTAAGTCCGCGTGTAGTCGATGCCCCGGGACTCGAGCCAGTCGACGTAGGCATGCCCATCGGGCCAATCGTCGTGCGGGTGATGGCTCCAGTGGAACACCCGGTAGCCGTCGTCAACCCTTGGCTCGACCCGACCTTGGGCCCCGGAGAGGTGGAACTTGCCGGCTAGTCCGCAGTCGTATCCCACGTCGGCAAGGGTCTTGGTGACCAAGGGCACGGCGTCGTCCCAGCGGGAGTTGCCGTTCATGCACCCGTGAACGGCCGACGGGTACATGCCGGTCAGGAAACCGGCCCTGCTAGGAGTGCAGATGGGTGACTGGCAGTAGGCGTTCTCGAAGGCGACGCCACTTGCTACGAGGCGGTCGAGGTTGGGGGTGCGTATGTGTTCGTTGCCCAGCGAGCGGATGGTGTCCCAGCGCTGCTGGTCGGTGCAGATCCAAAGCACATTAGGACAGTTGGGCGCGCCGTGGACTGCTTGGGAAGCGAGGCCCGCCCCGGTGGCGCCCACGAATCCCCGGCGGGTCATCGAGCCAGTCATCGCCGCTAGAGTAGCGCAGCGACTGCGGGCCACCAAGCCCACCAGCTGTGGCGAAGCGCGCCGAATTCAGACAGAAACGCCGCCAGGGAGGATCGGCTAGACTTTCCATCGGAATGCTTCAGCGGATCCTCATCTGGTCAGTCCTGCTCGCAGTGCCCCTCCTAGCCCGAGTGGACCGAGATCAGGTCTACGCGATGCGCGGCGGGCTCGCCATGCTCATGGACGTGCACTATCCCGAGCGGTCAAACGGGTTCGGGATCGTGTTCATCTCGGGAAGCGGATGGCACGCGCCGCTGCGCTACGATGCATCGCCTCTCAAGGGTTCCGGCTTTGCCAGGCTGTACGCTCCGCCCCTGACGTCGGCAGGATTCACGGTGTTTGTGATCAACCATCGGGCCGCACCGCGCTACCGTTACCCGGCCCCCCTCGAGGATGCGCAGAGGGCCGTTCGGTTCGTCCGCCACCATGCGGATCGATTCGGCATCGACCCCGACCGGATCGGCGGTGTTGGAGGTTCGTCTGGGGGCCATCTGGCAAGCATGCTCGGCGTGCTTGATGGGGGAGGCCGCTCCGATGACGCCGACCCGGTGGAGCGGCAGAGCTCCAAGGTGCAGGCCGTCGTCGCAAGGGCGGCTCCGACCGACCTGACCCGGTTTGAGGGGCGATTCTCGAGCGCCTCCGTGGCGTCGCTGCTGGGGCTTCGGCTGGGGGCCCGCGACCCTCGCGGTAGCGCGGAGTTCCGTCGGCACTGGGAGGCATCGCCCACCGCCCACGTCTCGCCCGACGACCCGCCGTTCTTGCTAGTGCACGGTACTGCCGACGAAAGAGTGCCGTTCGCGCGAGCGGAGGAATTCGCCGCCATGCTGCGCGCTGTGAATGTGCCGGCCCGGCTGCTCCCGATCGAAGGCGGGGGGCACGGCCCGTCGTTTCCAGGGGCGACTGACCCGCCCGACTACTTGGGCGCGATGGTGGACTTCTTCCGGGAACACCTGAGCGGCGATTCCCCGCCAGAGAGGGAAGTGCCGCAGTCGGCTGATGCGGAATCCGATGTCAAGAGGAATGTCGTCTTCGGGATGGTCTCCGGCGGCGCCCTGCTGATGGACGTTCACCGACCCAACGCGGCAAGCTCCAACGGCCTCGGAATCATCCATATAACCGGCAGCGGCTGGCACTCGCCAATTGCGGCCAGCGCTCCCCAGCAGAAGGCCAGCCGCCAAGTGGAGATCTTCGGGAAGCCGCTCGTGGAGGCCGGCTACACCCTCTACGCCGTCAACCACCGCACCGCGCCGCTCAACAAATACCCAGCGCAGCTGGAGGATGTGGAGCGGGCCGTGCGGTTCGTGCGCCACCACGCGTCGCGGTGGGGCATCGATCCAAGCCGGATCGGCGGGATTGGCGGTTCTTCGGGAGGGCACCTGATCCTGATGCTCGGCCTCCGGCAGGCCGCGGGCCTCAAGAACGACCCAGACCTTGTCAATCGAGAAAACGCAGCGTTACAGACGATCGTTCCTTGGGCCCCTCCGACAGACCTGATCCGGCACAACGGCGAGTTCGGCACCGGCACGTTCGGATCGCTGTTCGGCCTTCGGCTGATGGCGCGCGACCCTCGGTCCTCGCCGCAGCGCCGGGCTTATCTTGAAGCCTCACCGATCGAGCATGTCTCCAGCGCTGATCCTCCGACACTCCTGATCCACGGGGACGCCGACGCGATCGTCCCGATCGAGCACTCCCGGCTGCTGCTGGAAGAACTGCGCAAGTCCAACGTGCCCTCTGAGCTGCTTGTCGTGCCCGGCGGCGGCCACGGAGCGGCATTCCCCGGGAAGGCGTCAGACTCACCCGACTACGTGTCCGAGGCCGTTCGGTGGTTTGACCGCCATCTGGCCAGCAGGTCGGCCAAGCAGGCGCAGGCGGACACCACGGCCGACCCGCCCTAGGGATGACGCGCCTCCGTCTAACCCCAGACGGGGCACTTGGCCCCAGTTCCGTTTCCGTCACCAGCCCGCCTTGCGGACCGCCATGGCAGCCCATCCCCGAGACCACACCAGCGGCGCTAAGATGAAGCAAGGCATCCCGATGCTCAAGCGATTGAGAGTTCTGGTTCTGCTTGGGTGTTCATTGGGAATGCTGCAGGCCGAGTTGCTCGACATCAACTCGGATTGGGTGCCCGAAGTCGGCAAGCCCGGAGGGCCGCCAACCGTTGTGTACTTCGTGACGCACGACTGCCCGATCTCGAATCGGCTGTTGCCTGAAGTCCGCCGCATATGCGGCGAATACGCCGTCCAAGACGTCCGGTGCTTGCTCGCATACGTCGACCCGACGCTGACCGCCGAGGCGATCAGGGAGCATCAGGAAACATACGGAACAGCGCAGCCGGCGGTCCTGGACTCGGACCACCGCTTGGTGAAGCTGGCCGCTGCGACCGTGACGCCCGAGGCGGCGCTGTTTGACCGGAGCGGCGAGCTGGCGTACCGGGGGCGCATCAACAACCTTTATGCGGAGTTGGGCACGCCACGCCGCAGGCCGACAGAGCATGACCTCCGAGAGGCGCT
The DNA here is from genome assembly GCA_028819235.1 of Bryobacterales bacterium. GTDB lineage: Bacteria > Acidobacteriota > Terriglobia > Bryobacterales > UBA6623 > VXMF01. The sequence goes on from JAPPMC010000137.1 coordinate 16,512, forward strand.
TGACGCCGTCCTAGACGGACGGGAGGTCTCGAGGCCGAGGACTCAGGCGGTCGGATGCTTCATCCCGGAACTGCGACGCGACAGGGAGGACTGAGAACGATGAGACGTTTGGGAAGCATGACTGCCTTGGCAGGCCTGCTGGCGCTTTCCGCGGCTTTGCCGCTTCGGGCCGGAGGGGCCACCATCGGGGGACCGGTAACCTTCAACGGCCAGGTCGCAGAGATCGTTCACCAGCGTTGCGCATCCTGTCACCGGCCAGGCCAGGCAGCGCCATTCTCCCTGCTGACCTACGAAGACGTTTCCAAGCGCGCCGCACTGATCCGAGCAGTGACCGGGTCGCGCTACATGCCGCCGTGGCATGCCGAGCCCGGATACGGCAAGTTCAAGGGCGAGCGGAGGCTTCCGGATCATGAAGTCGAACTGCTAGCCGCATGGGTCGCCGCCGGCGCTCCGGAAGGATCAGGACCGGCCCCGCCCCTGCCCTCGTTCCCGGAAGGGTGGAACCTCGGCGAGCCGGATCTGGAGATCGCAATGGAGGAGCCCTACACCGTTCCGGCGGACGGCCCTGACGTCTACCGCAACTTCCCCGCTCGCGTGCCTACCCAAGAAGACCGCTGGGTGCGCGCGATCGAATTCAAGCCGCTGGCCCGGACTGTCGTACACCACAGCCTCTTCGCCGCCGACACCACCGGCAAGGCGCGCGAATACGACGCCGAAGACGACATCCCCGGCTATCCAGGGATGTCTGGCGGGATCGAGGGCAAGATCAGCCTGCGGGGCTGGGCGGTTGGTGGCGGCCCGCGCATCTTTCCCGAGGAAGCGCCGATACGGCTCCCGGCCGGAAGCGATTTCATCTTCGAGAGCCACTTCCACCCCTCGGGTAAGCCCGAGACGGAGGTGTCAACCGTCGCGCTGTATTTCTCCGAGGAGCCCGCCACCAAGGAGCAAGTCACCTTTCAGCTGCCGCCAGCCTTCGGGTCCGGGGCAGGCCTCGACATAGCTCCGGGCGACGCCGACTACACCATCAGCGAGTCGCTGACACTGCCGGCGGCCATCGCACTGCACAGCGTGACGCCGCACGCACACTACATCGGCAAAGAGTTCAAGGCGTGGGCCGAACTGCCAGACGGCGGCGAGGTGCCGCTCATCTGGATCAAGGACTGGGATTTTGCTTGGCAGGACATGTACGTGTACGAGGAGCGTGTGATTCTCCCGGCGGGCACGATCGTGCGCACGCGCATTAGGTACGACAACTCGGCGGAGAACCCCCGCAACCCGAGCCATCCCCCTAAGAGGGTCTATTGGGGCACAGGTTCCGAGGACGAAATGGGCTCAATCGTCTTCCACGGGCTGGCCGTGGACGAGGCAGAGTTGCCGGTGATCCGCGCCGAGATCTCCAAGCTGAACAAGCGCCATCGCGAGCAGGCCAAGGCCTACCGCGAGCGGATCAAGGAAGAGAAGAAGCTGGCGAGCCGCTAATAGCCGCTGGGCGCACTCTGCACGCGCCTCTTACGAGCCGGAACGGCTGGTCATGCCGAACGGGCACGTCTGCTGACGACGTGCCAAGAGTGTCTCGCAGGTCGGCGAAGATCAGGCGGTAGGCAAGGAGCCACTGGTCTCGTTGCCGGTCAGGGCCCATCGCTCAATTCGGCCGGAGTCAGGTTCATTCCGAAACCCACACCGTTGCGCATCCTCAAGCCTCGCAAGCAGACTGGATCGCCTCGTCCAGGGTTGACCCTTCCGAGAAGCAGTGGGGAGGGTCCGGCACTGTAGCCCCATTTCGGCTACATGCATCCTAGTGAATCACGATCCGAAAGCGAGTCACCGATCATCCCGCTTCGCCCGACGCGGCCGCCGCCGGCGCGACGGGAGAGTGCGCGATGGACAGGCCAACCAGCGGTCGCGGTGATAGCGCGCACAGTCGCCCGGCACCTGCGCCCCAAGGCACGGCGTGACCGGCCCAGCCCAAGGTGTCCGTCCGTGGCATGTTCGCGTTCCGCGGACCCTCGCCATGCAAAGCGCATCAGTGGGGAAAATCCGCCGGTTCGCTGCTTCCCATTAGGTGTCCAACTGCGGGTATCGGGCGTTGGCTCTAGCCATTGGGCTTCGCTCGGTCAGCGGCTTCTACACAGGGCTGGATTACCTGGCGGAGATCAGCGCAGTCTGGCGGCGATCCCCCGTAGCGTCTGGCTCAGCAACGCCTTCCGGCTCCCCGCAAGGCCATCGCCTTGGTTGTCGGTCAGGGTCCCCGCCAGCGTTTCCATCCCGGCAGCGAGGTCTTCGTCGGTCTCACCGTCCTGAAGCTGCGCCTCCGAGCGGTCGAGCACCGAGGTCAACTGGGCTCCAAAGGACTCCGAAACATCCCCGCCGCGCTCAAGCTGATCGAGGTAGGCCCGCGCCACGACCGGCTCCGCGGGCCACTGAACAGGGAACTGTTGCTGCGGGTTGAAGAATCCGCCCCCTTCGGCCCGTGCCGCCGCTGCAATCTCGTTCTCGCTCAGGAATTGACTGGGGGTCAGCGCGAAGACGTCCAGCCCGCGCGCGATCTCGGTGCCGTAGATGTGACCGCGATACCAGTAGGTCGACCAGTATCCGCCCAGGACCAGATCCTCGGCGTCGATCGGGCCACGGTCAAAGTAGGCGATCTCGACCGGGTGGGCGGAATCGGTGAAATCGATTACCGACAGGCCACCCTGGTACCAAGCCTGGACGAAGATGTCGCGACCCGGCACCGGGACGATGGAGCCGTTGTGCGCAACGCAGTTTTCCTGCTCCAACTGCGGTGCAGGCAACTTGTAGTAACTGCGGAACTCGAGCTTGCCGTCGACGACGTCGTAGATCGCGTCCGCGCCCCAGGTGAGCGGGTCGTAGGCGCGACAGCGCGGCCGAGTGCCGCCGCCCCATTCGTCAGTGAAGATGACCTTCGTGCCGTCGTTGTTGAATGTCGCCGAGTGCCAATAGGCGAAGCCCGCGTCGACAATCGCGTCGAGTCGCCGCGGCTCTAGCGGGTCAGAGATGTCGAAGAGAATGCCGTTCCCCGAGCAGGCGCCCGCGGCGAGATGGCGCTCGGGGAAGACGGTGATGTCGTGGC
>JAPPMC010000283.1 GCA_028819235.1 Bryobacterales bacterium
TGCGCGACTGCGTGGAGCTGACCAGGGAACTGCAGGGAGTGCGGCCGGTCACGGTGCTGGACCGGGAAGGGGACGTGTTCGCGCTGTTCGCCGAACGGGAGCGCTTGGGGCACGTGGACCTGCTGGTGCGGGCCAAGCACAACCGGGCCTTGGCCGGGGGCAGCTCGAAGCTGTTCGACGAGCTGCGCCAGGCACCCCTGCAGGCAACCTTGGAGTTCGATGTGGGGCGCCAGTCGGCGCGCCGCAGCACGCAACGGCAGAAGAAGCGCGAGGCACAGCCGGGGCGCAAGGCCAAGGTCGAGCTGCGTTTCGGGACGGTGCGGCTGCCGGCCCCCGACGAGGACTGCCCGACGCTGTCGGTGCAGGCGGTGCACGTGCGCGAGCGCGAGCCTCCCAAGAGCGGCAAGCGTGTGGAGTGGCTGCTGCTGACGACGTGCCCGGTGCGCAGGCGGGAGGATGCCGAGCGGGTGCTGCAGTGGTACCGGCTGCGCTGGCGGATCGAGGACTGGCACCGGGTGCTGAAGACGGGGTGCAAAGTGGAGCACCTGCAGCACCACACCGGCGAGCGCATCGAGCGGGCCGTGACCATCAGCGCCGTGATCGCTTGGCGCCTGATGCTGATGACGCTGCTGGGTCGGCAGACCCCGGAGCTGCCCGCAGAGGTGCTGTTCACGGAGACGGAACTGATGGTGCTGCGGGACTTCGCACGCGAGCGCAAGCTGCCCGAGCCGACCAATTTGGGAGGCGCGGTGCGCACGATGGCGAGGATGGCCGGACACCTGGACCGCAAGGGAGACGCGCCGCCGGGGCACCAGAAGATGTGGGAGGGTCACGCCGACCTCAGCGCCGCGGCTCGCGCGTACGGGCGCATCCTGCGTCTGCAGCAAGAGAGCTTGCTGGTGCGCAAGCTCAGCGCGGACGGCTGAGCCGCGGGCAAGCTTGAGCCACAGGCCACGGGGCGCGAACCATCCGAGAGTTCCGCACGGGCGGCATCGCGGCCGGCGTGCGGGGCGGGAGGGGCCACGAGGAGGCCCCTGTTTCGACTCGGCGAGACCCGCCCCCGCCCGCAGCGGCCTGTGGCGGAAGTCCGGGGTCAGATCATGTACGCTCGCTGGTCTTGCGGGCGACGGGCACCGGTCGGATCGCCCTCAGGCGTGACAAATCAGCTTGCGAGACAGTGGTTCCGAGCTGGTTCTCGCCCTTTGCGACTCTCATCACGGGCGGATAGGGTCTGCTTGTGTGGCACGGGCAGGCCGTGCGTGGCCAGTCTTGTTCGGAGAGACTTGCAATGCGTGTCACGATTACGGGGCTTATCGTGCTTTCTGGCCGAAGATCGGAACATTCATTGCGCGCGCACAGGAAATCAGCCGGCGATCGAAGCTCGCGAGTGCTAACGGCTGAGTGTGATCGATTAGATACGCACACGACGCTAGATGAAGAGCATCGAGGGTCCGCAAACGACCGGGTCCCGGAAAGGCATCTAGTGCCCGCGCCAGAACGGTCGGGGTGAGTTCCAGCATCGCGACCCGCCCAATCAGCCAGCGGGCGGCGTCACCATAGGCTCCTGCGAGCCCGCGCCGGTGCAGCGTGGTCCAGAGCTCGTATTCCAGCAGCCTACTGGAGACTAGGGTCTCGTCCCAGAGCGACGCCGGCGGCTGGCGGTCCTCGGCGAGCAGGTGCGCGAGCGCGACGGAAGTGTCAAGATAAATCATCGGTCGCTCCGGCTGTCATCCAGTTCCGCCAAGATTTCGTCTAGCCGGGCGACCGGTGGAGGCTTCGGCGGCGGCCCCGAGCCGGCCAGCGTTGGCGGCGTGAGCATGCCGGACCGCACGGCGTCGGCCAGAACGGCATCGGCAAGGACCGGGCTCCGGCTCTCCCGTAATGGACCAAGCTCCGCCACTACCCGGTCACGGTCGGTAACCAGGATCGTTTCGCCCGACTCGGCGAGCCGGACGTACTGGCTCAACCGATTATTCAGCAGTTTGATGCCGACCGATCGCATGTCCACACGGTAGCGACCAGTAGCTACCCTGTCAACATGAGCCTCAGGCAGGTGGACCGTCTCTAGCGCGTGAGCTTGGCGGCATTTCAGCCAGCGTCGGTGGTTTTCTGGAGTGGACGCTAAAGCGGTAGTGCGAGGCCAATCCACTGGGCGCGAATGGCGTCATTCGCTGCAGGCTCCTAGCGTTTGCTCTCGCATCCAATTCGGCGCGATTGCTCTCGCGCGGCCAGTGCCAGGATCCGACCCGCGCTGTGTTCGAGCACTTGATCAAGGTGTACGAACACCGAAGGTGGCCGAAGAGGCCCGCTGAATGCTGCCGCCTCGATCACCGATCCCCTAGCATCAGCGGGAGGTGGACCAAAGACCTCTATGGGGATGAGCGGGCTTGGGACGCTGAACTACGAAGGCGCACCCTTAGTCCGCTGACGCTTTTCAGTTCTCTTGCTCTTCAGTGAACAACTGGAAGCTCCGATACATGTCAGCGCCGATCCTAGCCACATCCTCCGGTCGTGCATCGGTAGGGTAACGGGGTGGCGAGAATCGTGGACTCACGAACGATCTCCCAGCAAGGACGTCAATAAACGCTCGCACGCAACCCTGATTCCGTACCCTCGCATGGCGCGAGGGCGATTGATCCTGGCTTTTCATGCAATGCATCATCTGTTCGCTACAGCGATGTCTCGATATGGAGAGCATTCTGACGCTGGTCGGCTCCTCATGGAACGATTCTCGCTCGTGAGGACAGCCCGTTGTCCCGCCCAAGGGCGCAAGACGTTGATCTGCGCGGGCTATGATCTGGCGAAGTTCAGTTCAGAATGGTTCTGGCGTTACGGATCTTCACTCGCCTCCCAACGGGCGGGTGTTGGCTTCCAGATCCGCCAGAAACACCTTGGCTTCCTCCAGCAGTTCCGAGGCGAGCGCGGCGTTGCGTCCGCGGATGTCGAACCGCTCCGCCGCGTCGGCGAGCAGGTCGTATAGCTCCTCCGCTACCAAGTCGCCTTCTGCGGTAGTGGACAAGCGCAGCTTGTGGCGGCCCCGCCGGATGCCTTGGAGCCGGGTCCTGCCGCCCCTCCCGCGACCGGCGAAGTAGTAGAAGTGCTCGTGTGGCGACGCTTCGGTCTCGCCGCTCAGTAGGGGCCATAGGTCACGGCCGTCGAGTACCCGGTCGTTCGGCAGCTCCGCTCCAGCCAGGGCCGCGAATGTCGGCAGCAGGTCCATGTTGGCCGCCACGGCCGAGCTCACGCGGCCCGCGGGCAGGCGACCGGGCATCCAGAACACCCCAGGGACCCGCATCCCGCCCTCCCATGTCGTGCCCTTGCCTAGCTTTAGCGGGCCAGCTGAGCCCGCATCGATGCCGTACTCCAGCCAGGGGCCGTTGTCGGAGGTGTACACGACCAGGGTGTCACGGGCGAGTCCAAGCTCGTCGAGCTTGGCCAAGATCTGCCCCACCGACCAGTCCAGCTCTTCGATTACATCCCCGTATCGCCCGCCCAGCGATCGCCCCCATCTCTCGTTGGAGACGAACAGAGGCACGTGCGGCATCGCATGGGGCAGGTACAGGAAGAAGGGGCCATCGCGGTTCTCCTCGATGAATTCCAGCGCTAGCCGCGTGTACAGCGTGGTGAGCTGGCGCTGGTCCGGATCCGTCTCCACCACCTCGTCGTCACGCATCAGGGGCAGGGGCTGCGGGAATCCCTGACCCGCCCCGAGGTTGTAGTAACGGCCTTGGCCGGCGTACCCGGTCATGGCCGCGCGCTGCCGCGCACCCTGCATGCGCTCGTCCTCCGGCTCTCGGATCGGCATCATCGGGTGGTAGCGCCACATGTCGTTCGAGTACGGGATCCCGAACCACGAGTCGAAGCCGTGCCGGTGGGGCCTGTACGGCGGAGCGTCGCCGAGGTGCCACTTTCCGATCATTTTGGTGGCGTAGCCGCGCGCCTGCAGGAGCTCCGCAACAGTGACCTCGCTCGGGTGGATGCCTGTGGTTGCCTCGGGACTGTGGTTGAAATCGAGGCTGTTGCGCGGAGGGTAGGAGCCGGTCATCAGGGCCGCTCGCGAAGGACCGCAAAACGGGGCCGCATAGAAGCTCGTAAGGCGCACGCCCTCGGCCGCCATCCGGTCGATGTGTGGCGTGCGGATGTCCGGGTGGCCGTAGGATCCGAGGTCGCCCCAGCCTTGGTCGTCGGCAAACAGGACTATGAAGTTCGGCGGGCGTTCGGCCTGTGCCGCCGCCGGGACGACCGCGGCCAGGGCCAGTGCGAGGAGCGAGGGGCGTAGCATGGCGGATCTCCGGTTTAGCATGCGAACGGTTGGCAGGGGCGGAGCTCGGCTACTCGACCCAGATCGGGGAGCTCCAAGCCACTTGGCCATCGTTCTGTAGGGCGCGGATGTAGTAATAGTTTGAGCCTGCCTCGAAATTCCTGTCGGTGTACTCGAACGAGTACTGCTCTTGGTTGGGATGGCTGGTATAGACGATCTGCTCGTTCTTGACGATCACGAACTGCTTGATCCGGTCTGTTCCGATCACACGGACCGTGAGCCGAGGCGGCCGATCGGAGTCGATGATGTCGCCCATGATGTACCGTCGGCCTTGGCCGTCCTCGGCCTGGAAGTCCAGCACGATGTTGTCGGTGGCCGCATAGGCGTGCCGGGCTTTCAGCGCCGCGAACATCGACTCCCGAGTGAAATCCTCGGCGACGATCATGGCGTAGGACATGTGGGTGGACCAGTGGTCGGAGGATGCCTGCACTCCGATCTTGTAGCCCTTCCTCAGGGCGTCCCACCAGTAGCCGATCGGATTGAAGCCGGAGCGCTGCTCGCGCAGCTTCTGCGGCGAGGCCGCCAGAGGGGCGCCCATGTACTCGTAGCTCGCCCGGTAGCCCTGAAAGATCTCCACTAGTGGCTCGACGTCGGGATCGTTATCGAACCAGTCGGTCCCCTGCGCCGTGCCGGAGCTGTGCGGCATTGAGATGCCGTCGTTCTCGTGCAGGTACGCGTATAGCCTGGCTGCGCGTTCCTCGCCGCGTTGTTCCGCGTCCGGTATCGGCAGCGTGCGCGTACCGCGCTTGCCGAAGATGATGTTTCGGTGTCCATTGGGGAACCTCAGCGAGCGCTCATACCCAAACATGGGCACGAAGGATCCCGGCACGTGGAACAGGTCGGCCAGCTTCTCGTCCTGCCACCAGGTGAACTCTTGGTCGTAGCCGAGCTGGTGGTCCGTGGGCACGATGTAGTCGAAGGCGGCGGCGTCCAGCGCGTACCGGTAGACCTCGATCAGCGAACCGTCGTACTTGAAGTCTTGGGAGACGTCCGTGTGCCGATGCATGTCCCCTCGGTAGATCTTGTAGTCCCGCTCACCGGCGTCAATGATGTATCCGCGGATCGTCTTGACATTGCGCTCTTCGAAGGGGTGGATCGGTATCTCTTCGGCGAATGGCTCGTCGTAGCGGACAAAGTTGGACTCTGCGTAGTCCGGCTGTTCCGAGGCTGTTCCGAGATCCGCCGCGTACACCTCCGCGTTGCGCGGGACGTTGTCCGAGAACGGCCGGTTGTCCGTCATCCAGGCAGCCAGCAGCTGGCCGCCCACGGATGCGACCTCAGGCCTCTTCTCGATAGAGCCTTGGCTATGCGGCAACGGCACCGGTAAGCTCCACTCATTGCCGTTGAACCGCGTCAGGAACGTCTCCCACATCATGCGGGCGCCGATGCTGTGGGCCCTCTGCCTCGTCCAGTGGCGGAAGAGCATCGTCAGAGTTCCGCTGGAGTCGAACGCAAGCTGGGGATTCTCGAAGTTCGGGTACAGCCGATAGACGTAGAACGGCTCCAGACCGACCTTGGGCGCGCTCCAAGCTCCGTCGGATCGCCGAACGACCTGGAGCGACCGCTCTTGGTGCAGGGGCACGGCATTCGGTGGCGTAATCAGGTATCCCACGTCCTTGCCCCAGTTCGCGCCGGACTCGTCCCACGCCAACCAAGGTGTCCCGTCAGGAGCAACCACTACGTTGGCATGGGCTTGGAACCGCGGGCTCGTCGTAACCTGCTCAATCTCACCAAGGCCCGCCTCCGAGAAGGGGCGGTAGAAGATGTCGTAGTTGCCACCGTCGTAGCTGTCCCAAACGATGTGGGCCTCGCTGCCGGGGCCCCCTGCGACCTGCGGTTCCCAATCGTTCGCGGGAGACTCGCTGACGCGCATCGGCTCCCCCCATGACCCGTCCCAAGCGCGCATCCATATGTCACTGTGGGCCTGCCCGTCGGGGCCGTCCGCGCTCTGCCAGACAACGACCACCGTGCCGTCCCCGGTAGCGGCGGCGCGGTGAAAGGTGCTTGATCCCGCCGCGCCCACCTTCTGTGGCTCCGACCAGCTGTCCCCGGCGAGCATCCGCCCCCACAGGTCCCAGCGTGTGCCGTCCCGCTGGGACCAGAAGGCCCACAGCTGACCCTCACCGTCCGCCGCCAGGGAGACTCGCCATATGTCCGCCGGCGTCGGGGTTACCTCCTGTGCCGCTTCCCAAATGCCGTTGCGGCGGAGTCTCACCAACACGCGGTCGCCGCGGTCTTTGTAGGCTACCCAGCCGACCGCGGCCACCCCTTCGGAGACTTCGGTCACGGCAGCCTCGTCATCTTCGAACTCCTCGCTTGAGAGGCGCTCAGCGGTTGGGGTCTCACCCGCCCGGGCCCGCCCTTCGAGAAACTCGAGGCCGCCGCTGGACAGCTCGCCCAGCCGAAAGCTGAAGTTACCCTGCGCTGTGCGAACCCGGATACTTGTTGCGTCATCGCCGTCGACGATCACGAACAGACCAACCGGCGAGTAGTGGGTCGGAGGAAGCTCGGCCGGACTCATCTCGTTGTAGTTGACGCGCGGGAACCCGCGGATCTGCTCTTCGCGGGTTGATGCCTCCCAAGAACTGCCGTTGAGGACGTCGCCCGGCATGAAGTGGCGCTCTTCCACCGCGACGAGATCGCCGCCCGTCACCCCTAATGAGCCGTCCCAGTCTTCGACCGCGTCCGCATTCAGGCCGAGACTGACATAGACCGTCCTTGTGCTGGATTGGGCTGTCAGAAGCGCTGCGCTCAGGAGCGCAAGCAGGGGCACAGGTAACCGCATTTCGCGGAGATTATATCGGACAAAGCCTTGCCACTAGCCGTGCTCGCGACGACCGCAGGCGCTGCCGCATGCCCTGCCGTACAATTTGCGCCTGTAGGGCGCGCCTTGGCGTGCACGCAAGAGAATGCAGCTCCCCGATCGCCGCAACGAACAGATCTTGGTCCACGTAGCAGGAGAGCTCCTGCCGCGGCAAGAGGCGAAGGTGTCCGTATTCGACAGCTCGGTGCAGGGCGGCGATGCCGTTTGGGAAGGCCTCAGGGTCTACCGAGGCAGGGTGGCGGACCTCGACCTTCATTTGGATCGCCTGTTCGCCTCGGCCCACGCGATGGCCTTCCAGGGCATCCCGCTGAGGCAGGAGGTAACCGCGGCGCTGTTCGAGACACTGCTCGCGAACGGCATGCTTGACACTGCCCACGTCCGCCTCACTCTGACTCGTGGCGAGAAGGTGACCTCCGGAATGAGCCCACACTTCAACTGCTCCGGCTGCACACTGATCGTCTTGGCGGAATGGAAGGAGCTTGTCTACGACCAGGCGGGCATCCGCCTGATCACCGCCTCAGTCCGCCGCAATACTCCGCAGTGCCTCGACTCCAAGATCCACCACAACAACTTGATCAACAACATCCTTGCCAAGATCGAGGCGAACCACGCTGGAGTTGACGACGCGCTGATGCTCGATGTGCACGGCTTTGTCTCGGAGACCAACGCGACCAACGTGTTCTTGGTGAGGGGAGGCCGAGTCTTCACGCCGCATGCCGACAGCTGCCTGCCCGGGATTACCCGCCACACGATCATCGAGGCCTGCCGGGACAGCGGCATATCGCTGGTCGAGAAGAACCTGTCGCTGACCGAGGTGTATACGGCCGACGAGGCCTTCACAACGGGAACGATGGGCGCGCTTGCACCCGTCCTTGAGGTCGACGGTCGGCGCATCGGGGCGGGGGAGCGGGGACCGCTGACGCTGCGTCTGCAACGGCTGCACGCGGAGCGTGCTCACGCCCGCGGCACCCCCATCGGCGGCTTATTGCAAGACATCCTGTAACATGAGGGCTCCAAGACTCTCATCTGAAAGGAAACCTATACTATGGGTCGGCGAATCCTCGACTCATGTTCGTTTCCTGTAGTATAGGGTTATTGCGGTTGACGAGAACAAGTCTTCTTTCGGTCTGTCCTGCCGGGTGGCGGCCCTTGGCCGTGCCTGACTTGGGCATTGTGCGGGTGTGCTGATGGGGCGGGCCGTAGAATTCCTGCTGGTTCCGGACGCGAGTGCAGGCCGAAGGGTCCGCCGGACGCTCGCGAGCCGACAGGCGTGGACGGGCGTGATTGTCGGCACGTGGGTCCGGCTGTTGAAGCAGGCCATGCGCACGTACGCCCTTCCGCAGCCCGCCACCGGTCCGAACAGTTTCAGAGACGCGCTCGGGACGATTGGGGACGCCTTCTGGAGCAAGAGTCTCACCACGGCGCCTGAGGAAACGGCGGCCGTGGTCGCGGCTGCACTCGAGGACGTATCTCTTGCCTCCGATCCCTGCGTCGGCTTGGCTGGAGTCGCCAGTCGCCCAGCTGGGAGTCGGCTCAAGCAGCGCCTGGGAGACTTGGAGAGGCTGGCGAGGTCGAATCCAGCCGCAATGGCGTGGGAGCTCCGAGCGATCCAGCTGCTCCTGAACTCCTCCGATGCTCCCGCAGTACCGCTTCGCGTGCGCACCTGCCTGGGCGTGCCGAGCCTCTCGAGATGGCAGCAGGCGGTGGTCGACCGCCTTAATGCCCACTCCGCCGGCGCTTCACACCCGAATGGGATGGATCTGGACGACATCCTGCGAAGCTGCTTGGATCCTCTCCCCAGCGCTCCCCCTCGCTCTGCCTTGCGCACCATGCAGGAGGGACTGTTCGAGCGCAATCCGCCTGCGGCCGATATGGACGCCACGGTTCAGTGGGTCGGCCTGAGAGACCACTGTCAGGAGGCGGAGATTGCGGCTGGCATGGTGCAGTCCATGTTGGCGAAGGAGCCGGGCCTGAAGGAAAGCGACATTGGCCTTCTCGTGCCCGACAGCTTCGAGTACTCGGTTGCGGTCGCCGACTGCTTCACTCTTGCCGGCCTGCGCTTGTCGGGTCTGCACGGCGAACGCTGGAAGCGCGACCTTGGCCGTGAGGCCGTGTACCACTTCCTGCACTGCCGGCAAAGCCCGGCTCCGGCCATGGCTCTCGCCGTGAGCTTCTCCTCACGCCTGATGCCTTGGCCGAGGGAGGTTGGGGGACAGCTTGCACGGCAAGTCATGGACGGGGATTTCTCGCCCGAGCTTCCCCGCGACGCCGGGACGGCTTCACAACGCATGCGCTCCCTGCTGCTAGGGGCAGACGAGACGCCCGAGGGTCTCAGGTCGGCGCTGGCGGCGTTCGGGCGTCTTGTCAATGGCGGCGAGCGCTTTTCCGCGCACGCCAAGCGTGCCGTCGAGGCGGTCGAATTGTTGAGGACCGCGCTGCGGGGGGAATCCTCGATCGATTGGTCCGAACTTCGAAAGCTCGTGCAGCCCGCAATGATCACCAACGGGGCCGGGCCGGAGTACAGCGTGGAGGGCATTGCCGTCTGGCGAGAGCGCCAGGAAGTTTGGAGGCCGGTCAAACACCTGATTGTGCTCGGCTTCTGCGAAGGGCGCTATCCCGCCAGGGTGCCGTTCTCGGCTGTCTTTTCTCCCCCTGAGCTCCGCGAATTGAGGAACGGGCTCGGCCTGCCCGTCGACAGGCACTCCGACCATCAGGCACGAGCACGCCTGCTGTTCCGCAGGCAGCTTCGCGCGGTCTCAGGATCGGTGACCTTCCTCGTGCCCCATCTGAGCCCGGGGGGACAGGCGGTTCGGGAATCGGAGAGCTTTGTGTTCATGCAGCAACTGGTCACCAGCCCCGGCGCGGGTGGCCTCGTCGCCATGCTGGACTCAACAGCGGACCGGCCCCGGATCCACCACTTGGCAATCGCCGAGTCAAGCGCTCCGACGGGCCCGCGAGACTTGCGCCCGCGGGCGCCGCTGTTGCGGCTGGGCCGTGACCTCCTTGCGCTCAAGTCGGACCGAGAGGGCGGGCTGCCCGCACAGTCCCCAACCAGTCTCGAGCGGCTCATGGTGTCTCCGCTGGGCTGGCTTCTGCATGGTCTGAAGGCGGAACCAATCGAATGGAGGCCAGAGTCTGCGAGCCCTCTAGTGACCGGGGCACTGGCCCATGCGGTCTTCGAGAGACTCTTCAAGCCCGGCAGAGCCCTCCCGTCTCGGGAAACTGTTGAGCGTTCCGCCAAGGCCGAACTGGCCACGGTGGCACGCCAGCAGGCACCCTTTCTCCGTGGCCCGCACTGGTTCGTCGAGCGTCGAAGCCTGTCAACTAGCGCGGCGCGCGCAGCAAAGGCCTGGCGGTCGGTTCTGGAGGACCTTCAGGCAGAGGTTCTCGGCATCGAGGAGTGGCTGGAGGGCACTTGGGCTGGCGTCAGGCTCCATGGGAAGGCTGACTTGATCCTCGGGCTCGCGGATTCAAACGTACTGATCGTGGACTACAAGTGGTCCATGTCCCGAAAGCGCTGGGAGCGGATGGAGAAGGGGTACGAGAGCCAGATCGCACTCTACCGCGAGATGCTTCGCAGCGGCGGGCTAAAGGCCTTGGGCAGCGGGAGGACCGCAGGCTGCTCGCGATTGCCGGGGAGGCTGCGCGCGGCGCAATCGATCGGCATCGCCTACTTCACGATGCTGGACCAAGCGTGCCTATCGGACTTCGTGCCGGCCTCCCTCCGCCCAGTATCAGGTTGGCGCGCCTTGGACCGGGACCCCTCCAATATGGCGCTGCGCTGGATCGAAGATCGGCTGCGGAGCGTCCGGCGTGGCGAGATCGAGCTCAACGCCAATACAGACAAGGAGCAATTCGAAGGCAAGCTTGGCCTGTCCACGTACGCACTGCAGATCAGCCCTCTGATAGAGCTCTTCGCGATCGAACCCGAGTCCGACCCGCAGCCCTCCCAGTTATCCGCCGGACGCGGCCTGAGCGACAGTCCGCCCAGCGTGGTCCGGCTAGGCGTTCGTCGCAGACCCCCGAAGGAACGGGAAGCGCCCGGGGGGCCCAGGCAGGCCCAACCGGTCTCAGTGCGAGGCGGAGGCCTGCCCGGACGAGCGTTCGGGACGGATACCGACGCAGGCCCCGAGGGGATGTGAGCCCGTGAAACCCCTGAGGATCGTTCGATCTGGTGCGGGTTCTGGGAAGACGTACAGCATCCAGCACAGCCTAGGCGAGTTGGTCGAATCCGGGGAAGTGGCGCCCGAGCGGATCGCCGCGGTGACCTACACCGAGGCTGCCGCCGGCGAGCTGCGTGAGAGGATTGGGCGCCGACTGCTCGAGATGGGCCGAGTGGATGACGCGCTGCGGCTGTCGGAGGCATACATCTCGACGATCCACGCCTTTGGGCTGCGGATTCTCACTGAGTTCGCCTTCGAGGCGGGAACTTCGCCGATGCCCCGCCTGCTGACGGAGCACGAGCAGGGCGCGCTTCTGCGCCGGGCGCTGGCGACAACCGACAAGGCCAATTCACTGGTGGACGAATTGGAGTCTTTCGGGTATGTGTATGACGCTGCCACCAAGACCTCGGGATTCGACGGCTTCCGGAACGACGTGCTCAATGCCGTGGAACTGCTACGGGCCATACGGGCGCAAGAGTCGGATCGTGTGAACGATCTGATTCGAAGGGCCAAGCGCCAGATTCGAGACCGCTACGGACCCACTTGCAATGCCGGCCGGGCGCGGAGCCGACTGACCTCGGCTGTCAGGGCACTCCTGGCAAGGTTTCCGAACTCGCTCGCCGAGAGTTTCGGCACCAACAAGACGGCGCGAAACCATCTGCACCGCGACTTCAACCTCCTTACCAGGGCCGTGAGGACAGGGGCGCTGCGGACGGAATGGAAGCTTTGGCAGGGACTCCGAGACCTGCGCTTGTCCAAGAGGGGTTGCCAGCTCCCCGAGGAGTACGACGGACTTGCGACTCGCGTCAAGGATGCCGCGGACAGCCTAGTGGCGCATCCGGGCCCCTTAAGGCACGCGTGCGACCACTTGGAGTCCTTGCTCCTGGCCGCGCACGACGTGCACGGGCACTACAGGTCGGCCAAGCGACAGGCCGGATTGGTTGACTACTCGGACATGACGGCCGCGGCGGGCCGGCTGATCCGTGATCGCCCTGACGCGCTGGCGGGCCTTGCTGCGCGCATCGACTGCTTGGTGGTGGACGAGTTTCAGGACACGAATCCGCTCCAGTTCGCGCTGCTCTGGAGCCTTCGGGAGCACGGCATCCCGACATTCGTGGTCGGAGATCTCAAGCAGGCCATCATGGGTTTTCAGGGGGCTGACCCGCGTCTGTTCGACCATCTCGCGCGGCAGCACTCGGCGGCTACCGAATCGCTGAGGAAGAACTGGCGGTCTCAGCCAAGCTTGATGCGGGTCATCAACGCGATTGGCCAGCAGCTGTTCGGCGAGGACTACACCCCACTAGAGCCTCGTGCCCAAGCGAGCCCGGTCGGACCTCTGGACTTGGTGGTGACCCCCACCAAGCCCAAGAAGAATGCGGTCCCCCTGCAAGCACAGGCGATGGGCGTGCACTTGAGGGATATCCTGCACGGGCAGGCTCTGCAGGTCACCGACCGTGAGACCGGCAAGTCGCGCCCCCTTCGTGCTGCGGACATCGCCGTCCTATGCCCGACGAACTTCCTGCTGGCCGCTTATGCGGACGAGTTCCGGAAGCTCGGGCTGGCCGTGAACTGCCCGGCCGAAGGCTGGCTGCAGTCCCGGCCCGTTCAGATCGCAAAGCACGCCCTGGCCTACTTGGCGAACTCCGCCGACCGACATTCGGCACTGTACCTGGCCGTCACGGAGCTCGGATCGCTGCGCCTCGAAGAAGGCCTGCGCCAGCTGATGGAGACGGGTTCGGTAAGGGACCCGCTACTGGACAGGCTTGACGAGCTGGCCGACGGCGTCGCCGACCGCACCGTCTACGCGCTGGTAGCCGACGTTGTGGACGCCCTGGGCCTGTTTGACGAGGTCTCCACGTGGAGCGACGCTGAGCAGGCGAGGGCCAATCTGGTCCAGCTGCTCGCCACCGCCGGAGAATTCATGAACTCAGACAGGGCGGCGCTCGCGCACGGCGGGTACCACGGTTCGGGGATCCTGCCGTTCTTGGCGTGGTTGGACGACCGCATGTCCCGTGATGACTTCCAGCCGGACAAACATGTGATCGACGAGGATGAGATCGTCCTGCGCACTTGGCACGGCTCCAAGGGACTCGAATGGCCAGTTGTCGCCGTCTGCGGGCTCTACCGCAAGGTCGCTGGCCGCCTTCCTTTCATGGGTACGGACTATGAGTCGTTTGACGACTTGGCGGGCATTCTCGAACGCGCCTACGTCAGGCGGTTCCCAAAGTTCACGGCGAAGGAGCAGAACGAGTCGGCATTGCTAGAGCTTCAGATGGAGGCCGAGACCGAGGCACGGCGCTTGCTCTATGTCGCCCTGAGCCGAGCACGCCACAAGCTCGTGATCGAATGGCCGAAGTATCTGGCAAAGAGTCGGGGCAAGACCGTTACCTACTGGTCCGTCCTCGGTGCCAACGCCATCCGTGTCGGGCCGTACCGGCAATTCCGGATCGGGGACAGATCGTTCCCCTACGAGCCCGCCGCCACAGCCGAGCAATATGCCACGGCCCGGGACGATTGGCAAGACCGACTACCCGAGACAGGTCGCCGCGCCATCCGACGCGCGCCCGTTCCCGACGCTTTGACGCCGGACAGCCTCAGCCCCTCCCTGATCGAGGTGGGACGCGACCGGAAGGCCCAGTTCCGGGCCGAGCGCTACGGTCCGGGACTGACACCGCAAGTCGGACTGGGCGGCACGGCGCTGGGGGAATTCCTTCACCTTTGCTTCGAGTTGGTGGGTCCCAGACCGGACTTGGCCGCTAGGATCCCCGAGCTTACGGGAGTCGACGTGAAGCCTAGGGCGATGGCCGAGATCGTCGGGGCAGTGGAGCGGTTCGAAGGCTGGCTCAACGGGTCGTTGCAGCCCCGCGAAGTCCTGAGAGAATGGCCCGTCCTTACGCTCGACCCGACCGGCACCGTGATCTCCGGAACGGTCGATGTGCTGGTGCGGTGCGACGGCGGCTGGTGGATCGTGGACCACAAGTCGGACAAGGTCGCCGACCCCGAGGGTGAAATGGGCCGGTACGCCGATCAGCTGGAGGCGTACAGCAAAGCGTTGACAGCTGCCGGCGAGCATGTCCTGGGAGCCGGGATCAATTGGATCCGCCGGGGCCAAGTTTTCTGGATGGAAGCTACCCCGGAGTCCGGGCGCCCGCCGGGCCTTGCGCGCCTTGGCGTGTCCAGCACTACGTTCCCCGAGGATTCGGCTTTCTCAGGCTCCGGTCGCGCCGCCAACTAGCCCTGCCTTTAGGGCTGCGCACAAGCGCCCGGAAGGCCAAGCCGGGGGGATGGCCACGCCCGAGGACGTGGATGGGTCCGGGCCGCGTTCACGGTGCCGGCACAAACCCCCGATATAGCGCGCGGACCGGTCTGCCGTCGCCCCGGCTTCGGGTAGACTGATCATGCCCGCTGGGACAGATATCCGGGCACAGGCCAAGATGGCCAAACTGCGGTATGCGAGACAGGTCCAGCCCGCCTTGGCCTCGCGGTCCGGTGGTCGAGACATCAGAGTCTTCCATGGGATTTGAAGGGTACGGAACCGAAGGCTTCTACGACGAGCTGTTCCTCGCCGACGGGACCCCGAGGCAGGAGTTCGGCAAACTCGTGAACCGCATCAATTCGCTGCCGGCAGGCGCCTTCGAGCGCCGCCAGCGCGCCGCTGAGCGGAACCTCATGAGCATGGGGATCACGTTCAATGTGTATGGCGACACACGTGGACAGGAGCAGATCTTCCCTTTCGACTTGGTCCCGAGGCTCGTTCACTCCGACGAGTGGAATTGGATCGAGCGCGGACTGAAGCAAAGGATCCGCGCGCTCAACCTATTCATTGACGACATCTACCACCGCCAGAGGATTGTGCGCGATGGCCTTGTCCCTAAGGAGATCATCCGCTCGGCCCAAGGGTTCCGGGAGCAGTGCGTGGGCCTGGCTCCTCCCCTAGGGATCTGGTGTCACGTCACAGGGACGGACTTGGTCCGGCACAAGGACGGCCAGATCTACGTGCTCGAGGACAACCTGCGTGTGCCGTCCGGTGTTTCCTACGTGCTGCAGAACAGGGCGGTGATGAAGCGGACTTTTCCGAACGTCTTGCGCGGAATGGGCGTTCGGCGGGTTGACGGCTACGCGGGAAGGCTGCTTGCGACGCTGCAGCAGATGGCCCCTACAGCGTCCGGTGTGACAAGGGTCGCCGTCCTGACGCCGGGCCAGTACAACTCGGCGTACTTCGAGCACTCGTTCCTTGCCCAGCAGATGGGAGTCGAGCTCGTTGAGGGCCGCGACCTGGTGGTCGAAGACCAGACCGTTTTCATGCGCACGACCAAGGGTCTGGAACGCGTGCATGTCATCTACCGCCGCATTGATGATGACTTCTTGGACCCATTGGTCTTTCGTCCTGACTCGTTGCTCGGCATTCCGGGTGTGATGGAGGCCTTCCGGCGCAACCGCGTGGCCCTAGTGAATGCGCCCGGCACCGGCGTTGCCGACGATAAGGTCGTGTACGCCTACGTTCCGGCCATAGTCCGGTACTACCTCGACGAGGACGCGATCATCCCAAACGCGCCGACCTTCATGTGCTGGGACGACAAGCAGAGGGCGCACGTGCTGGAAAACATCGGGAAATTGGTTGTGAAGCCGGCGAACGAGTCCGGCGGGTACGGCATGCTAATCGGCCCGCACAGCACGGAGCGCGAACGCCAGGACTTCAGGCAGCGGATCCAGGCCAATCCCCGCAACTACATCGGCCAGGAGACCCTGTCCCTTTCGCGCGTGCCAACGTTCGTGGACGGGCAGTTCGAGGGACGCCACGTGGATCTGCGCCCGTTCATCCTCTACGGTCGTGAACCCTTCGTGCTGCCGGGAGGCCTAACGCGCGTAGCGCTCCGCAAGGGATCGCTCGTGGTGAATTCGTCGCAGGGCGGCGGGAGCAAGGACACTTGGGTCCTGACCTCTCCGGCGGGCGCCCCTGCCGGAGCAGGCACGGTGACGCCCTGACCGGCCGTGACCGTAGCGGGACTGGAGGGCCCCTGAGGAGATGCTGAGCCGGGTCGCCGATTCGATCTACTGGATGAGCCGCTACATCGAGCGGGCCGAAAACGTCGCTCGGTTCGTCGACGTTAACCAGCACCTGATGCTGGACCTGCCGTCGGGGATTCCTCCCCAGTGGGTGCCGCTGGTGGAGATCACCGGAGACGCGGACCGATTCTGGTCCACCTACAGCGCAGCCGATCAGGCCGAGGTCTGCTGGTTTCTGACGTTCGATGCCGAGAACCCAAATTCGATCCTCTCCTGCTTGAGGGCTGCCCGCGAGAATGCCCGCTCGATCCGCGAGACGCTATCCTCCGACTTGTGGCTGGAGGTCAACGAGCTCTACCTTTACGTTGAGCATCAAGCGGTCCATTCCAAGTCCTCGCTCGACTACTTCCTGAGGCACATAACCCGTGCCTGCCACGCCATTGAAGGCGCCGCGTACTCGACGCTCTCGTTTGGGGAGGCATGGCATTTCAGCCGGATCGGGCGAATGATCGAGCGCGCGGACAAGACCACGCGCGTCCTGGACATCAGATACTTCACGGTACCCTCCTCGGCGGGCGACGATGGCGGCCGAACCGAGGACCTGCACTGGACGGCCGTCCTGCGTTCCGTCAGCGCCCTTGAGATGTACCGCAAGAAGCACGGCATGGTTCGCATGAGCCGGGCTGCCGAGTTCCTTGTCCTGGACCCCGTGTTCCCAAGGTCCGTCAGGAACTGTGTGCGGCGCTCGGACGCATCCCTGCACGCCATCACAGGCTCGGCGTCCGGAACTTTCGGCAATGAGGCCGAGCGCCAGTTGGGCCGGCTGGCCTCCGATCTGGCCTACACCGCGATCGACGAGGTCATCGACGCGGGCTTCCACGAGTACCTTGACGCGGTTCAGGTCAAGTTGAACCGAATAAGCAACGCGCTCCACGAGAGCTTCTTCGCTCCCCGGCTGCACAGCCATCGGCGCTCGCTGGAGGACGGCGTCGAATGACGCTCTGCCTCGGAATAAACGTGCGGGAGGGGCTGGTCGGGATCGCCGACACTCGGATCACCTCGGGCAACGAGTGCCTGACGGCGCGAAAGCTGCGCGTCTACCACCGAGACGGCGGGGCGATCTTCATCATGACGTCTGGCCTCCGGTCGGTGACCGACAAGGCGCTGACGTATTTCGAGCAGGTTTTGGATGAGCGCGATGAGCCGTTCGGGAGACTCTACCAAGTGGTCAACCTCCTCACGGACCAAGTCCGCAAGGTCGCCGATGAGGACAGGGCCTACCTTGAGCGAAGCGGTCTGCACTTCAACATGAAGGCCCTAGTCGGCGGGCAGATGCCGGGGGACCCTATCCACAAGCTGTACTTGGTCTACCCGGAGGGAAACTGGGTCGATACCGGCCGGGGAACTCCGTACCA
The DNA here is from genome assembly GCA_028819235.1 of Bryobacterales bacterium. Classification (GTDB taxonomy): domain Bacteria; phylum Acidobacteriota; class Terriglobia; order Bryobacterales; family UBA6623; genus VXMF01. The sequence goes on from JAPPMC010000283.1 coordinate 17,731, forward strand.
CATCATCGGTTCGAGCGGGTACGGCAAGCCCGTCCTCGTCCGGGCGCTGCACTACACGGACTCAATGCGGCATGCCTTCAAGGCAGCGTGCTTGGCGTTCGACTCGACGCGGATCAGCGCGGCCGATGTTGATTTCCCGCTGGACGTCGTACTGTACTCGTCGAACACCTGCCGGATGGTGCAACACAGGTATTTCGAGGAGGACCTGCGCGAGATCTCCAATTGGTGGCAGCAGCACCTGCGGCTGCTGATGGCGGACCTGACCGGCAACTGGGTCGAGACGGCGTTCTCCAAGCTCGACAAGTCCCTCGGCCCCGAGGCCCGCGACGCCTGACCCGTTTCGCTACCCCAACCATGCGATACCGGGTGAGGCACGAGACGGTTTACCGCTACACATCAGAAGTCTTCCTTGAGCCGCACACCATTCGGCTCCGGCCCCGTTCCGACAGTTGGCAGCGCTTGGAGCGCTTTGCGATTCTCATCAACCCGCAGCCCACGAGGCTTGCTGAAGGGGTGGACGCCGAGGGCAACGATGTCGCCTATGCGTGGTTCAGCGGGCTCACGGACTCACTGCGCATACGCACCGACTTCGAAGTCGAGACCCTGAGGGAGAATCCGTTCGACTTTCTCGAATCGCTGCAGATGCTCGACTGGCCGCCGATGCGGTATCCGGAGGACCTGCGCGCCCGGCTTGGCCACGCCCTGCTCCGCGTCAGTCCGACCGGCCCGGCTGTCGACAGGCTGGCGCGGGACGCTGCCAGTGGCTCCCGCCAAGCGCTCACTTCGTATCTCTGCTCGCTCAGCAGCAGAATCAACGAGATGCACAAGATCGTGGTCAGGGCGGAGGGCGAGCCGATGCACCCTGCCGAGACCCTTCGGGCCGGGAAGGGCGCATGCAGGGATCTTGCCGTGCTGTTTGTGGACTGCTGCCGATCGGCGGGGTTGGCCGCCCGCTTCGTCAGCGGCTACCAGGAAGCGAGCGTTGATGCCAACGACCAGCAGATGCACGCTTGGGCTCAGGTGTACGTGCCGGGAGGGGGTTGGCGCGGCTTTGACCCGAGCTTGGGCCTGGCGGTAGAGGACCGCCACATCTGTGTGGCGGCAGCGGCCGAGCCGCGCCATGCCGCGCCAGTCTCAGGGTCCTACCGCGGCGACGCCTTGGCCCTGCCCTTAGAGGCGTCCCTGAGCGTCAGCTCGTGCTGAGGGGCCCACCCGCAGCGCCGCGGCGTTTAGCGAAGCTGTGGCCCGTCCGAGCGCAGCAATCCTTGTCGTTGTTGCGACCCTCGGGTCGATGTTTCGAGGCCCACGACGCAACCGAAACGCCTGACCAGCGTCTATTTGAATATCGGCCCGCGGCGTGGGCATGATCAGCGACGCCGCGATCCACAGAAAGGACTGAACCATGATTCGACACAAGCAGATTGCCGCCATTGCCACCGCCGTGATGGTCACGGCGGGGATCGCATTCAGCCAGAACAATCCGGACGCCCAACAGCGCCGCGAGAACATCAGCGCCGCGGTCCAATCGGTCGGCCTGTCCCAAGACCAGATCGCGAAAATCCGCGAAATCCGGCGGGTGCGACCCGCCGAGGATGCGGACCGTGCCGCTCGCAGGGCCTTGCGCCAAGATAAAGCGAGCAAGATTCAGGCCCTGCTGACAGATGCGCAGAAGGCCAAGGTCAAGGAGTTGAGGGCGGCCGGAACGGACTCGAAGGCCTTCCAGGGAGCCGTCTTGTTGGGGCTGACGGCGGCGCCGCCACGGAACTAGTGCTTGCGCCAAAACCCTTCGTGCTCCTTATACATAGGCAAACCTGAC
>JAPPMC010000234.1 GCA_028819235.1 Bryobacterales bacterium
CGCGTCGAAAGCTCAAGTCCGTCTACCCCAAAATCCTGTTTTGACAGACCACTAGCCCCTCCAATCGCCGGGACTGATTCGTCGGTTCGAGGCCGCCGAGCTAGGCTCGGCTGGAGATCCTGACATCGTGTACGCCGGCGCCCGGACGGCGAACATCAAGTGGAGCCAGATCCTCACTTCAGATCCTCGGGTGATTGTGGCGTTCGGTCGCTTTGGCTGCTCCGCCGATTGAAGCCTGACGTATACACATGTCACCGCCACAGGGCGAAGGAAGGCTTCCGGCAGATGTTCCCCGCGCGGGCCCTCGCACGGCCATTCATCGACCGCCCGGCCGGCCCCTGGCCTGCCGTCCGGCGGCGTGAGGTGCCGCGGGCGGTCTGGAAGGGCGGCGCATGCCGTCCTAGACCGAGTGAGGGGAACGGTCAGCGCTCAGCCGTCTCGAACGACAGGGCTGCGGAGTTGATGCAATAACGCCGCAATGAGGGCAGAGGCCCGTCGTTGAACACATGTCCCAGATGTGCCCCGCAGCGTGCGCAGCTGACGGCCCTTCGTCGAACGCCCCAGCTGTCGTCCCAGCCGACGCGAATGTTCAGGTCTGAGAACGGGGCACCGAAACTGGGCCAGCCGGTCCCGGAGTCGTACTTGTCGGAGGAAGCGAAGACTGTCGTGCCACAGCTCACGCAGCGGTAGAGGCCCTCGTGGTAATAGTCGTCATAGATGCCGCTGAAGGCGATCTCCGTCGCCCCTCGCCGGGTGACACGGAAGCTCTCGGCAGGAATACCCTGCTTCCACGCGACGTCATTGCGGACTATCGCTGGCAGCTCGCTGACACTGGGTGGGCCCTGCCCTGTGCTCGGTTCGGCGATCGGAATAAGGCTGCCGTAGGTGGAGAGCGGGGGTTCCAGTTCCAGGTCGAAGACGGGGATGTTGCAGCACGGGCCCGCGAGCAGGGCTGCGACTAGCACTGAGCGTTCGGCGATTCGAAGGCTTGCCGGACGATGAGCCCTCATGTTGTGGCCCTCTCCAGATGCTCGCCAATTCGATGTAGCGCCATCGAGTGCCCGTGAGGCTCTAAAGGATCGGGGACGAAGCAAACCGAAGATTGCGGTGACCAGTATATTGAGGGCGGTGCGATTGGGGCCAAGATGCGCTCCAAAGCCCTGCACATCTCGATGGCGATGGTAAGCGGATTGGACGTGCTCGCGAACTGGAGCTCTTGCCATTGAGAGCAGAGTGCTGTCGGGCTCCCGAGTTCCGGCGTGAGCCGCTGGGGCTGCTGGACAGTATTCTGGGCGAGGTCACGAAGTGAGCCCCAGGCGGAATCGGTGGGACCCGATTGCCGTTGAGCAGCAGATCCGATTGGGCGAGGATAGTGAGTTCGAGCTCAAGGAAGCGTTCTTCGACAAGGGCCGCGTTAAAGAACCGCGCTCCGAGCAGGTCGCGAACGAGCTGGCGGCGTTCGCAAATGGGCGTGGCGGAACTCTGGTCTTCAGCGTGTCCGACGCTGGCGATGTGCGCGATCTGGACCGCCCTCGGATGGACCTCCTCGAAGAGTATGTCAGCAATATTTGCGAGGACCGAATCGATCCTCCGTTGCTGTTCACGACACGGCGAATAGCCCTGCCCACCCAGGAATCGGTGCTCCTGGTGGAAGTTGAACAGAGCGCCCTTGTGCACAAGAGTCCGAAGGGCTACTTGATTCGCAAGGGAAGCTCGGCGCGCGAGCTCTCGCCGGAGGCGCTACAACGCCTCTTCCAGCACCGTGGCCGATCTGGCTTGCGCGGACCGGACCAGAGACTCGTATCGGGCACAGGGCCGGGAACACTCGACAAGACTCTCGTGGACCGCTTCCTGAGTTCCCGGACACGCGAACCGCTCGATGTTCAGATCCAGAAGCTAAAGCTCATCAGACAGGACGAGAGCGGCGAGCTTAGGGCGACAGTCGCCGCTGTTCTTCTTTGCACGGAGCGTCCCGACGAGCACATTCGCGGTGCCAAGATCGAGGCTGTGCGCTACGACGGAAGGGTGCTCGGCATGTCCGGACAGCTCGACGCTTCGCTGATCATCGGTCCTCTAGACGAGCAAATCCGCAATGCAACTCAATTCGTAAGGAGGAACATGTGGGTGGCGGCCCGCAAGGCCCCGGGTCGAATCGAGACTCCGCAATTCCACCCGCGGGCCGTTTTCGAGGCCATCGTGAATGCCGTGCTGCATCGCGACTACGCATTGGAGAAGCGCCATATTCGCCTGTTCGTGTTTGACGACCGGATCGAGCTCTACTCACCTGGAGGGCTGCCCAACACCCTCGAAGTTGGTGAGCTGCGCTGGCAGCAGGCGACCCGCAATGAGACACTCGCGACTCTGCTTCGGATGCTGAGCGTGGAAGGGATCCTCGGCTCCGGCGAACGGCAACGCTTCCTAGAGGAGCGTGGCGAAGGCGTTCCAACGATCATTGGGCACACACGGGCCCTCTCTGGGCAAGAACCCGAGTTTCGGGTCATTGATGGGAGTGAGCTTCTAGTCACGATGCCCTCGGCGGTACGCCCCGCCGCCGAGTTTCGAGGCCTAGTGTCGGTAACGGGTTCTGGAGCCCCGCTAGCGGATGCGCAGGTCCTCGCCCAATACCCAAACGACACATGGCTGATGGAGCGAACCGACAGCTTCGGTCGGGCGAGCTTCTCGTTCCATTCCGACCTCCCGATCCTTGTGTTCTGCGCCAGTCCTGGATTCACGGGACGTGTCGTCAGGGATTGGCAGCCACGATCCAAGCTCTCGATCGACCTCAATCCCTTGCCGCGTGGCGGTTCCATCGTCTTCACCGAGGGAACTGGCCACCTGCCCAATCTGGTCGGCCGACTCAATCCGATCCTCGATGATTTGGACCGCACGTATCTCTACGCGACCAACGTGGGGATCGACGGTGGGAAGCGCCACCCGGTGCATTTCAAGCTCGGCCAGACCCTCCGCTTGACGGACGTCTATGGTTCGCGCCGGATGATTCGGTTCATTGAACTGGCCGGGCGGTCGTCGCTGCTGGACTATTGGCCCATTCCGGGCGAGTCGGTCGGTAGATGAGTTGTTGCGGAGGACCAGCCGGGGAGGGCGTCCATGTCTAGTGGTAGCGCACATTTCCGTGCTGCGGGGTTCGCAGCCGAGCTGCGCCCACATCCGGCCTGAAATGACTCGAGCGTAAAGTGGTCGGCGAATGTGTCCGACATAACGGGAAAGATCGGATCTATGAGTTCGGACTTCTTCCGTTTAGCGCGCGGAAGCACTCCCTGATCCCCCAACCGCTCGAACTGCCGGACTATGCGCAGCGCCATGCGCTAGTCCGCGCGCCGTCCCTCGCCCGTCAGCAGCAGCCACTCCAGCGGCTTGCAGTCCCGGCGCTGCCCGGCATCTCGCGCACCTGCACCGCCCACAGATGCAGTAGTTGTGATACCGGCCGCGATGCCTGCTCGTTGCACGGCACGAGCGGGCCCACGGCAAGCGGGGAGACCTGATCGGGTAGCGGCGCTTGGTAGGCACGCTGCTGCGCATCCCGGGCGCCATTGCACTGGCCAGTGGCAGACCTGACTGGATGCTCTCCAATTCCGGAATCCGCACCGGATGTGACGGTACGAACGGTATAATCAAGAGTTCCCGACGTTGCCCATGCCGTATCTGCAAAACCAGTTTGAGAGAAACTTCGTGACCACCTCTGTGGACTACGTGTTCAACTGGGCACGCAAGTCCGCAATCTGGCCGCTGACCTTCGGCTTGGCCTGCTGCGCAATCGAGATGATCGCGTCGTCGACATCCCGGTTCGACATCGCCCGATTCGGAGCCGAGGTGTTCCGCCCAAGTCCCCGCCAGTCCGACCTCATGATCGTCGCGGGAACGGTGTCGCTGAAGATGGCTCCTGTGGTCAAGCGAATCTGGGATCAGATGCCGGAACCGAAGTGGTGCATTTCGATGGGGGCGTGCTCGTCGGTGGGCGGGCCCTTCAACACCTACGGCGTCCTGCAGGGCATCGACAAGATCGTCCCGGTGGACGTTTACGTGACGGGCTGCCCGCCGCGCCCGGAGAATCTCTTCTACGCTTTGCTGAAACTGCAGGACAAGATCGACCGCATGACCACCCTGCAGCGGCGGCCGACCCAGGTTCGGCTCGACGAGGCGATGCTCGCCGACTTCCAGAAGCGCGTGATGGTGGCCCAGACGCAGCAGCCCGCGTAGCGCGAATCCCGGATCGGAGGTCAGGCACCTAGGAATGCCTGGCCCAGAATCCGAAACTTTGCAGAGGTACCCAAGATGGAATTGAACTTTTCGACAACGACGCTTGAGGCCCAACCAATTGTTGGAATCAGGACGAAGGCGCAGATGGCCAAGCTCGGCGAGGTCATGGGACAGCTGTTCGGTGAGCTGCACGGGCACATCGTGCAGGCGGGGCAGGCCCCGGCCGGGATGCCCCTCTCGATCTACCACAGCATGGAAGCGGGCGAAGTGGACCTAGAGTGCGCCATCCCGATGGGTGGGCCAGTGCCGGGCACGGAGCGCATTCGGACCGGCGAGCTTCCAGCGGGAATAGCGGCCACCGTCACGCACGTTGGGCCGTACGAGAAGTTGGGAGAGACTTGGGGCGCGCTGGTCGGCTGGGTCGGTGCGCAGGGACTCCAGCCCGCCGCTGCTCCTTGGGAGGTCTACGTCACCGATCCCGGCGCTGAGCCCGACCCGTCCAAGTGGCGCACGGACATCTTCTTCCCCGTTTGCGAATAGCCCAGCGCTGAATCTGCCAGGGAGCGGCGCGCTGCGCTTCTCGACATCGCCCGGATTGGGCGGGATCTCGTTTAGAATGGCAGCGTGAGCATCGGTAGACCTAGTCGTCTGATACCCCTCGTCCTAGTGTCGATGGCTGCGGGCAGTCTGGCCGCCGCTGCTCCGAAGCTCGAGCCACTGTCCGGCGGACCACCCCATCCGCCGGAGAATCCGCCCACTCAGGCAAAGATTCGCCTTGGAGAGGAGCTGTTCTTCGATTCCATCCTGTCGGGCGGGCGCCGCCGCAATTGCGGTACGTGCCACAAGCGAGAGCTGCACTTCATGGACGGCCTCTCGCGGGCGTGGGGTCTGGACGAGAGCGAGCTGACCCGCAAGACGCCGGGGCTGCTCAACGTCGGCTGGCAGCGGAGCATTTTCTTCGACGGTCGTGTCAAGACACTGGAGGAACAGGTCTCAAAGCCACTGGAGAATCATCGCGAGATGGATCTCGACCCAGACGAGGCCGTGCGGCGCATTCGGGGTGACCGCTACTACTCACGCCTGTTCTCCGAGGCCTTCCCCGGCGAGGAGATCACCTTCCGCCTTGTGGCAAAGGCCGTCGCCAGCTTCGAGCGCACGCTTGTCTCCTATGACAGCGACCTCGACCGCTACCTGCTGGGACAGGAGGACGCTCTCTCCCAGGCGGCCAAGCGAGGCATGGACCTCTTCACCGGCAGGGCCCAGTGCATCCGCTGCCACAACGGTCCGTTGCTAACGGACCATGACTTCCACTTCACCGGGGTGCTCGAGCGTGACGGGCACGGCAAAGCCGGGGACAAGTACAAGACGCAGAGCCTTAGGGATGTGCTACGGCGCTACTCCTACATGCACAACGGCCGCATGATGACGATACGGCAGGTCATAGAGCACTATGACCGGGGTGGCTCGGCCCCGGAAGGCCTGCAGGCGGAGATAAAGCCGTTGGGTCTCACGGATGCGGAGAAGGACGATCTCGTCGCGTTCCTGCGGGCCCTCAATGGGAGAGTGCACCGAGTGCCTGACACGTTTCCCGAGGGTCCCGGCCAACTCGCGGACACCGCAGCCCCTGAGGCTGTGCCTTCCAGCTCGGACTCCGGCGAGTCCGGGGCGGCCGTTGACGATCCGAGCTACCTGAACCGATAGCCTCGCGCGCAGCGCCCCGCGCAGATGCCATGTAGGACGGCCATAGGTGCGGGGTTGCGGCTGATCTTGGCTTCCGCCTCGCCCCGACGCGTGGCCCTGCTCGACGAGGCCGGGGTCGAATTCGACCAGCAGCCGGCTAACGTGGATGAGTCCCCCAGGCCCGGCGAGAGCCCCGAGGCGTACGTGAGCCGTCTGGCAGAGGCAAAGGCAAGGGCCTCTTGGAGGCCTGGATGCCGGTCCCTCGGCGCGGACACGATTGTGACGCTGGACGGAGTGATCCTCGGTAAGCCCCGGGACCCGACCGAGGCACGCGTGATGCTGCGGCACCTGTCCGGCCGCTCGCATGAAGTCCTCACCGGGGTCGCGGTGTTCGACGGCAACCGCTGTTCCCGAGCTTGCGAAAGGACCGAGGTCCGGTTCCGCGATCTCGCGGATTCCGAGATCGATGCGTACGTCGCCAGCGGGGAGCCCATGGACAAGGCCGGCTCGTACGCGATCCAAGGCGGAGCTTCCGCCTTCGTCCGGGAACTGGCCGGATCCTTCAGCAACGTCGTTGGGCTCCCCGTCAGCCGGGTGCTGGGAATGCTACGCTGAGGCGCCCGTGGCCCTGCGTCCCGCAGTCTCGGTGGTCGTGCCGGCCCACAACGAGGAGCCGAACCTCCTGCCTCTGTGCGACCGGCTGGTAGCCGTGCTCGAGAGCACGGGGCGCAAGTTCGAGATCGTCATTGTCGACGATGCTTCGTCTGACGGCAGTGTGCGCCTACTCCGGAATCTGGCTGCCAACGAGCCGCGGCTCAGGGCCATTTGCCTCAAGCGGAACCACGGCCAGACCGCCGCGCTGGCGGCTGGGTTTGAGGCTGCGGAGGGCGAGGTGGTTGTAGCCATGGACGGCGATCTCCAGCATCAGCCCGAAGACATCCCGGCATTGCTAGCGAAGATCGACGAAGGCTATGACCTGGTCAATGGGTGGCGGGAGAACCGCAACGACCGCTTCCTGACGCGCCGAATGCCATCGCGCGCAGCGAACTGGATGATCCGCAAGCTATCCGGCGTGCCACTGCAGGACTTTGGGGGAACGTTCAAGGCTTACCGCTCCGAGCTGCTCGGCCAAGTACGCCTGTACGGGGACTTGCACCGGTTCATCCCCGTGCTGGCGGCGACGCACGGGGCGCGAATCGCTGAAGTTCCGATCCGCATCGGCAGGCGGGCCGCCGGTCGCTCCCACTACGGCCTCGGCCGAACCGTCCACGTAATGTTCGACATGCTCACAGTCGCATTCTTGGCGCGCTACCTGACTCGCCCCATGCACTTCTTCGGTTCTCTCGGGATCGTTTGCGGCGGCATCGGCGGCGCAGGGCTGGCCTATCTGTTGGTCGCGAAGTTGCGAGGGACCCACATCATGGTTGAGCACGGGCCGTTGCTGATCGCTTCGGCGGTCGTGGCCCTGACAGGCCTCCAGCTGCTGTGCACTGGTCTCATAGGCGAGGTCCTGACCCGCACTTACTTCGAGAGCCAAGGGCGACCGATCTACGGGGCGAGGGATGTGATCCAGAGCGCTCGCCCTCCTGAGCGCTGATCTGTCGGCACCTGCTTCAGCTTTCACTCCCTCTTTACAGGCGCATTGCACACCATCGGAGCCCCTAGCGCGTCTACTCAAACACGGCAGCTGGAGACAGTGGCTGGGACGAGACGAGAGAAAGAGGAGGACACAGAAATGATCAGGAAGCACTTCAAGCAGATTTGCGTTTTCGCCGTGATGACGCTGACGGCGTCGATTGCGGCCTCGGCTCAGGGCGGGCCGCCACGGCGGGGCGGCAACAACGCGCTGGAGGCGGCTACCGAGGCATTCGGCCTGACCGAGGAGCAAATGGAGCAGATTCGGGAGATTCGTCGCGGGCGGCCGGACCGCGGCTTGAACAGGGAGGAGCTGCAGGCTTGGCGGGACGGGCAGCAGTCCAAGATACAAGACGTCCTGACGGATGAGCAGAAGGCCAAGGTGGCCGAGCTTGACGCGGCACGGGAGGCTTTGAGGGCGTTTCCTGGCGCGGTGATGCTGGGCTTGGTCGACGTACCCAACCGTGGCCGCCGGGGTTTCGGGTTCAACCGAAACCAAGGGCGCGGCGGCGGCCCACAGGGTTGGCGCGGGCGTGGTGCCGACCGGAAGGGCGGAGCCAGATTCGGGTCCCGCGGGCGTGGAGGACCGGACCGCGGAAGGCGTGGAGGCCGCGGGCGGGGGCGCCGTTGATGCGCGGCTGACTGCACCAGCCTGAAAGTAGTCGGGGCGGCCTCACGAGGGGCCGCCCCGAGATTCTTATTGAGCTGCCCAGACTACTCCCTGTTCCCTCCCGTCGCAGCATCGTTCGTACCTCAACAGTCTGGGCCCGTCGGCGCGATAGTGCGTCCGGGTTCGCCAGCGCCCTTGAGAGGCGCGGTGCAGGCGCCATGGACCGACCCTCCAGACGGATGGCGCCGTTGAGGACCGGTCGATATGAGCCCGGGTTGTTTCAGCTGACGCCAAGCGAATTGCGCAGGGCGGCTTTCATCACGCCTTCGTCGGGTGTCTGACCCGTCCACAACTCGAAGGCGATGACACCTTGGTAGACGAGCATGGAAAGGCCGTCGAGCGTTGGCAGGCCGCCCGCACGGGCCATCGCCAGTAGCCGCGTCTCGGGCGGATTGAAGACCGCGTCGGCCACCAGCATGTCGGGGCTGGCCTCGGAGAGGTCGATGTCCGGTGCCGCTTTGACGTCTGGATAGAGCCCGATCGATGTGGCGTTGACGAAGAGATGGCGTCCCGCGGGCACCCGGTAGGTGCCCTTCCAAGGCAGGAATCGGATCGGCCCGCCAGTGGCCTCTCTGAGATCCGTCACCATCGACTGGCCCCGATCCGGAGTTCGGTTGACCACCAGTAGGTCGGCCACGCCAGCCATCAGCAGTTCCGCCGCGATCGCGCGGGCCGCGCCTCCGGCTCCCAGCACGGTTACCAGTTTGCCGGCCGGATTCATGCCGGCGTCCTTGCGCACCCCGCGCAGAAAGCCCTTGCCGTCCGTGTTCTCGCCGGTCTTGCGCCCTTCCTCAATGCAAACGGTGTTTACCGCACCGATGGCCTTGGCTGCTGGAGATAGGTCGTCGAGGTACTGCAGGACCGCCACCTTGTGGGGGATCGTCAGGTTGATTCCGCGCATCCCGAGCGCACTCAGCGCGGACATTGCAGACCCGAGGTTCTCGGGAGGCACCTCGAAGCTGATGTAGCGCCAGTTCAGGCCGGCAGCAGCGAAGCCGGCCTCCTGCATCACGCCTGTCGGATTCTCGGCAATGGGCTGGCCGAAGACTCCGACCAGTTCGGCCTTGTAGTTCGCTGACACCGGGCCAGTCTATCGCAGGCTGGAGCTTAGACGATTTCCTTGATCACGTGGCCGTGGACAAGCGTGAGCCGCTCATTGCGGCCGAGATGGGGATAGACGAGCTTGTGCTGGTCCAGTCCCAGCTGGTGCAGGATCGTCGTGTGAACGTCCCGGAAGTGGTAGGGCTTCTCGACGGCCCGCAGCCCAATGGCATCCGTCTCCCCGACAGTCTGTCCTCCCTTGATGCCGCCGCCGGCCATCCACATCGTGAAGCCAAGGTTGTGGTGGTCGCGGCCCGCGCTGCCGTCCTTGCGTGTCTCAGCCTCTGGCGAGCGGCCGAACTCGCCCCCCCAAAGAACAAGGGTCTCATCCAGCATGCCGCGCTGCTTGAGATCCTTGAGCAGCCCCGCTACCGGCTGGTCGGTCTGTGCGGCCATGCGCAGATGGTTTTCTTCAATGTCATGGTGGGCATCCCATTGCAGCGTCCCCGGGCCTCCGCCGGACACGACTGTCACGAACCGGACCCCCTGCTCGACGAGCCGGCGCGCCAGCAGACAGCGCCTGCCGTAATCGTGGGTGGGCTCCTTGCCGACTCCGTACATCTCTAGGGTGGATTCCGATTCGCTCGACAGGTCGAACACGGCCGGGGCCTCGCTCTGCATGCGGAAGGCGAGGTCATACGTCCGCACGCGAGCCTCGAACTCGTCGTCGTGGGCTTGCATGGTTGCCCTGTTGAGGTCTTGAATGAACTCCACCGTCTTTTGCCGCTGGTCGGGCCGGACACCCGCGGGAAGGTCAAGGTTCAGTACCGGCCGATCGCCTGGCCGGAAGGTTGTCGGCTGATACACCGCCGGAAGGAATCCATTCATGTACATCGGCTGGCCGGCCTCTAGCGCTCCGTCCGGATCCGGCATGACAACGTAGGCCGGCAAGGACTCCGCCTCCGATCCCAATCCGTAGACAATCCAAGAGCCCATCGAAGGGAAGCCCGGAACAATCCTTCCGGTCATCAGTTCGTACTGGGCGGCCGAGTGCACGACCATGTCCCCGTGGCAGGAGCGGACGACCGCTATGTCGTCGATGCAGCTGCCGATGTGCGGCAGCAGGTCCGAGACCGGTATCCCGGCCTTCCCGTAACGCTTGAAGGTTCGTTTGGTGCCGAGCAACTTCGCGTCCGACTTGACGAACTGGTACTTCGCCTCGCCAAACTCGGCCGGACGGGGCTGGCCGTGCAGCTCGTTCAGCAGCGGCTTCGGGTCGAAGGTTTCGATGTGGCTCGGCCCGCCGGCCATGAACAGGAAGATCACCGCCTTGGCTTTCGGATCGGCTACGTGGGGCGGCTTCGGGGCCAGCGGGTTGGCAGTCGCAGACGGCGCCGCTCGCGCCATCTCTCGACCGACCATCGCCTGCAGCGCCAAGTAGCCCATCCCGCAACAGGAGTCGCGCAGCAGTTCGCGACGGGTCCGGGCCCATTGGACGTGCTTTGGCATAGACGGTAGCCCCTGCCATTGTAAACGTGTGGTCAGTCGAGGGAGACCCGATTCCAGGGGAGACGGCTACAATTTGTTGAGAGGCGGTACGGGAGACGCGGATGCAAACGTGCGGTTCGATGCTCGAAGTACGACTGGACGCAGAGCTGCATCAGGAGGCGACGGCAGTGCTAGCGGAGTTCGGGCTCACGGCCGCAGAGGCCGTGCGGCTGCTCTTTCGCCGTGCCTCGATTGATCGCAACTTCGCTCTGGAACTGAAAGTGCCAAACGCCGTGACGCGACAAGCCATGGCTGAGGCTGAAATGATCGTGAGACACGGCAGGGCGCGGTTCGCGCGCAGCGACGAATTGTTCGCGGAGCTTGACGAAGCCGCCGGTCAATGAGCGGGGGCCGCCACCTCGCCGCTTCGACTATACGGGGGCCTTCGTCTAGGACCGGCAGCGGCTGTCGCGTTCCGGTCGATACAACATGAACCGGCTGAAGGCTGTGATGCTTGACCTCATCGCCGGCGACGCCCCGCTCGGCCCTGAACGGAGGGACCACCTCCTTCGAGGTGGATGGGCGAATCACCGGGAGTGCCATATCGGAGGTGACTTCCTCCTGATCTACCGGGTCGAAGGTGGGCCGAGCCCGAGCGGTTCGATCATCTTCGTCCGAGCCGGCACCCACACCGAACTGTTCGGGTGACAACCGCCAGGCTGCGACTCAGCTGTCTGGAGGAGTCAGGCATCACCGCGATGGAGGCCACTCGTCTAACGATGTCCACTTGATTCACGGGGAAGACGGAGAGAGGCCGGCATCTCGCGGCTCACCGCAACTTCAGCCCGAACTAGGCGGCGCGCACCGAACTCAGGAGCTTACAAGCCGACGTAGCCCATCTCCGAAAACCTGCCTCACCTAGACTTGGCGTAGGCGCTTGGGAAGGGACATTTTGAGTGGGTTGGAGTCGCTCCTAGGTATGCGGTCGATTCAGAATGCCCTGTAGTGAGTTCACACTCTCCGGAATGCGCACTCATCAGATGGTCCGCGCCGCCAAAGTCCACGGTTTCGACAACCACTTCGGAGCATGAGAACCAGTACGACTTCACGGCGAGGGTCCGAGAAAGGCGAGGATGGCGCTGAAATGAAGCCGCGAGTATACGTTGAGACATCGGTGGTGAGCTATCTAACGGCTCGCCTGTCGCGTGACGTCGTAGTCTTGGGCAAACAGATTGTGACGCGTGAGTGGTGGCCAGATGCAGCTGATCGGTTCGAGCCTGTGACATCCGAACTGGTTCTCGAAGAAGCGAGCGAAGGAGATCCGCGCGCTGCAGCCGAGCGACTTGCAGTCCTCGAATCTACGCACATTCTAGATGTGAGCGACGACTCTAGGGCGCTCGGCAGGGCATTGTTGCGAGCACGCGCGATGCCAACCGAAGCGAATCAGGACGCCGCACATATCGCGGTGGCCGTCGTGCACGGCGTGGATTTCTTGGCAACATGGAAGGTCCGCCATATCGCGAACCCAACGACAGCATTACTGATCAAGCAGGTGTGTCGAGACGCCGGTTACGATCCGATCACAATTTGTACACCCAGCCAACTCATGGAGGCATCACCATTGACGAATCGGCTGAGCGACCCGATCGTCGACGAAGTCCGTGCGATTCGCGCCAAGCTTGCGGCTCGCGCCGGAAACGACATCGACGCAATCATCACGTACACACAGGCAATGCAGAGGACATCCGGCCGTTCCTACGTCCGCAGTCCCGCACGGCGTTTGGCGAGAGCATCTCCTGCCACATCCACCGTCACGAACCGCGAGCAGAAATCCCACACGTGAGCGGGGGTTCAGGTGACGACAGGAGGTGCGCACGGTCGCGCCAGGAAACATTGAAGCAGGGCGCACGGTCAGGATACTGCCGGACTGCATAGCCTCGCTCACTTGGGGCGATGTGGACATCATCGAGCGCATAGGCAAGCAGTGCGAGGAGGAGTCTTCCTTCGGCAAGATTGCGCTGGGGGGTGCGGGGCGGATGTACCGGCCGGAGCAGCCGATCGAGGATTCACTGCGCTGGGTGAAGCGGTGGCTTTTGGCGGTGAGCGGATTCAGGGAACCGCATGATCGTAGGTGGGTCGGGGTTTGGCTCGCAAAGATCGGGGAGCTGTTCCATTTGGAGTGCCTGCGTCGCAGGACTTGGCAGCCCGCACTGCCCTTGCGGGAGCAGAGCGAGGAATTCGCGGCTGCTCAGGCAAGCCTCGCAGCCAGTCTCGAGAAACCCCTTGAAGACGCCCTGCAACAGTGGCAGGACCTTGCCCGCCGCTACGAGCTCTTGGAAAGATTGCAGGCAGGCGGCGGGCGGACCACTGCGGAGATGACCCGAGTGGCACCGCAGGACAAAGCCACGTCGTCCTCGATCCTGCACGGGGAGGGGCTTAGCGTATTCCTCTGAGGATTCGCTCATTCCCATGGACAACAACCGACCGGAAAGAACCGTGCGCGGTCCGGTGACTTGGCGCTACGTGTGCTTGGGCTCCGGCGGGCCCAACGGGGCAAAGGCGGCGGGGCCCCTTCTCAGTGTGATGCAGACAGCGCACTGGGCTGGGCTGAATCCGTATCGGTACATGCTGGTTTGGCTGAATGTTTGTGAGGGCAACCGTGGCCAGGCCCCAGCGGACCTGTCCCCATGGCTCCCTTGGGAGATCGACAAGCGGCGCATGGAGGCACTCCGCCCACCCCCGCACACTGGTGGACCCCTGCCAGCGGGCCGCCAGCGTCACAGGCCACCACCGGCCCGTCCTGTCCCGCGCGCGGCTTGAATCCCAGTTTAGACCGGCTCGCGAGCGTCCTCCGCTCTTGGCTCCCATCTCCAATCTGGAGCCTGAACGCGGACTGCGAGGTCACCTTGCGGACCTCACATTCACCCAGCCACGCCCTCCATCCCCTTGGTCCGCGCGAGGGCCACCCTCATGGCCGCTGAATACTACCGGGACTGGATTCGTACGATAAGAAATGGCCGTTCGGAATAAGAGGGGAGAGGCCGATGAGCGACAAACGGTCGATGAAGATCAACCTCAGTGCGCGGATCAAAGAGGAGCGAGAGTACCTCGGACTGTCTCAGCAACAGGTTGCCAGCCACATCGGGGTGCCTCGGTCGGCGATCTCACTCATCGAGAGTGGATCGAGGCGTATCAGCGCCGAGGAGCTCAGCCAACTTGCTGAGCTCTTCCGAACAACGACGGATAGACTCCTTGGCCGCGATGACGTGGCGCCGGATTCAGAATCCGTCCGGGCCCTGGCTCGCGCCGCAGCAGCGCTCTCGGCGAAGGACCGTGAGGAGGTGCTGCGGTTCGCGCAGTTCCTTCGGACGAGGAAGTCGAATCAACCGGCGTGAGGAGAAGTCTTCCTTCGGCAAGATTGCAAGGGGAGTCGCGAGGTGGTTGTACCGGTCGGATCAGCCGATCGGGGGGGCTATCGCGTTGGGTGAAACGGCGGTTCTTGGCTGTGAGGGGGCTCAGGTGACCCCATGATTGCTGATCCAGAGCCTTTTCCGGAGACCCGCGATACAGAATTGGTGTGTTTGGAGGCCGTTTCTGCTGAGACCGCAATGTTCGCAGGCCAAGCACTGCCTGCGACCGAACGATTAGGATCATCTGAGGGTCCGCGCGATCACCCGCTTCGTCTACACGGAGCACCCCGCACGCAACGTTCTGGACTCTCTCGATGAGCGGGAGAAGCCGATCGCTTGCGGTCCGAACGTCAGTCTAACTGCGAGTGCCGAGAAGGGGGACGCTGTTGAACAGCAATGCCCCTTAGCGTACGGGATCGCCCAGCCACTACCTGCGATCATCAGCCTATGGCGACCACGCCGAATGTCGACTGGATAGCAAGCTACATCTGGGGCATCGCGGACGACGTGCTCCGCGACATCTATGTGCGTGGCAAGTACCGCGATGTGATCCTCCCAATGACCGTACTGCGGCGCCTTGACGCAGTGCTCGAGCCGACCAAAGGTGCCGTGCTCGACATGAAGGCGGCGCTGGACGCCGCAAAGGTGGACAATCAGGACCCCGCAATCAGGCAGGCGTCCGGCCAAGCCTTCTACAACACTTCGAAGTTCACCCTCCACGACCTCCGGGCTAGGGCAAGTCGTCAGCGCCTGAGAGCCGACTTCGAGGACTATCTCGATGGGTTCTCGCCCAACGTCCAAGAAATCCTTGATAACTTCGAGTTCCGCAACCAGATTCCGCGGCTATCGAAGGCCGACGCGCTTGGCTCTCTGATCGAGAAGCTCACTTCGCCTGACGTCAACCTGAGCCCGGTGCCAGTGGTGGACACAGACGGCACGGTAAGGCATCCCGGACTGGACAACCATGGCATGGGGACGGTCTTCGAGGAGCTGATCCGGCGCTTCAACGAGGACAACAACGAGGAGGCGGGCGAGCACTTCACACCGCGCGACGCCGTGACACTCATGGCCAGACTGATCTTCTTGCCCGTAGCTGAAGAGATCGAAGATGGCACCTACCTGCTCTACGACGGTGCCTGCGGGACCGGCGGCATGCTCACTGTGGCTGAGGACGTGCTTCAGCAACTTGCGAGGGAACGGGGCAAACAGGTGTCCACTCACCTCTTCGGCCAGGAGATCAATGCCGAGACCTATGCCATCTGCAAGGCTGACCTTTTGCTGAAGGGCGAAGGCGAGGCTGCCGACAACATCATGGGCGGGCCGGAACACTCGACCCTCTCGAACGATGCATTCCCGTCGCGCGAGTTCGACTTCATGCTCTCGAATCCCCCGTACGGGAAGAGTTGGAAGACTGACTTGGCGCGGATGGGCGGCAAGAAGGAGATGCGAGATCACCGATTCGTGATCGAACACGCGGGCGATCCCGAGTATTCGTTGGTCACTCGCTCGAGCGACGGCCAAATGCTGTTCTTGGCCAACAAGCTCTCCAAGATGAAGCGGCGGAGCAAGCTCGGAAGCCGAATTGCCGAAGTCCACAACGGGAGTTCGCTGTTTACCGGCTCCGCAGGGCAAGGGGAGAGCAACATTCGCCGCTGGATGATCGAGAACGACTGGTTGGAGGGAATCGTCGCGCTGCCACTCAACATGTTCTACAACACCGGGATCGCCACCTACGTATGGGTGCTTACGAACCGCAAGTCCGAGATTCGCAAAGGCAAGGTGCAGTTGATCGACGCCACGAAGTGGTATCGCCCACTCAGGAAGAACCTTGGAAAGAAGAATTGCGAACTCGGGCCGGACGACATCGACAGGATCTGCCGGACTTTTCAGGCCTTCGAGGAAAGCGAGGAGAGCAAGGTCTTCGAAAACGAGTCGTTCGGATACTGGAAGGTGACGGTTGAGCGTCCGCTCCGGCTCAGGGTCGATCTGTCGAAGGAACGGCTGGATCTGTTCCATGCCGACTGTGTTGGGGCGCGTGACTCGGCGCTCAGTGACGCCGTTCATGCCGTTGCTCTCAGAGAGGGCTCCGGGCCGCACCGAGACTTCTCCGCGTTTAAGGAAGCCGTGAAGCGGGAGTTGCGGGCGCGGGGTGGGCGGGCGACTGTGACGTTGAAGCGGAGGCGGTTGCTTGAGGGCGGGCTGGCGGAGCGCGACGAAAACGCGCAGCCGGTCGTCAGGAAGGTTCTTCCGCGTTCTGCGGTCGCCGACCCGATCCAGGGGCGGTTTCAAGATCGTGAGGGACGTAGACCGCGTGTGGTCGAGTATGAACCGGACACACAGCTCCGGGACACAGAGCAAATCGCCTTGGTCGAGGCGGGTGGGATCGAGGGCTTCCTGCGGCGCGAAGTGCTTCCGTATGCCGAGGACGCTTGGTATGTCCCGAAGACAGTGAAGATCGGCTATGAGATCAGCTTCAACCGCTACTTCTACAAGCCGAAGCCGATGCGGACCCTCGAGGAGATCAGCGCGGACATTGCGTCCGTCGAGCGAGAGGCGGATGGCTTGCTGGGTGGTCTGCTGGCTCGCCAAATGGCACCGACACACCGAAAGCTCCGCGTGTACGCAGATACCTCGGTGATCAGTGGTTGCGAGGACGACGGGTTTCGCGAGGCGTCGCGCCGCCTGATCGACCGCTGTTCACGGGGCGAATTGACACTGGTGGTGTCGGGAATCACGACCGAGGAGCTAGCTCGAGCACCGCAAGCGGTTCGAGATGTACTGTCGTTACTCAACGCCGAGGAACTGGAGTGGATCGAGTCCACGGACGATGCGGAGAGTCTGGCTCAGCGGTATATTGAGGACGGGGTGCTTACCGAGACATCGCGTGCCGACGCCCTACACATCGCAATGGCAACCGTTGCGGGGGTGGACGTCTTGGTTAGCTGGAACTTTCGACACATGGTGAACCTGCGGCGGATCCTAGCATTCAACGCGGTAAACCGGGCGATGGGGCACCCATCGCTGGAAATCCGCACCCCGAAGGAGCTGGACAATGACGAGTGACCACGGAGCCGAACCGTTTGACTGTGTGAAGTGGACGCGCCAGGTCCGGGACCAGATCAGCGCAGAGATCAAGGACATGTCCTCCGAAGAGCTGCGGCAGTGGCTTGACGCGGCGGCACAGCGGGACCCATTCTTCTCACGCATTCCGCGGTCTCGACCTTCCGATCGAGCAAGAGCGCGTCAGGATTAGGGTAGCGGTCTGCCCTCCGTCCGGCGACTTGGAGTACTCAGACGGAGGTCTAGAATCCAGAGTGGGCGCACAGCGAGAGTATTCGACTGCGTGAAGCGGAGCCGCGAGGTAAGGCGCTGGAGCTACGGCAACCGAAGCGCGTGCCGCAGTTCTGGAAAGCTGGAACTTTCGGCCCATGGTGAACCTGCGGCGTATCCGAGCATTCAAGGAGGTAAATCGGGCGATGGGGCACCCCGCGCCGGACATTCGCACTCCGAAGGAGCTGGACAATGGTGAGTGATGCCAAACCTAAACGATTTGACTGCGTGAAATTCATGCGCGAGGCCCGCGACCGAATCAGCGCCGAGATCAAGGACATGTCTCACGAAGAGCTGCAAGCGTGGCTCGACGCGGGCCCACGGAAGGATCCCCTCTGGACGCGCATCCCAGACTCTCGGCCTTCCGATCCTACAAAGACGAGTGAGGGGTAGTGGCGCGGTGTGCCCTCGATCTGGTGACGTGGATTACTCAGACGGACTTTCAGGGTCCATGGCGGGCGCACAACACGAGCATTTGACTACGGGAAGTGGACGAGCGTGGTAAGCGGCGGGACCTACGAGGAGATCGGGCCAGCGACCCACAAGAAGCCGTGCCGTCGGTACGAGTCTCATCAGCAAGTAAGGGATCCAATTCTCATGGATCTGGCCGAGATGGGGCGTTCGAAGCCTACTTCGTTGACCGCGGTCGTAACGCCACTTGGGGCGGATGCGAATCTCGACGGCTTGCCCTTTGTCCAACACCTCAATGGCCGGGGCGATCTCTCCGGTGCGGAGCCGAACCGCGGACCACTCCTTCGACAGCCGCACGACGACGCCCACTCGCTGCCGGGCCAGATCTTTTGGTGGGGCAGGTTCTGGTCGGTCGTCAGCACGACCTCTTGGCCCTCGCGCTCCGCGAGATTGTGACACACGCGGTTGACCTGCTCGGATCTGCCCTTCTCTGCCAATGGGTCCACCGTGTACCGCGACAGGTGTCTTCGCAACAGTGCGGGAGTGCCGTGGTCGAACAGGAGCTTCAACGGGCTACCGTCGTTCTCAGCGCCTTCACCTCGTGTTCGAGTACGGCGCGAATCTGTCCCTCGTCGACGTCCGGAAACTACCCTACGAACTCTTTGATGGTGGCACTGCTGGCCAAGTCTTCGTAGGGTGCGAAGAGCGGAATCCGCCTACCCGAGAAGACCCAAGCCGCGCTCGCCCTTCCGCGGACCCGCTCAACAGCCCGGCAGATGTTCCAGATCTTCATTGAATGGCCTCCTTCGTTCTGGCGTGGTGGGTGGTATGGGAATCCGATTTGGTTTCAATTGTACCGCCTCGTTCTCAGCCTGCGACCGCATCCACCCTCGGAAGCTTGGTCTCCGCTTCCCCGACATCCAGCTTGCCTGTGACCAGATCGGCGATGAGGCGGGTGCGGTATTCGCTAACCAACTCGACATGCCTGCGTGCAGAGTGGATTGAGCGACGGATTCGCTGTCCGACGTCGTGAAGGAAGCGCACGATAGCAGTCTGCTCGTCTAGTGGCGGAACAGGCGATGCAATACGCTTGAATCCGTCCCAATACAGCCGGTCACGATCCGCGACGATCCCCCGCGAGAACGTCTTCACAGCGTTCTTGTAGGCTTCAGTTCGGAACAGATGTCCAAAAAACCCGGATTCCATGCGTTCGACCGGAGCCAGGACCACATACGCAGGACTCACCAAGCCGTCAACCGGGACGACACCAACAGCCCCTTGCCACATGCGCATCGTGTTGTACGCAATGTCGTTACCCTTGGCTCGCTTGTACTGATTCCTGTCCACTATCTGCTGTTTGCGTTGGCCACTCTTCATGTTCCGGATACGAACACCTTCGTGAAGGGATACCTCCAAAATGGACAGTGAGCCGAATCCCGTCTCGTTGCGCTCACGAAACAACCATCGGTTTCGACGCATACTCCAATGCTCAGGCACCTCGCCCAGCCAGTCCACCCCAGAGTCCTTGTAGGTCGGATAGGGCTGGCCGGTCCGGACATCGACCTGTCCCGTGACCGCTTGGTGGATGATAGCCTGCTTCTGCTCCCCCA
>JAPPMC010000102.1 GCA_028819235.1 Bryobacterales bacterium
TCGTGAATTTCAACAGCCTACCTAGCACCGCCACTGCCCGCTCGAACGTTTACGTACGTGTCAATCACAGCAGCGCGAGATTCTACAACAATCGCGGTTTCAACTTGGCCTACTTCAAGTTCGAATTCAACCGAGAAGGTTCTTCCGATCTGAACTACGACATCCCCTCTGTCAGCGTCTTGGAATTCAGGTGACCTGACGGTGATCCGGTAGATTCCTGAGGGCAGGGTAGCCGCGATCATCAGCCCCTCTGCGTTCGTCCTTCCCTTCACCGCGCGAATGAGTGCAGAACTGTCTAGTTCAATCTCGGCATCAGGTATTCCGGCCCCGGTTTGGTCTGTGACGACGACCCGGAGTCCACCAAACTGCTGTTGTCCATAGATCGATGTGGTACTCCCAATGATGCAGATTGCTACTAGAAGTGGAGTGACTGAGCGACGGATTGGGGCACTGAGAAGTTTTGTTAGAAGTGCGAGCATAGACGTCTGCATGGGCACTGTAGGACATTTGCTTGTCCAACTAGAAGGCTTCCTTGGATATGCGTATTGTACACGGCCATGTTGAACTGACGCAGCTTGTGTTCGGTGTGTCTGCTTGCTTGGAATCTGAGTGCATTCAATGCTCCACTTCGCAGCAGGTTGACGAATCCTCTGTTCGGCTGATTGTGAAGCTGGCTTGCCGAGAGAGTAGCAGCCCTACGGTTGAAGAGGCAAGGTGAGGACGCTTGAAGCGTCAAGAAACCGTTAACTTCCAGTGCCGGGCAGCACCGGCACCTCTGAGCGTGCGCCACGATGCGAAGCGCCGATCAGCGCAGCGAGAAAGCTTCCGACTGAACGACAGCAACCAGCAGATCCCGAAAGCCAGCGCCGCGAGCAACGGCGTCGCGCGCGATGCGCTGTGCCACCCGCCGGTCTGCAAATCCCGGAGCGCGGCCCGTGCCATAAGCCAACAGCTTCTCCGCCAAGCACGCCGCGAACTCATCCGCTCGCGTGAGGACGAGCCGTCTCAGGTCCGCCACGCTCTCGAGGCGCGTGCCATCCGACAGGATTCCGACCGTGACCACGGGCGGACCTGGGATGACGCCCTTGCCTTCTGTCGAGTAGAAGTCCTCTTCGAGCGGTGCCTCTCCGTCAGCAGGCTGCATGTAGACGGGATAGCGTTCCCGCCAGCGCCCGACCGGGTCAAAGTTCTCAAGCACTGTTCCGAGGGGGTCAATCTCACTGTGGCAGCTCGCGCAGGCCGGGTCCGCACGGTGGGAGGCGAGCTGGGCGAGAATCGACGGGGCACCTCTGGTGTCGGGAGCGATGGCGGGCACACTGGGCGGCGGCTCTCCGGGAGGCCGACCTAGGATGTTCTCCAATACCCACACGCCGCGAGGGACGGGATTCGTGTCGACGCCGTTCGCGGTCGCCATCATCACCGCCGCCATGCCCAACAGACCCGCGTGGCGGTCGCCCGGCTGCAGCGTCACCCGCCGCATCTGGTTGCCTTCCAATGCCGTGCCATAGATCTTGTTGTGGCGCGCGCTGCGATAGCTGAACCCGGGCTCGATGAATGTTTCGACCGGCAGGTTCTTGCGCAGGATTTCGGCAAAGAACATCTCCGCCTCTGCCACTAGCGCCTCCCGGTCGGGGTCGTAGAACTTAAGGAGACGCGGATCGGGCATGATCCCTTTCAGGGTGCGCGTCGACAGCCACTGACCCGCGAAACTGCGCACAAAGTTGTCGCTGAGCTTGCTCGCGAGCAGACGGTCGACCTCCCCAGCGAGCACGGCTGAACCTGCCAGAGCGCCCCTGTTCGCCAGTGCCAGCAGGGGCTCGTCGGGCGGCGCGGATGTCAGGAAGTAGCTCAGGCGGGAGGCAAAGTCGAACTGGTCCAGGGGCCCGGGCCGCAGGCCACGGTACAGGAATCGTGGCGACACTAACGCTTGGCGAACGGCCAAACGCAGGCCGTCCTCGAGACGCGCCCCAGGGGTCTCTAGGACGTGCTGCAGTGCCAGGTCCGCGTAAGCCCGTACCTGACCGGACGTGGCTGGCCTGCGAAACGCGGCCGCGAGAAAGCGGCCGAGCACGAGCACGGCTCGCTCGCGGGCGGTCGCTTCAGGGCCTGGGCCCGCCGCGAAGGCTTCGGCGCGGGCCCGGCGCGCCCTCGCCGCCGCGTCCTCGACTAGGCGCACCGGCCCGACGACCT
Organism: Bryobacterales bacterium; assembly: GCA_028819235.1. Taxonomy (GTDB): domain Bacteria; phylum Acidobacteriota; class Terriglobia; order Bryobacterales; family UBA6623; genus VXMF01. The sequence continues at coordinate 2,191 of JAPPMC010000102.1, forward strand.
CGATCCCTGAAACGTCCACTGCCGGGCCGAATCGCATCATCTCTTCGTGAACGAACGCTTTGATCCAATTGTGCGGAGCGTCGGACAAGCCCCCGCCCCACACCTCAGGCAGCCCGTCCAGTCGAGGGTCCGAGAGGTCCAACGTGCCGCTCTCCATCAGTGCGCGCGTGGCCTCGTAGACCTGCTCCTGCGTGGTCCCGCGAGGCCCCCCGCCGAACTCAAGCATCGCCGCGTAGTACAGGCGGTCCCTCGTGAGTCGGTCCGCTAGGAAACGATGCGAGTAGTCCCTGCGGGGCGGATCGGAATACGCCGGGCCATCCTCCCAGCGAATCCCGAACAATTCGCCAGCGTAGAGCTCCACCTCTGCGGAAAGATGCGCTGGCGCGTGATTGCCGGCAGGCAGGCTGAACTCGGCGACCTTTCGCAGGTCCCCGAACGGAGCGTAGAACTGCCCTGTCTTGGGACGGGCGTAAAGCCCCAATCGGACTCCTTTCTCCCTAGGCGCGTAGAACATTCCCTCGCTCTGGAACACGGACGCGCGGACTGTGACGCGGTACACGCCGCTGTGTGCGGCCTCGAACCGCGACGGCCAGGCGGCGGCGCTGGCCATGTTTCGCGACGACACGATCCGAAAGGCACGGTCCGCTACCGCGCGCCCCGCGCTGGAATCGAACGCGGTCGGAGAAAGGGCATAGGATTTCCGGGGAGCGCTCTCCGGCGGTGCTTTGGGCGGCAGCACCTCGTCCGCGACCCGCGCCGCAAGTGCGACGTATTCGGCCAGCAGTGGGCCAGACACCGTCAGGCCGTGAGCGAGGTTGTCGAATCCGTCGCCGGAACTGTCGGCAGGGAAAGATGCGGGCAGCTCGAATTCGGGCATGTCGAACAGTGCTCGAATCGTGTTGCGATACTCGGCTCGGTTCAGGCGGCGGGGAATCGACGCTGCCGGGCCGGAATGCGCCAACAACTGTGCCTCAACCCACGAGGCCGTTCTCGCCCGCTCGCCCGAGTCGGGCTGGGGCGCCCCTGCTGGCGGCATCCCCGACGTGGCCAAGGCCACCTGGACCCTCTCCCAGACCCTCGCCTGCCCGCGGTCTCGCCACTCGATCTCGTCCGGCGGGAGACGCACTCCGTTCGGCGGCTGGGCGACCGAGTGGCAACCCGCACAGTAGTGGCTCAAGAAATCACCCACCGCAGTGGGTACGGGCTCGCCTCGGACAAGGCCAACTCCAAGCAGGGCAACCGTGAGCACGCGAAGCCGGGCCCGGCCCAGCAACCTGATCACGCCAAGTCCTCGGCCAGCCCGGAGCGCGCTCCCGCGAAGCGCTCGACCTCCATTCCGAAGCCTTGCATCAGCGTGACGAACAGGTCGCCCAGCAGGCGCGTGGCAGCTGCGTTGCGATCATAATGCTGATGCCGGCCGTGACGGAACGCGCCACCGGCCACCACCGTAGGCAGGTTGCTGTTGTCGTGTGTGTTGGCGTCGCCCATGCCGCTGCCGAACAGCACGGCAGTCGTGTCGAGGAGCGGGCGACCCTGCCCGTCGGTTGCCCTGTCCAAAGTTCTCAGCAACCCAGCTAGGCGCCTTGAGTGCTCGATTCCGACGAGGGTGTAGTCTGCGATGCGCTGCGGATCGTTGCCGTGATGCGACAAGCCGTGATACCCCGCGCTGAGGTTGCGGCCACCGATGCTGAAGACTTGGCTCCAGCCGGGGATCGTGAAGCTCACTACACGCGTCGAATCCGTCGCGAGCGCCAAGCCGATCAGGTCGTACATGATCGATTCGCACTCGAGAGCAAGATTGGGGGCAACCGGATCAAACTCGGGCAGCGAGTAGTCGACCTCTGGCACGGGGCGGTCGAGCCACATTGCCTGCTTGCCGAGACGCCTCTCGACCGATCGGACCGCGGCAAAGTACTCCCCGAGTTTCTGACGGTCATGCGACCCGGACCCCTGCTCGAGGGCGCGCGCTTCGGCGACGGCCCCATCGAGCACGCTACGGTTGGTGGCCAGCAGGTACCGTACCCGCTGCGTGTCGGCGCCGGATCGGAACAGCTTCGCGTACAGAACGCTTGGACGACCGATCATCGGCAGGGCGACGCCCTCTGGGGTGAAGCTCAGTCGAGCCTCGTCGGGGGGATTCCCGCAAGTGACTTGGAGAGAATCGAAACGCGTCCGATCTCCGACATGCCCGGCGACCACCTGGTCGAACGACACACCCCCGCCAACCGAGCCGCTGAGCCAAGCCTTCCAGCCGTGGTGACCGTTCCGACCGCGGTGATCGAGGCCGGACAGGATCGTCAGCCTCTCGCGGAAACCCTCCAGCGGTCCAAGGGCGGGCGGAAACCCATACCGTTGGCCCACTTGGCTCGGGAAGAAATGAGGCTGGTAGAAGCCGAGATAGGTCCCTGCGCACACCAAACGCTGCAGGGGTCCGGAAGGCGGGGTCGCTGCCGTGGATCGCCGGACCGCGAAGCGCTCCAGCATCGGGAGGGCAATGCTGGCGCCGAGCCCGTGCAGGAACCTGCGCCTGCCGTGCCGATCCGTCACGGTCCAATCCTAACCTCGCAGTGTCTGCCCTGTCTCCCAGAAAGAGATTCCGAAGCAAGCCGGAAGCGGGTTTCACTTCCAAGGCAGTCTGAAGCGCTATCCGGGGGAATCGACCCCGACTGTTGCAGAGCTAGCAGTTCGTGCGCCCGGACCTCGCCCGAGATGTATCCTCCTTCAAGGTTCCGTCTGACCTGGCCCAGTCTGCGCTGCCTTGGCGATCCTAGCGAACGACAAGATCATCGCGGTGGGAGTCGGGCCCTCGTGGCGCGTCATTCGATTCGGTGGAACACTGCGCTCATAGTCGAGGACGTGATAGCCCAAGCCGACCTTTGAGGCAATCCGGGATATGAACAGGCCAAGAATGGCAGGGAGACAAGCGCTGGCCAGCGTGCGTGGGAAACGGAGGCAGTCGACTGGCAAGGATTCTTCGCTGAGCGGGGATCGGACACTAGTGGCTTCGGGCCGCCAACGACCGGGCGGCCGTGCGGAGGCGGCGCAACCGTGTGGTCTTGGACCTACACTCTAAGGTCGAACGAGGGAATTCCGCCAGCCTTGGTCGATTGGCTGCAATCGAACGCCCCGCCCCTGTCCGAATAGCGCGCCATGACCGCCGTCTCCTCAGACAGTGACGCCCAAGAAACCGCTCGCGGGCTCCGTCTCGAGATGACCCGCACTACTGGGCAGGGCGTGATGCGGCAACCGCTAAGCGCTTGGTTCCACCCAGCGATCCCACAATTCATTGCGAAGGAGGCAACGGGCGGGTGACCCCGATCCGCATCTTCATCAGCAGCGTACAGCGCGAGTTCGCGCGCGAGCGGGCTCAACTGCGCGACTACCTGCGAGGCGACCCACTCATGCGGCGCTTCTTCGAGGTCTTTCTCTTCGAGGATGTGCCAGCGTCCGATCGCCGGCCCGATGAAGTCTACCTGGACGAAGTCGTGCGCTGCGACATCTACGTGGGCATTCTCGGAAAGGAATACGGATTTGAGGACGAGCAAGGAGTCTCGCCTACCGAGCGTGAGTTTGACCGGGCCACGAAGGCGAACAAACACCGGCTCATTTTCGTGAAGAGTGCCCGACAGCGTGACCGGCACCCGAAGATGCTCACTCTCGTTGGAAGGGCGCAGGCCGGGTTGGTGAGGAGGCGCTTTGCGACGCTCGCAGAGTTGGTGGCCGGGCTCTACGCCGCGCTCGTGCACTATCTCCAAGCAAGGGAGCTGTTGCGCTTCGGGCCATTCGACGCAGCCCATTGCTCGGGGGCAACCCTTGACGACTTGGACGTCGATGGAATGTACCGCTTCATCCGCATTGCTCGAAGGACTCGGCAGCTACCGCTGCCGCCTGAGACTCCCCCTGCAGACCTGCTCAGGCACCTGAACCTCTTGAGTAGGGGACGGCTTACCAACGCGGCTGTCCTGCTATTCGGCCGAGCCCCTCAGCGATTCCTGATCTCCTCCGAAGTCAAATGCGCGCACTTCCACGGGACTGAAGTATCTAAGCCGATCCCGTCTTATCAGGTGTACAAGGGAACAGTCTTCAAGTTGGTGGACCAGGCGGTCGACTTCGTCTTGGGCAAGATCGCGCGTGCGGTTGGTACGAGGGCGAATAGCGTACAAGCGCCCGTCGCCTACGAGATCCCCAAGGAGGTAGTCACGGAGGCCGTCGTCAATGCCGTAGCGCACCGGGACTACACCGACAACAGCAGCGTCCAGATCATGCTGTTCGCGGATCGGCTGGAGATCTTGAATTCCGGTCACCTGCCACCACCGCTAACCGTGGAGAAGCTGCGTGTCGCACACCAGTCGCTTCCCGGCAATCCGCTGATCGCGGAATCGATGTACCTGCTGCGCTACATCGAGAAAATGGGAACCGGGACTGTGGACATGATCCGGCGCTGCGCCGAGGTTGGCCTGCCGGAGCCCGAGTTCGACGTGGGCGCGGGCTTCCTGACGAGGATCTGGCGGCCCGGCAGCCGAAGGAGCCCGCACCGCTCAGGTCGGGACCTTCACCTCGCAACCCAGAGCAATCCTCGGGCGACTACCCAACAAACTGGTGCGCCCGTCCCCAACACTACCCAAGAACTCGCCGGAACTACCCAAGAAAGTGGTGGTCCGCCATCCGGGACTACCCAAGAAACCATTGCCAGCACAGATTCGACGCCTACTAGTGAACGGATCGTCGCTCTCCTGCGAGACAACCCGACCCTGACTCGGGACGATCTGGCTACGCACGTCCGAGTTACGCCGGCGGGGGTCAAGTACCACCTTGACAAGCTCCGGAAGGCAGGCCGCATCCGGCATGTCGGACCCACCAAGAAGGGCCGCTGGGAAGTCATAGAGACGTGAACCACGTCTGCCACCCCGAGATTCAGACTCGAAGGCGTGTCACACAGCGCTTGAAGATCGGCAGGGACGATCTAGTAGCCTGCCGCACCTGCTCGCCGCTGGATACGCCGATTAGCCTCGGGCGGATTGTTCTCTGCCCCTCGGCCATTTGGCGGCGAGCCGCCGAGCAAGCGACCAATCGCCCACGAGGACGGTCAGAACCTCTTCGACCTAGCCCGCGAGGCATCCGGCCGTTCCATTCCCAACAAGGACGTTTCCGCCCTCGCCCAGGCAGCGTCCGACCCATCACCAGCGGAACTGCCTCGCCGGTCAGGGATTGACACTTCTTACATGGCGACTACATGGCGACGCCCAGCAGTGCCACGCTTCTGGTGCGCGGTCTACTTCCGTGGTAATCTCGCGCCATTGGCCTGTCGTCGCTGCTTGGCCCCTATTCCCAGTGCCAAGAACGCAGCCACTGCGCAAACCGCGCCGACCGGGACCAGATAAATTCCGATTCCGGGGTCAGTCCCGCGAATCCCAAACCCTCCGATCAAGAATCCGGAAGGAAGCAACACCGTGGCGATCGTCAGCAAGCGCGAGGCCAGCAGCAAGCTGGAAGCCTTCCCGCCTGTCGCTAGCGCTGCGACTCCGAACAGCACATTCACGATCGACAGCAGCGCCCCGTGTGCGTGACCGAGCGTGAAGAGCAAGCGACGGGTCTCGTACGCCTCCTCCAAGTACCAGTCGGTCTTGAAACCGTGGAAGGCTTCAAGTGCGACGCCGATGGTTGCGAATGCCGCGAGCATCAGCCACCCGAACCGGATGTGGTTCCGGGCAAGGGTCTTGCCTGCCTGTGACATTGCCATAAGGGGCCGCTTCGTCTCCGCTATTCCACCAGATACACGGGGCGATCATCCCGCTGCCTCGTCAGCTCCTGGACCACCCCCAGATCCACTGCTCTCGACTCGGTGAACAGACCGTCTGGCAGGCGCCCGGCCCGGGGCGCCCGGTTTCTCAGGAGCCGTTCCGCCGCCGCTTGCCGCTGACGTGGGGGATCGAGGAAATCGTGGGAACTGTCATCCAAACCCCCAAGTTGCCTCACCGAGCGAGCGGCAATGTAGCGTACCGCGTCATAGGGATCGTCGAGCAATGGGGACAGCAACGGAAGCTGCCAGTCCGAGCCTGACGCGCGCAAGGCCGGCTCCCAAGAGAAGTGCCATGCAGCCAGCGCTCGGAGCCCCGCGTCTCCCCGCAAGAGCCACGTGGGAGCCGCTGCAATGCTCCGCTGTGCCAAGTTCAGGGAAGGCGCTTCGATGCCATACCAACGCTGCAGCCACCCGGCCGACCATTCCAGGGTGCGGTCCAAGTGGCAGAGGTTGCATGCATTGGGGCGACCAGTGAGAAGCTCGGCAGAAACTGCCGGACTCGTGACTTTATGGGATCTGGAGGCCTTCAGCAGCCCGTAGCTGGTGTGCGGCAAATGGCAGTTCATGCACCGGCTGCCTTCCGATTCAAGGGTGTGGTGGGTGTGGTCGCTTCGCGCCTCCGCCACTTGGGCGTGGCACTGCGTGCAGGCGGCATCCCCCCGCATGCCGTCCTTGAGTCGATCGGTGGGGGGCGCGTCGTGGATCGAGTGGCAGGAGAGGCACGAGAATTCGCCCCCCTTCGAGCACGGGGATTCCACAAGCCCGTTGTACTCGCGCCCGACGACCCGGATCTCTCCGTCCGGCCAGAACCACTCGGCGAGCGTCCCCGGGCGTTCCTCGACGAACGTCTGCATCAGGGGCGAGCGGTCCAAGGTGTCCGGTTGGACCACGTAAGTCGACTGGGCCAGATCCTCGCCGGGCCGGTACGGCGACCCGTCCACGAGCGAGCGTGCCCAGTCCTCGCCGTTGTATTGCGTGTTGAGTGAGTGGCACTGCCCGCACACTTGGCTCGCTCCGTCGCCGTCAAGCGAGCGTGGCTGGGTCACGCTGTCATCTGGGGTCTCGGTCAGGTAGTGCCAGTAACGTTTCAGCGGATTCCGGTTCTGGCGAGCGTGCTCGGCCGACGGGCCGTGGCAGGCCTCGCATGCGATTCCGGCCTCCGCCAATTGCGAGTCCGGCCGCCCACCGCCGCCCGCCTGATACAGGGGGCGGCCCCCGGTTGAGTGACACGGCAGGCAGTCCCGGTTCCATGCTTTCCTTGGTTCGCGAAGGTTTGGGGGGGTCAGAAAGACTGATACGCGCGGCACCCAGCGCCGGTCTTCGATCAGGTACGCAAAGGGAAGCATGTACAGCTCACGACCGTTTCCGTTGGGATACCAGTACAGCTGGTAGTGGTGGGAGCCCGTCGTAAGGGTGATCGGCCTCTCCACTCTCGGGATCGAGGCTGCAAACTCCTGCGCAGCGCGCATGTCTCCCGATTCGGCGATTGCCATTGCGCGGTCGACCATGTCAGGTTCCGGCAGTTCGACCGAGTATTCGGGGCCCTGACATTGCAGTCGGTATTCCCGGCCATCGAAGTAGAGCGTCAGGTCGTCGAAATCTCCCAGCACGGATTCCGGTCTGGCGACTTGGGTCATGGTCCTGTGATAGCCGGCCTTCCACGTGGCGTGCTCGCGTGGATGGCACGGCAGGCAGGCGTCCGATGTCACGTATCCCCGGTCATCGGACACCAATCCGTCCCGGAGCTCTAGCGGGCGCCGCGGGGCATGCCGCGGCTCCGGCGGTCTCAGCAGGGCCGCTGCCGTTGCTGCAACCGCGGCGGTGGCGAGCAATACCAGCCAAGCACCACGGCCGGGCGCAACCTTCACGGCGAGGGTCCCCGCCACCCCGCAGGCAACAACCCAGAGGGCAAGTTCGATCAGCGCTGAAGTCATGTGCGTGTCTCCAGCACCCGCCACCGTACGATTGTCACGCGCTTACAGTCCGCCGTCCAGCGCCTTCGAACGGACCGCCGCCGTCCCGGTCGAGCACGGTCGCGAAGCAGTGGTGCGGAACTCGTGAGGCCAGCCGGGCTCGCCCTCGAGGCGCGCACGCGGATGCTGCGCGAATTTTGGACTTCGGCGCTGGAGTGCAATAAAATAGCAGTGGGCTGGCAGGGGCCAGCCAATTGGGCAAGGGGGTAACAAATTGAAAACTAAGCCTGTGCGCCATCTGGCGCACTTCCTAGCGCTGGCTCTGTTTGCGGCCGTCGCCGCACCCGACGCCGACGCACAGGTCCTGAAGGGCCAGATTCTCGGAACCATCACAGATCCGACCGGTGGAGTCATCCCCGGCGCGTCCGTGATCCTGACCGAGACGAACACGAGTGTCGCCCGTGAGGGTGAGACCAACGAGAGCGGACTGTATGTGTTCCCGAACCTTGATCCGGGCACGTATCAGGTAGAGGTGTCCTTGGACGGGTTCAACACCGCCGTACGAGGTGACATCGGCCTCACTCCGAACACGACCATCCGGATCAACCTGGAACTCACGCCGGGTGCGGTGACAGAGACGGTCACCGTCACGGGCGCGGCCCCGGTCTTGCAGACCGACCGGGCCGACACCAGTGTGAAGATCGAGACGCGGCAATTGCAGCAGCTGCCGCTGCTGTTCAACCGCAACTATCAGGGGCTAATGACACTGGTGCCAGGTGTTGGCCGGCTGAGAAGGCCGCACTCGCAGTTCTACAACTCGCAAGACTCGCTGGCGGTCCGCGTCAACGGACAGGGGCGTCAGTACAACAACTTTCAGATCGAGGGCATCGAGAACAAGATCGACAACGGCAACCTGACCGCGCTCGTGCCGCCCGCCGAGGCGATCCAGACGGTTGACATCTCCACGTCGAACTTCGACCCGGAATTCGGCAACGCAGGCGGATCCGTGGTCAACGTCACTCTGCGGTCAGGAACTAACGAATTCCACGGCAGCGTCTTCGCATTCCACAGGAACGAGAATGCGCAGGCCCGCCAGGTGTTCGCTAACACCAAGGCCCACACCGTCTACAACCAGTTCGGCTTCACAGCGGGCGGACCGATCGTGAAAAACAAGATGTTCATCTTTGGCGACTATCAGGGCAGCCGCGACCACCTCGGCCAGGTCGAACAGGACAGGATCCCGACAGTCCCGTTCCGCTCTGGTGATTTCTCCGGCGAGTCCGCCACGGTCTACGATCCGCTGACCGGCGATGCCAACGGCGGCGGCCGGACGGCGTTCGCGAACAACCGGCTGCCTGCTACCCGCATCAGCCCGATCGCCAGCGCGATGGTGGGATTCATCCCCGAACCGAACCGTCCCGGGCCGATCGGCTCGCGGAACCAGGAAATCCCGGTGGTTCGCATCAAGGACATCAACGCCTTCGATGCGAAGTACGACTATGTCGTGACTCAGAACGGCCGCCTCACCTTCCGCTACAGCTACCAGAAGGCTGTAGTAACGGATTGCGGCCTGTACGGCCCCAACTGCGGCATCTACGGCGGCCCGCGAAACAACGGGTTCTCGGGCAGCGGGCCTGCCCGGACGCAGAGCCCAATGATCTCGTACTCGCAGATCTTCTCGCCCACCTTCGTGTGGGAGGGCCGGTTCGGAATCGTGCGGAACCGCAACGACGCGATCAATGCGGACCGCGGCCTGCGCACGGCTGAAGAGATCGGCATTCCCGGGGTCAACGTGAACGAGTGGACCAGCGGCCTCTCCGAAGTCCGAGTCAACGGACTGGACCGCCCGCTGGTTGGCTTCTCGCCGTCTCTGCCGTGGGCCCGCTCGGTCACGTTCTTCGGGATCGTCAACAATTTCACGAAAACTCAGGGCAACCACGTCATCCGGTTCGGCTTCGAGGTGCGCCGCGAGCGCAATGACCTGCTGCAGACGCAGACGTTCAACCCACGGGGCAGGTTCGAGTTCAACAGGGGCCAAACAGCCTGCAGGGCGGACTGCGACGGTCCCAATCAGACGCAGGGAATAGCAAACTCCTTCGCCGCCTTCCTGCTCGACCAGCCCGGTCGCCACGGGCGCGACCTCGACGTGCAGTTCCCAACCCGCCGGGAACTGATCTTCGCCTCCTATATTCAGGACAAGTGGCAGGTGAGCCCCAAGCTCACCGTGGATTTGGGCCTTCGCGTGGAGCGGGAGAACGCCTCCAAACCGCGATTCCCGGGGTCGTACTCGAACTACAACCCGTTCACCAATTCGCTCGAGCTCAGCGGCATTGGCGGGCGGCCCGACAACAACGGGATTCGAGATGACTTCGGGTGGGGACCGCGCGCCGGCATCGCCTACCGAATTGACGAAAAAACCGTGATCCGCACGGGCTTCGGGATTAGCTTCATCAACCGCATCATGGGGCAGCAGAACTTCCCGGTAAAGCAGAACAACTCCTTCGTCGCCCCGAATGCGTTCGTCGCGTCCGGTGCGATGGCCGAGGGATTCCCTGCGTTCCAGGAATTCACGATTCCCGACAACGGGATCATCGATCTGGGCCTGCCCGAGAACGCCCTGTTCGCGCGCCAGAACTTTGGCTGGGTCAACCCGGACATGCGGCGACCGTACGTGCAGAGCTGGAACTTCGCCATTCAGCGAACGCTACCGCAGAACTTCACGCTGGACCTTGCCTATGTGGGCAACCATGGCGTGAACAACCAAAGCCGCTGGGAGTACAACGCCGCGCAGGTGCCGGGCACGGGCAATGCCTCGCGCCCCCTCAATGTGCTCTGGGGGCGCACGCAGAACACGGGTACTCGCATAGGCACGCACACGTACTACAACGCGCTTCAGATGAAGCTCGACAGGCGGTTCACGAACGGTTTCTCGATGACCAACGCCTACACCTGGGCGAAGGGTCTGAACTTCAGCGACGACACGGGCGGGCTGAGCGTGGACGGGATCCGTGGGGCATTCATGACCAACAAGGGACGGATGAATCAGGATCGCCGCCACGTATGGGTTTCGAGCTACTCTTACGAGCTTCCCTTTGGGAAGAACAAGCCGTTCCTGCAGACCGGCCCAGGCCGCTGGGTCCTGGGCGACTGGCAGCTGCAGGGCATCGTGAGCATCATGAGCGGCGAGCCATTCACCATCACCGCGCCTGGCTCCACCCTCAATGCCGGTGGGAACCAGCAGCGCGCCGACGTGGTGGGCACGCCCGAGCGCATCGGCGAGATTGCCGGCCCGAGCGGAGACGCCCTGTGGTTCACCACCAATGCGTTCGCCATTCCCAAGCAGGACACGCTGGGAAACGCCGGGCGGGAGATTTTCGACGGGCCGGGCCTGTTCAACTGGGACTTCTCGGTGTTCCGGCGGTTCCCCGTGCCGCAGCTCGGGGAGCAGGCCGCGATCACATTCCGCCTAGAGTCCTTCAACTTCACCAACACGCCGCACTTCAACAACCCGAACGGCGACGTGTCGAACCGGAACTTTGGCAGAGTGCAAACTGCTACCTCTGATCAGAGGCAGTTCCAGTTTGGCCTGACCCTGAGGTTCTGACAGCAGTTCCAGCTCCGCAACAGCGCGGGCCCCGGGGGATGAACCGTGGGCCCGCGCCTTCACTTGCACGGGCGGCAAGTGTTCTGGGAAGGCTCACCACAGCGTCAAACAATCCCTGAAGAGTGACACAGCGCGGGGGCAGACGGGCCGTGCCTGGGACTTCAGCTCCGTCGGCCGTGGCCAAGTCGACTTCGCCAGCATTCTGCGGATCCCGACCGAGCCCGTGTGCAATGGGCCCCCGTCGGTAGGGTGGGAGGATGGCGGCATCGTGCGGGAGCAGGGGGCTCGAGAATTGCTGGCCTTCCTGAGGGACGTCGCGTCCGCTGGGCGCCGACATTTCGGGGCCCCGCACGGCCCACCGTTAGCCCGTGTCCCGACGGAAGGGCATGCCCGGGGGTTCAGCTGTCGTCAGAGCCGTCGAGCAACCGCATCAGTTCGGCCTGCAGCTCGGCCCTCTTGGCAGAAATGCCCGGCGCGTCGTTCAGATTGCGCAGTTCATAGGGGTCGTTCCTCAGGTCGTATACCTCGTCCATTCCGGCGAGCTCCGTGTAACGGATGTACTTCCAGCGGGCGGTTCGGACAGCTTGGTAGCCCATGGACGACATTCGTGGCCAGACCGAGTCCGAAAAGTACTCGACCAGCACGGATCGTCGCCAGTCCGACGGCGTCGGCCCCTCAAGCAAGGGGATGAGGGAGCGTCCGTGAATGTCCGGTGGCGGCTCGGCGCCAGCCAATCTCAGCAGAGTCGGAGCAATGTCGACGCTGACAGCAAGGCCACTCACCTCGCGACCGGCAGCGACGCGCTGCGGCCAACGCACGGCAAGCGGTACGCGAATGCTCTCTTCGTAGGCTAGGCGGCGCTCCTCATTCAACCCGTGCTCGCCATAGAAGTAGCCGTGGTCGCTGGTGAGCAGGACTAGGGTATTCCCCGCCTGCCCGGTTTCCTCAAGTGCGCAGAGTACATTCGCGAAGGCCTGATCGGCGGCTGTGAGAATGCGCAACCGATCCCGCACGACCTGATCAGGCGTTCCAGTGCCCGGGCCCAGCGGCGGGACGCCGGGTATTCTTCGCTGCAATGCGCGCTTTCCCGCTCCGTACGAGCGTGTGTTCGGGCGGCGGGGCACGGATTCGTCCTCGTACATGCGGCGGAGCCTTTGCGGCGGCCGGAATCCGCCGTCCTCCGGGATGTGTTGGATGCTGCCATCGGCGTCTTGAAACAGTTCAGGATGGACGGCCTTGTGCGAGAGATACGCCAAGAATGGCCGGTCTCGCCCACGACGAATGAATTCGGCCACGCGGTCCGAGAAGAGGTCCGAGGCGTATCCTCTCAGCTCTCGTCGCTGCCCGTTTTCATTGACCGGTGGGTCGAAGTACGTCCCCTGGCCGCGAAAGCTCAGCCACTCGTCGAACCCGGGCCGTGGCGAAGCGTCGAGGCCCATGTGCCACTTGCCAAAGAATGCCGTCTCGTATCCGACCCGGCGGAGCAATCTTGGGAAGGTGAGGAGTTGGTGCGAGAGCGGGCTGCGGTCCGTGTTGTCGATGACGCCGTGCGAGTGAGGGTACTGGCCAGTGAGGATGCTGGCGCGGTTCGGCGAGCAGAGCGGGATCGCCGCAAACGCATTCGTGAATTGGACTCCCTCGTTTGCGACACGATCGAAGCTTGGCGTCTGAACGAAGGGATGGCCAGCAAACCCTAGGTCGTCGAACCGGACATCGTCCAAGACAACAACGAGAAAGTTTGGGCGGATCGCCGAATCGGTGGGCATTCTCGACAAGTGCGGCACGGCTTCCGTCAACCGCCGCCGATGTGGGCGACTCGCGATCCGGTGCGGCGCCAATCTCCACAATCGAGAACCCGAGGGTCGGGTTCGACAGAAGAGTTCGGCCCGTCCGCACGATCGTAGCCTGTCGCCTCTTCGCTATTGCGGACACGGCAGATCTCTGGACAGGGGCGGGGAAAGATTAGCGAACGCGACGCGCTACGAGTTGCCCCGAGGGCCGGACGGACTTGTGGGCCAAGCGTCGAGGTTCGGCAGATCCGAGCCCGCCACTCAATGCACTTGCTCAGCGCGGTCCTGTTGGGCCAGTCGTGCATCGCCGTACTGGCGCACCCCCGCGTACCAAACTGCGATAGCGATAGACTCGTCCGCGTCTGCCGCAAGTCCGCGCCCGGAAGGACGGTGCGAATACGATGAATGGCGGAGGTTTCATGAGAGTACTGATTGCATTCCTAGCCGCGGCGAGCATCTTCGCACCGCCCATGCTTGGCCAGAAGGTCGTTGTCATCGGGCAATCCGCACAAGTGGTCGAGGAACTGGAGCGAACCAAGCCAGCCGGAGTGACGATCACCCACGTCACGGACCGCGGGGATGGGGACGCCATCCTGCTCAGGGAGGCATCCGATGCCGACGCCATAATCGGTAATCCAACCCTCCAGCTCGTGCGGACCGCGAAGCAGCTTCGCTGGGTCCAGATCACGAGCGCCGGCGTCAAGCCGTACCTCTTCCCCGAGCTCGTCGAGAGCGATGTCGTGATGACGAACGCTCAGACGCTTTCGTCCGCCGCAATCGCCGACCATGCGTTTGCCATGCTTCTGGCCCTGACGCGCAAGCTCAACCATTTCATTCCGGACCGCGTGAACGAGACTTGGCGCGGCGGGAACTACGGTTTGGTGGAGCTGGAGGGCAAGACCGCCCTGGTGATCGGCACGGGAGGAATTGGCTCGAACGTGGCGTGGCGGGCAAAGGCATTTGGGATGGAGGTGATCGGCGTCGACCCCGAGGAATTCCCCCCGAGGCCCAGCTTCGACCGCATGGTGTACCCGGACCGGCTGGATGAAGTGGTTCCGGAGGCCGACGTCATCTTCGTCTGCGCGCCGCACACGACGGCCAGCGAAGGGATGCTGGGACCGGCGCAGTTCGAGATGATGCGCCGCGGGAGCTACTTCATTGCCGTCTCCCGCGGAAAGCTCTACGACATGGGTGCGCTTGTGCGGGCGCTCGACAGCCAGCACTTGGCGGGCGCCGGGGTAGATGTGACGGACCCGGAACCGCTCCCCAACGGCCATCCGCTGTGGAAGTTCGAAAACGCGATCATCACGCCGCATATCGCGACCCAAGGCCGGCTAGGGGGCGAACTGCGGCTACAGCTCTACCGGGAGAACATTGCGAGGTTCAGCGCGGGCGAGAAGCTGCGCAACGTCGTGGACATGAAGAAGGAATACTGAGCGTCCGACCTGCGCCACGGCGGCGCTCATTGAGTGTCGTGCGACAGTTCCGAACTGGGCGAGTCGATCCCTCCTTGTTGCGACCGCGTGGGAGCCCGCCTCTCAAGGCACTCGAGAGCCGTCTGGTCGGGCCGGTCGTCCGGCACAAGGCGGCCTGCGCTCAGAATGCCGCAACAGCCCGAATGGACGTGGTTCAGGGCTGGTGGCCTTCCTCGGAAACCTGAACGGTCAGGCCATTCAGATCCTTGAAATATATGCGGTCCTCGCGTTGCACCGACTCGATCCCGTGCCTTGCGAGCTTGTCCCGCACGGACTGCGGATCGTAGTCCTCAATCGAGAAGCAGAAGTGATCGGCCGTCCCGGCGCGCTGTCCAGCGAAGAGAGCCAGGAAGTTTCCCCCCAAACCGAGGAACGCCGATGAAGCGCTCCGACGCGCGACCCTGAGCCCCATCAGGGCTTGGTACCACTCGACGGACCGGCCCAAGTCACTCACGCGCAGCGCCACGTGGTTGACATCGACACCGCGCAGGATGGACTCCGGCGCCGGATCTTTCTTGTACGCCTCGTCGACCTCATCTTGCCGACGCATGGTCTCGGACAGATGATTCTGAATGCCGTCGGGATCGAGGACAGCCCAGATGCCCGGCGCTCGCTCGAAGGGTTCGTATCCATGCCGCGAAAGTACTGGCCCCGCCCCAGGCTCGTCCAAGCCGTCCACTCCCGGCGAGAAGTGGTTGAGGCCAGCGCGCTCTCCCTTGAACAGCGCGAGATAGTTCCGTCTGAGGCCGCGCATCTGGCCACGCTCACCCATGTCGCTGATGACGCGAGTGCCGAGGACGCGGGCGTAGAAGTCACCCGCCTTGGCCACGTCCGGCACGGTTAGGGCAAGGTGGTTGATCGAGGACGCGGTGAACAATCCAGTGGAGCCGGGCAGCCTTGCGCGAACGAACGCACCCCCTGCCGTCGCTAACAAGAACCTGCGCGTCATGTCCATTTCGTTCCTCGCGGGACCAGTCTACCCGTTAGGCGTTGCGTACGATCGGATACATGATGCGAAGCACGCACGTCCTGACGGCAATCATGGCGGCAGTGCTCGCGACGCATGCCCGGGCACAACCCAACTTCGTGCTCATCCTGAGCGACGACCAAAGCTGGGTCGGATCGTCCGTGCTGATGGATGCCCGTCATCCTGGCTCGCGCAGCGACTACCTTCGCACGCCCTCGCTGGAGCGGCTGGCGCGGCGCGGGATGACGTTCTCTCAGGGCTATGCTCCGGCACCGTTCTGCTGCCCGACCCGCCGCAGTCTACAAGTTGGCCAAACGCCTGCCCGGCACATCTACCAACGCGACCAAGCGACCTGGCCGCTGGCCTACCGGGACCAGCTGAACATACCGGCAGTGCTGAAGCGTGCGGATCCCCGCTACCGCTTGGCACACTTCGGCAAGTGGGACCACCGCTTCGACACACCCACGCCGGAGGATGTCGGCTACGACATCAGCGACGGCTATACCGGGAACGGCACAGGCGGGGGCAGGGGCTCCGGCGGGCCGGCCGCACGCGAAGATCCCAAGCTGATCGACCACATTACCGGGCGGGCGTGCAGTTTCCTGAAGGAGCAAGCGGCCTCGGGCGCTCCCTTCTATCTGCAGGTCTCCCACTACGCGGTGCACCTGGACATCTTCTACCGTGAGCACTCCCTGCGGAAGGTCCTCAGCTGGGGGCCGGGGAAGAAGCACTACTTCCCCCCGTTCGCGGCCATGACGCGGGACATGGACGCGGCGGTCGGCCAACTGCTGGACTGCATCGACAGCCAAGGGCTGGCCGAGAGCACTTACGTAATCTTCCTATCGGACAACGGAGGGCGGGCGACTCTGCCCGGTGCCGGAGAGCCGCCCGTCCCTCGCAACCGCCCCCTGCGCGGGGCCAAGGGGTCAATGTACGAGGGCGGGATCCGCGTCCCGTTCGTCGTCGCTGGCCCGGCAGTCGCACCCGGCAGCGTCAGCGACACGCCCGTGACCGGGCTCGATATCCTGCCGACCTTGGCTGATCTTGCGGGCTACCCTGACGACCTGCCCGCGTCGGTCGACGGTGGAAGCCTCCGCCATGTCTTGCAGGGTCGTGACTCCGTGGAGAGACGGCGAGACTTCCTCGTGTTCCACCAGGCCGTCGCACGCAAGGCCCAGTCCGCCCTGCGACTCGGCAAGTGGAAGCTTGTCAAGACCTGGACGGACGACCGGATCGAACTGTTCGACTTGGACCGGGACGTCGGGGAATCGCACGACTTGGCGCCGACAGAGAAGGATTTGGCTGGAACGCTTGAGGAGTCCCTGACCACCTTCCTTGCCGGTGTTGGCGCGGAGACCCGGCGGACTGAGGACTGACCCGGTTCGGGGATTGCAGCCGAGGCGGCGTCGCAAACATACCTGGGTCAGGCGCCTCCACAACAAGTCCATCCGGTGAGGTCGGCAGACGCTGGCACTGAACGCAGCGCTCCGGTGCGTCCCGCGGCAGACGCCGGTCCCACGGGCCGCGCTGGGGAAACCGGTCCCCTGTACGGGTCGCTTTCGGGCAGCCGTCCTCCTAACTGGTGCTTGCGCCAAAACCCTTCGTGCTCCTTATATATGGGCAAACCGG